>JBFYLO010000067.1:0-30532 GCA_041305385.1 Microcaldota archaeon | reverse complement strand
CTCTTGCAACTCTCAAAAGGATGAGCAGATAGTTTTTCGGTGTTAGGGAATGACTTCTTCCGAAGAGATTTTGTCCCCAGAGATTCTCTCGCTAATGAGAATGAGGGGCTTCTCCTCGCTCACGGAAATCCAAAAGAGGGCGATGCCCGAGGTCGCGAGAGGGAGAAATGTGCTGGTTATCGCACCCACGGGATGGGGAAAGACCGAGGCTGCGGTTTTGCCCATTCTCGGGAAACTGGCGAAAGCTGGGGAGAAAAAATTAGGGGGGGAGAAAACAGAAGGCGAGAAGAAAAACGGGATTCGGGTCCTTTATATCACTCCTCTCCGGGCCTTGAACAGGGATATGATTGAGAGGGTGGAGTGGTGGTGCTCGCGCCTGGGAATCTCGGCCTCAGTGAGGCACGGCGACACGGGCGCAAGCGAGAGGGCGAGGCAGGCGAAGAGCCCTCCGCAGGTCCTAATCACTACGCCAGAAACCCTGCAGGCAATACTGCCTGCGAAGGTGATTGGGAAGGCGCTTGAGCATGTTGAATGCGTGGTTCTCGATGAGGTTCATGAACTTTATTCGGACAAAAGAGGGGCGCAGCTGGCACTGGGGCTGGAGAGGCTCGTTGAGAAGAAGGGCAGTGAGTTCCAGAGAATCGGCCTGAGCGCAACTGTCGGGAATCCCGAAGTCGTTGCGAAATTCCTTTTTGGGAATCGGCCCCACCTGATTGCGAGCGAGGGGACGAAGAGGGAGATGAACATCCGGCTCGAGTGCCCCAAGGCGAGCCGCAGGCAGGAGCTTGTCGAAAAGCTTTCTCTCGACGGCGATTCCACTGCGAGGCTGCTCCGGCTGCATGAACTGTGCATGAGTCATGAGGCGGCCCTGGTTTTCGTGAACACGAGGAAAGTGGGCGAGACCCTCGCTTCGAGAATGAGGATGCTTGAGAAAGAGCTCGGGGAGAAGCCGGGAAAATTCGCAATCCACCACGGCTCGCTCGCGAGGGATGAGCGAATCGAAATTGAGAAGCTGTTCAAGCGGGGGGAGCTGAAGGGGCTCATAGCGACCTCGTCCCTGGAATTGGGAATCGACATCGGGAAAGTTGACCTCGTGGTGCAGTACATGTCCCCCAGGCAGGTCGGGAGACTGGTCCAGAGGGTCGGCAGGAGCGGGCATGCCATCGGGAGAACCCCGAAGGGAGTCGTGATTGCCAGCGACTCGGATGACGTGCTCGAGTCCGTGGCGATAATCGAAGGCGCGAGGGAAGGGGCAGTTGAGACTGAGGGGATGCAGGAGAATGCGTTCGATGTGCTGGCGCACCAGCTTGTCGGGTTGGCGATGGATTGGGGGAATGTATCCCTTGAGAAGGCGCATTCGATTGTGAGACGGGCCGGGCCATATGAAAAAATTACCCTCGAGGAGGTTGAAGCAGTCGCCCAGCAGCTCAAAAGCCAGCGATGCCTGTGGATCGATGCGAACAGGAACCTCGCCAAAGGGAGCGGAACTTTCGAGTATTACTTCTCCAACCTCAGCATGATATCGAAAGAGAAGAAAATCGCAGTGAGAAATGCTGCCACCAATAAACTCGTCTCCACCTTGGACGAGGCATTCGCCCTTTCCCTTGAGAGGGGAGGCACATTCATAACCCGGGGGGTTCCCTGGAAAGTCCTTGACGCGAACGAGCAGGAGATTGTCGTCGAGCCATCAACGACTTTCGAGTCAGCGGTTCCCGACTGGGTCGGCGAGGAGATTCCAGTTCCCCTAAGGATTGCCCAGCGGGTCGGGGAGCTGAGGGAGAAGGGCATAAAGAATTTCGACGGAGCCGGAAAGGAATGCGTGGAGAATATCGAGGCTACTCTTTCGAAACAAACGGTTCTGCCTGGCGATGCACTCGTTTTCATAGAGAGCTGCGAACAGACAGTCGTTGTTCACTCATGCCTGGGCTCGAAGGGGAACGAGGCCCTTGGGAGAACCCTTGCTGAACTGCTCACCGCGAGCCTGGGGTCAAGCGTGAGGGCTGAAATCGACCCGTACAGGATAGCCCTGCTCATGCCCCACCCAATCAAGGCTGAGAAAATTGCCGCGCTTCTTAAGGGCCCGTTGGACCCGAAATCGATTCTCGGGAAGAGCGTCCCCCGCTCCTCCCTTTTCAGGTACAGGTTCACCCATGTGGGGAGGGCGTTCGGGGCATTCTCGGAAGGGGCCAGGATAACTCCGAGGCTTGTGGCGCATTTCGAGGGAACCCCTGTGCATAGGGAGACGATGCGCGAGATATTCCATGACTACCTGGATGTCGGGGCATGCGGGTGGCTCTTGGGGGAGATAAGGTCAGGGCGCGTGAAAGTCGTCTCTGCTGATGTGCAAGAGCTTTCCCCACTTGGGAGGGCGGCTGTCGCGAGAATAAGCGCGTCCGAGCTGATATCGCCCATTGAGCCCAGCTCCGAGGTGCTCAAGGCCTTCAAGAGGCAGCTCCTCGAGAAAATGGCGAGGCTGATGTGCACCTACTGCGGGAGAATACTTTACGGGAGGTTGGAGAATCTGGGCAAGCACATAAAATGCCACTCGTGCGGAAGCTCGCTTGTCGGCATGGCGGGCGAGAAGGAGGAGAAGGCTTGGAAGAAGGGAGCTGGAAAGCGGAGCGCTGAGGAGAAAAAAATTGCTCTCGAGGTAATGAGGACCGCGAGCCTTCTTAATGCCTATGGGAGGAGGGGCGCGATAGCCCTCTCAGTTTATGGGGTCGGGCCAGAGACAGCTGCGAGAGTTCTTTTAAGGATGCACCAGAGCGAGGACCTTCTTTTGATTGATTTGCTCGAGGCGCAGAAAAATTTCATAAAGACGAAGAGGTATTGGAGCGTCTAGTTTCGCTAAAAAGCCGAGGCCGCCTAGGGATTGCACGAGTTCCAGGTTTCATCGCAGTCGTTGGAGCAACAGTCAGAATCCGAATAACAGTTACCCAAAGCCGGAGAGCATGTGCATGTATTAGATGAACTGCAGTCGCCGGAGCAGCAGTCGCCATCATGCCAGCATGACCTGCCTGGTGCTTTGCACCGGCAGTCCTCGAAACAGGTATTTATATTTTCTCCAGCACTGCCGTAGCAGTTCCCGTTCCCGCAGCAGTCGTAATCGTCGCACCAGCCTGAGGAAGAGCAGACTTTTCCTGCCAGACATTCTCTGTCTCTCGTGCATTGCGATTTGGACCCTCTTTCTGCGCAAAAATCATCGCTAGTGGAGGGAGTGCTACCCGTTTCGCAGTAGTAGTCCATGCAGCAGTCGACATCAGAGGTGCATGGGTGATTAGAGTGGGTACATGGGAGGCAACCGCAAATTATATTACAGTAAGAGGCAGAATGAGATTTAAGGCAGTTTGTCTTACAGCGATTTTCACATGAGTCCCCACAATTATCACAATAGCCCTCACAACGCTCTAGGCATTTGCCGCAGTCCTGTGGGCATGTGGCAGTGGTCTCCCCCTCAGCACCGACGCAGAAGCCGTCCCCGCAGTTTGAGCACTGACCGCAGTCCGCCTCGCAAGTGGAGCAACTCTCGCCTTCTAAAGAATCACAAAGTCCGTCACCGCATTCGAGAGGACAATCGTTTCCATAATAATAGCACTGATAGTCCTCCCATGGGTCGCAAATTCCATCATCATTGCAGACGTTCGTGCAGAAGCAATCCGAGTCGCAAGACCAGGGCGCTCCCAAATGGCAGCCCTCGATTGTCTTTGAGCAGACTCCATCGCCGCATTTGCAGTCCGCCGGGCAAGTGGAATAGGTTTCCTTGTTCCTGCCGTTGTCGTTGGCGCAGAAGCCGTCCCCGCAGTAGGAAAAGATAGGACAGTCGGAGGGGCAAGAATCGCCATCCTCGAATGGCCTGTTGCAGGTTCCGTCCCCGCAGTAGAAAGTGATTAGGCCGGGAATCCCGAAGTAGGCAGTCACTGTCGTGCCCCCGATTCCGCATTCGCAGCAGTCCTGGGGGCAGGTTTGGCAGTTCTCGCCATACTCTGACTCGCAGGCGCTGTTGCCGCAAGAAGTGCAAACCCCGCCAAGGCAAATAGAACCTGGGCAGCATTGGAAACTGTCTGTGCAAGCACTCCGGTCGTTTACGCATCTGCAGTAGCCACCCAAGCAGCTGCCAGAACAACAGTCTGCAGGCGAAGTGCATGTGCAAAGGCTCAGGGGGCTACATAGGCCGGACTCCAGGAAGGGCTTGCATGCAGGCGGAGAGTCGGCACACGTGCCTAAAGAGCATATGTTGGAACAGCAGTCTGAGTTAATGTCGCAGTTCCCCCCGCTTAACTTGCAGGAAGTGCAGTCTTGAGGACAGCTTGAGGGAGTTTCCGCTGCCTCACAGGTTCCGTCCCCGCAGCATGGGTCATCTGTGCAATCCTGGGGGCAGGTCACGCAGGTTTCTCCCAAAAGGGTATCGCAGTTGCCATCAGGGGGGTTGCAAGGTTGGCAGGGACCAGTGTCTCCTGGGCAGGAGATGCACGTCTCGCCTGCATCCACATCGCCGTTCCCGCAGCATGGGTCGCAGTCATTGCAGTCCGGCCTGCACTCGCCGATTGAGCACGTTCCGTCCCCGCAGACAGGGGGAGGTTGTTCGCCCCCTCCGAGGCAATACCAGCCCCACAGGCCCTCGCCCACGCAGGTCCCTTCCGAATCGATGCAGCAGGGCGGGTCCTTGGTTTCGTCCCAGGTTGTTCCATCTGGGCAGCAACGCCCGGTGTCGGGGTTTCTTCTGTCCTCATCAATGCACCAGCACTTTATTTCGGCATTGCTCCAGGGCGCGTCTGCAGGGCAGCTCGGCGGGTGGCAGACTTCTGGACCGCCGTTGTATACATCATTAATCATATAGTATACGTCATCATAATCCAATACCCCGGAGTTGTCTACATCGGCTTGTTCGGGGAACGGGAGCGGCGTCCCGTGATGCAGGTATTTGATTAGATCAAGTACGTCAAAAAGGTTTAAGTCGCCATCTGCGTGGAGGTCCCCGCATCCGGGGTCAGCACAAACTCCGGTGGAATCGTCAGCACAGCAGGGCGGGGTCTTCGTAATGTCCCAGTGATAACCAGCTGGGCAGCAGGCGCCTGAAGGCATGGTTCGCCCAGGGGCCTGAAGAGGGTCGCACTCGCATCTCCCTGAGGGAGGGTAGGCCGCATTCCAGAGATAGTCTACTGAGCAGCACCACTTGCCTGGATTCTCCCGCTGGGGGGGGACACATGTCACGCAGTTCCCGAGAGCATCTATGCAGCATTCTTCGGTGTCGTCCCATATTGTTCCCGTCCCGCAGCAATGGCCGTTGGGAATGATGAGCCTTGCTGGGTCATTGCATTCGCACCGCGTGGTCCCCCAGTGCTCATCCGCTAGGCAGCAGGCACCTGATGAGGGGATAAGCCGCGAAAGCTCTCTGCACTCGCATCTTCCGTTCCAGTACTGGTCCGAGGGACAGCATCCTCCTCCTGGCTTGTTCCTGTCATCTGGGTCACAGGAGGAATCGCATTGGCCTCCTGCTGGGCCGCAGCAGTCGTCAGGGGCCCCGAGCCAGATGATGGTTTCGTCGCCTCCGCAACATCCTCCTGTGGGAATCTGTTTTGGCGGGGGGCAGCTCACGATGAGACAATTTCCGCTTGCATCTACGCAGCAGTTTTTTCCAGGGCTAGGGTCCCAGGTATAACCTGGGGGGCATGAATGGGCGCATAGGTAACCGATGAGCATGAGCAGTATTGCCCCGCCCATGAGTATCGCAAGTTTCCCTTTCCAATCCTCATCTTCGTGTTCTTGCATAATCCCCACTCAATCAGCATAACATTTGTAGTCCTTATATAAATCCATTATCCTCGAGCTGTCGCAGACCGTGGCGTTGGTTTCATTTGAGGAGAACGTAGTCATCGTTATGCCCTCTGAATTGTAGTAATATTTCCCGCATGAAACGAACCAGGAGTCGAATTGCGGCTGCCTTGGAATTCCGGAATCAATTATGAACCCCATGCCAGGCGGTTGGAAGTTGGTGAAGCAGTCCCCGCTCAGCTCATTCTCCTCAAAGCATGCCTGGGAAAGGCCGAATATCCCGGAGCCGGTGAGGCCTGTTATCTGGTTCTTGTAGAAATCACTGTACATCTTCGCGATGGTTGCATTGTCCCAGCAGGAGGGCGCAGGCTCGTCAGCCATCCTGAATGAGAGTATGGCCGAGGGCTTGCCGTACTCGTGGAGTGCATAAGCTCCCAAATCCGATATGCTTTGCCATACGTTGGAGTAGTTGCAATTGCACTCTGGGAACTCGGTGCAGGGGGCGGGGTCAAGGGAGGCGACAAGCGAATTCCCATCCACGAAAAACGCGACCATGTCCACTGAGTTCTTGCAGGAGCCGAGAACATCGTCAACAAATGCAATCTCTGCTGCCCCGCCGGTGTACTCGACAGCCAGGGCAGTCGTGCAGTTGGGGCACTCCAAAGTTATGTTTATCAATTGAGCGCAGGTGCAGTCCGGGTCTGTTTGGCCGACTTCGGAAGTCACTATCGAGGGCCAGGCTGGGCCATGCTCGTTGAATTTCGCGACTATGTCGAAGACATCCTGCTTGAAGACTTCGGCATCGTACCTGTTGAGCTTCCTCGCGATATTTGAAACGATTTTTTCATCGCAGATGCCAACCGCTGTCACGTTCACCGTTATCTTGTCTCCAGTCACGTTATCCGAGAAATTATACAATGGCCTCGGGTCAAAGCAGACTCCTGCGGGGTAGGAAACGCCTTGGGGATTCATGCATTCTGTTTCCCCTGGTCCGAGGATTGTGGACCACGAAGAGGGGTAGTTGCGGGAGCCGGCTATATTGAGCCAATAAGGACAATAATCCTCATCTTCACCAGCGTCTCCAGTCGTGACCGTAATCACTATGTCGTTGTCACCTACTACGAGAGCCCAGGAGATATCGCCAACAGAAGTATAGCGGTGCCAGAAAGAAGAGCCGTCTGGTATAATTTCTACTATCGGTATATTAAACCCATTTATGGATACCGATTCCACGTGGCCTGATTCAGTGGAGGATACCTGGGTGATTGTGGCATCGGTGAGCGCTGGTGGGGGTACGTTCATCGTTATGGTGTAAGTGTGGCTCCACGGAGTGGACGGAACCTCATAACCCGTTCCGATGTAATTGCTCATGAAGCCGAAACTCGGGAACCCTCCTGTCGAACTGCAGTCCTCAACGCAAACTCCGCTCGTGCCCAGGTATTTGCACATCGTTATTTTGTGGTCCTTGGCGTCGTTGTTCCTGAAGCAGACCTCGGTGTTCGGCCTGATTATGGCGCTCGGCGGGTCGAATATGTTGGAGTAGTAGAACATGGGCAATATGAATTCGCCTGCCTGGCTGATGACGAGCCAGGAAAGGCCGGTGTATGTCTCGTTGATTAAATAGGTGCCCATGGGCGGGTTCCAGCAGTACTGCGGAGGCAGGTTCCTTATTCCCTGCATGGTCTCGAGGCGGTAAGGCTTCCCATCACTGCTAGTCCAGCAGACAGTGCTCAGCGGGGTGGTCGATATCACCGGCGACGCCCCTGCAGTGCCGTTCATCAGGTAGATGTAATCGGATGGATTTGTCGGGTCCGGGTCCGAGCCAGCTATGATGTTCATTGAGCCTAGGGGCGGCTGGTTAAACGGCGCCACGGATATGTCATCAACCCGGTATGTTCCGGGCTCAGTCGGGGTGTAGCAGTAGACGCTGCCAGGGGTTATGTTGAAGGTGACTGTGTCGAGGTATCTCTCGACTATTACTCTGTCCCCTGAGAAAATTCCAAGATTGGTCCAGGAGATGTCGTCCCCCTCCCCGAGCCAGACCTCTTCGTAGGGAAGCGGGTTGCTCTCGAAGTTTATCTGGTTGCCGAAGTACATGCGGAGCGAGACGTTCGATGTGTTCTTGTTCGTGCTTTCAGTCTCGAACAGGTGCGAACCCGCGAGGGGGGCCCATTCAAACTCCTCGTAAGGCAGGTATGTGTGGAAAGGCATGCTGACTGAATCGATGTAGAGGTTCCTCTGCTGGCATGCTAGATTCGGAGCTGAGCATTGGTAGCACTCGTCCACGAGCGGGTCTGAACAGGTGACTCTGCACCCGCCGTCAACTGCATCGCAGGCAGGGCAGGAGGGAGTGGCTGGAACGCATTCCCCTAAGCAGGAGGATGCGCCACAAAACGCCACGCCAGTGTAAATCCAATCAGGGTCGACAAACACATTTTCATATTCAGGAACGCAATAGGGAGACACTCCATCTATTACTGCGGAGTAGGATATGTTGAGCGGGTCTGTTATCGTGCCAAACCTGACTGGGTAGGTGGCGTTTGGCGGGAATAGACTGTAACCTCCTGGGCTGGCACTGTAGTCGCAGGCTATTTTTAGGTAGTTCTCCTCGAGGTAAATGTCCTTCGGGGCTCTCCGAATCACCTCGAGCCTGTGGGCCAGAACGCGGGTCCCTGCCCCGCTGTTCTCAACATAGACCCTGTAAGACCCCTCTTCCGGAGTCATTGCCTGGCCTGAGAGCAGTGTGGTCGTGCTGAGCAGCGGCGGGGTGATTCTCAGGGTCTTGTTAATGCCTCCGGCGTTCCTGAAGCAGACTGACGTGGAAACATTGGTGTTGAGCGGGGCGGGGGAGTAGTAGCTCATGCTGATGGGGATGTCCACGTCCATGTCAGAGGCGACTACGGAGTAGACGACTCCAGTCCCTTCTTCGGAAACGTTGTATGTTCCTAGCGGGATTCCCCCGGGCTCGGGCACATAGGTGCTTGGGTTGGAGGGGACATATGGGTCAACGTGGTTGTATGTGATGTTCCCGTCCGGATAACGCGGCAGGTCGAAGTAGCCCCCTATCCAGCTCCTGTTCACCCGATGGCTTCTGTTGTCAACATTTACCCACGTGATGTTGCTGCCTGTGGGAATAGACAGCGCGTTCGTGGTATAGGCGGCCATGGGATGGATGCCTATGAGGACCCGGTTGGAGAGGCCAACTGGGAATGCAGTGAGTGCCCTTGAGCCCAGTATTTTCCTTGCGAGCCAGAGCGTGTAATCCCCTATGTCCCCTGGCAGCCATTTCACTGCGAGGTGGGTGGAGAGGTTGTTCCTTGTCGATGAGCCGGTGTAGATGTAGTCGGTCTTTAGCGAGAATGCCTCTTTGTCGGAAATGAAGAGCCTGGCAGTGAGGTTGAACTGATTCGGGTTGGAGGCCGAGCTTGCAGCTATTGTCGCAGTGCCTATCAGCAGGTTATCTGGAGTGCCCTCCCAGTCTATGGAGCCAAGGGCCGGGATTTGCATGGGCAGAGGGGCCTGACCCGAAGAGATGTTTTTGCTCAGGTATAAATCATAGGCTTCTGAACGGCAATTTCTCCAATGAACAGTGTCGTTCGAGAGGATGAACAGCGAGTGCGGCTGGATTGAACCGTTGGCAGGCGGTTCATTGAGTATGTAGAAGGTGTATTTATTCAGGGGATTGCACAGGGCAGTGATGTTGCTCTGGGTGGTTACATCTCCGGTTTCCGCAGACCTGACCGAAGACTCGTTGAAGAAATATGCTCCCTCGAGCGGGGTGTCGAAACAGGAAATCCCGAGGGGTTGAATGTCCTCCGTCCTATCCGGGAGGCCGATTATTCCGCATGAGGCGCCCTGGCTGAAAGTGACGCTGTGGGGGATGTTGTCGCTGTTCACGAAACAAACGCGTCCTCCGGGCGAGGTCTGCGGGAACTGGGGCTGGGCGCCGATGGAGGAGATGTTAACAAAGGTCGTGAGGTTGTCGTAGACCATTATCCGCATCTTAGAGCCGATTATGGTATCTGTTATCGTCTGCATGTCGAGCCTCGGGGTATAGCCGCAGGTCTTCAACCCTGGGGGAACGTCGATTGTGAAGCCTGGGTCCGGGTCGATTTCAAGCGTCCTGAAGTCAGCCGAGGGATTAAAGAAGCAGACCTCGGTCCCATTGCGGAGCATGAGAAACTCGGGCTTGAAGTTGTAGTTGTGCAGTTCGACTTCGTAAACAGTTTTCTTGTCAGTCACGTAAACGAAGATGCCCGCTCCGGGGGGCGGGCCTGCTGCAGAGTCCTTTATGTAATAAGCATTGGGCTCGGGTCTCCAGCAGCAGATTTTTTGCCCTCCCAGAGTCCTGTTCTCAAGGAAAACGATTTCGGAGGTGTTGAGCATCTTATACATCTCGAGCACGTGGCCCTGGGCAGTCTCGCAGGTGAAGCAGACCTGCTGGCCCTGCCTCATGGCTATGGTTGCAGGCGACATCCCTGAATCGCTGACAGAGACGTTCCTCTCTGTGCTGAGGATGAAAACAGTGGCCGAGAAATTATTCTCGTCCAAGGCAAAAAGGTGAGGGCCGATGGAGAGCGGCGGGATGACTACTGAATTGAAGGGCGGTATGCTGTAGGTAACTGGGTCTCCAGCGCCCCACTGGTTGTCCCATCTGTTTATGGCCCTGTCCCCTGAGGCGATGTTGTGAATCTCGAGCGTCCGACCCTCTGGATAGATTAGGAACCTCGGGTTGAATCCAGTGTCTGTCAGGTAGAGGTGGCCCTCGGTGTCAACAGTTATGGAAGAAAATTCGCTGGTTTCCATGTCCTCCATAGTATGGAGTTCGGGACCTGGAGCCGACGGGGAGAGCGTCAGATTATCGAAGCAGAGGCTCAATGTATCGTTTAAAACCTGCCAGCCGTCGAAAAGCAGGTCGTGCGGTATGTCCGGGCTGTCCCAGCAAATGGTGGAGCCGTTAGTCATCTCTATATAAGGCGGGTGGAAGACGCTGTCCCCAAGGCTGACGGTAGAAGTGTAGGTGTAATTTGGCTTGCAGAATTCCCTCGCCTTGTAAAAGGCATCGAGGGTGGCGCCCTGGCCCACCATGAAGAAGGGTATTTCCCTGAGCGGGTCCTTCACTATGCTCTGCATAGCAGAGGCATTGCAGGGCTGAATTATTTGCAAGGCTCCGCCCTGGAACGAGGACTCGTAATGGAAGTCGCAGTCCATGAACAGCGCCACGTCCTCCTCGTCTTCTCCGTAGCATTTGTACCGGACCTGTGCAGAGTCCACGCATAGCAGGCCGCAGGCACAATCGCGGGTGAGGTCGAGAAACGGGGTCAGGACCTCGCAGCCAGTCCCTCCTGGCCCCTGGCCGAAGCATGGGACCTCTCCTTCTAGGTAGGTGGTACATTCTCCTGTCCACCAGTTGCAGCTGTTCGGGACAGTCCACGAGTGGTTGCTCAGGCACACGCATTTGGGGTTGTCCTTGGTGAGGAGCGGGCAGTCGTAAGTATTGGTCCACTTGTCCCCGTGCGGGTTGCAGCTACAAGTCCAGGAGCCGTGCTCCTCGCAGATGCCCTGGCAGTTGTGCCAATCGCACTTGTCTGAGCAGGAAGTGAACGTCCTGTCCCCACAGCACCATGTGCAGTCGGCCCTAATCTCGTAGAAATAACTCATCGATTCGTATTCGAGGCAGGCCCTTGAGGGCATGCCGTTGACCCGGATGTCCTCGCAGTACTCATCGTGGGTGCTGTTGTAGATTCTTGCTTCTATTCCCCCCATCGCGCTGAATCCCCCTTCGCATCCCCACCACTTGTAGCGCGGCCTCCTCGCCTCGACTACGCAGGTGCAGTTCGCGTCCGAGCAGTTCTTGGTGGAGCTTATGGTGATTTTCACTTCCCTGGGGACTCCCTGGCGGGGAGTCATGTTCAGGCAGCCTGAGAGGAGGAGCGCGGCGAGCATGATGAATGCTAGGAGCAGGAGCAGGTTTCGGGTTTGGTTTTTTTTGCTCATCATGTTTTCTCACTGTAGCTGGTTAATTCCGCGACTGCAGTATCCCCGAGTTGGATGAAAGTGAATTTCACCGGGACCGGGATGTTGTCCGCGAGCCAGAGGCTCTCCTTCCCCTTATCGTACCTGGTTGCGTCGAAAGTCCCTGCTGGGACAGAGACTGTTTGGTACTCCGTCCGCTTGAGGCCGACAAGCTGTTCCTGGCAGGTCACCACCGGGACACCGAAGTTGGCGTCGGCGCAATTGATGGGATAGACGGAGCCGCTTCCCATGTCCATCTCGCCCTTTAGGCATTTGCCGGTGTAGTAGTCAAGCCAGAGCCTCGAGACCGGGTTGAACGTCACGTTCTGGAAGGTCGCGTTGGCCCTGATTTCCACGATATCCGTCCTCTGGCCGTTGAGGATTTCCTCGCCGGCATAGTTATAGGAGAAGTACATTGTTATTATGCCTTCTGGAGTGCGCGATGAAACTTTGTAGGAATAGGAGAGTTTTCTGGTGGTGTTCAGGAGGGGGGTGCAATTCATCTGCTGGGAGTCCTGAAGCCCGCCGGGCTGGCTCGTGAAGTTCGCCCAGCTGATTTGGTTGGAATTGTTTACTGGCTTGTACTGGGGAGGCGTGTAGCTAGCTGAACTCAGCTCGAGCATTGCGACGCCTGCGATTATCAGCGCTGCGATGGCGAGCATCTGGAAAATCGGGTTCTTGTTCCTTCTGACGAAAGCCTTGAAAGAGGCGAGTGAATCGGTTTCCTTTGCCATCATATCATCCTGAAGAGCCCTCTCCCCATCTCGGATATGTCTGCCCCGAGGAATGGGGAGATTGAGCGCACGAATGCGAATACGATTATCAGAACAGTCATTGGGTAGAAGTACCCGAACACTATCATCGATGAAGTCGAGCCTCCGAGGGCACCTGACCCGAAAGAGGCCTCGGCCTTCCCGGCCTCTATGAGGTCCACGAATGATGCCGGGTCTGCTGTGCACAGGTTCTTCTGAATCGCCACTGGAACCGGCTGGCATCCCTCTGGAGCTGAGCCCGAGTTTGCTATGAGTATGATGAACATCATCGGGTAGACGAGGTAAAGCCCCATGGCAAGGGCTATCATCAGCGCCCCTGCGCCCCTTGTCCACGGGAAGATGCGCAGCACCAGCCCTATTGGGAGGTAAACCGTGAACATTGAAGTCTCTATCCACTTCAGCAGGTGTATCTGGAAATAGACTGCAAGCGCAAGCCACGTATGGTTGTTTGCGAGATAGTGGGAGAGAACCATCTTCTGGTAGAGAACGTACAACGAATTCTTCAGCTCGAATGGTATGACGAGGCCCAGTACCTGTATTGTTATTACCGTTGAAAGAGATTTCTCCACATTCCTGTTGCCCGTGAACTCGGCCATGTACTTGTTTTTTGCACACTCGGCCATGTTCCTCAGGAAGGCATAGGAGGCGACGAATGGATTCGCCCGCACTTCGATGTTCTGCGCGCCTGCGGCGCCTGGGAGGAGTATGTTGCCAGCAACAAGCTCCAGCTGGTCCTGCATGAAATGGACCCCGTATGACTCCCCGGCAACTACCCCGAAAAGAAGCCCTATGAGCACAGCCGAAGCGATTGCCTGCGCGAGCTCGCTCTTGGCCCATCGGTACAGGTCCTGGATGCTGAATGCCTTTGCAATCATGAAGAGGATTGCCAGGAGCATGAAGTGCAGAAGGACGGCGGTCAGGGCAAAGGCTACCCAAGCGCCGCCTCCAGGCCCAAGGCTGTTTGCCAGGTCAGCTGCTGTTGTTTCCCACATTCATTCCACCATCAGTTATCATCAAACTATCCTGCTCAGACTTGAAACATCCACTTCCTGCCCCAATATGCGCGAGAGGTCCCTGACCACTGCCACGAACACCACCCCGTTTATTGCAGGGAGGATGAACGCGGCGAGTGCCACCTCCCCCAGGCCGACTATGGGCTTGTTCACGAAGTATGTAACCACCATGTCGAGGGTCGGCGAGAACATTGATGCTGCCCCGGATGCGCCTCCGAGGAAGAACCCAACCATCATAAATGGAACGGATGCTATGATTGCAGCAGTGTTCGACGAGCCGGAGTAGCCAATCCCTCCTGCCCTCGGGTCCCTGCTCGGGGAGCCCATTATCGCATCGTCAACGACAAGCATGAGCGGATAGAAGATGTATAGTCCGAGGGCTATTGCTATGAGCGAGCCGCCGAATTGCCTTGTGAACGGGAAGGACCTGCAGACTATGCCGGCTGGAAGGAGGACGCTGAGCACCCCTGCCTCGATGAACTTAAGGACAGTCATCTGCGCAACGGCTGTTATCATGCAAATCATCGCGCCGTTCATGAAGAGGTTCATTATGTTCATGAGAGGCTGGAGGCCTGCGAAGGGCTGCATCGTAAGCCCTATCCCAAAAATGTTGAACCCGCCCATTATCGACAGGAGAACCGAGATTGTGTTGTTCATGTCCATGAGGTCCGCGAAAACCTGCATCGTCTTGTTGCCGAGCCAGAACAGGTAGTTCTCGGAAACCTTGAACATGTTGTCGGTCGACGCCCCGAGAATCGGGTTCACGTAGCTCGCGGGGAACGTGCATGCGGCGCTGGCGATGACTATGACGGAAGCAAGAATGATTGTGGTGGTTATTATCTCCCAGACCTCTGCCTTCGCCCTGGCCATGAGCCCGACGTTGTCCAAGAGAGAGCCGACCATGTAGGTGAGCGAAAGCACGAACCAGGAAACCAGTATGCCCAGGGCGCTCAACACCTGCCAACTGGCGAGCCAGTCGCTTGGCGAGCTGCATGCGTCTATTATGTTTCCAACCATGGCATCACAGGATTTTTATCAACGCTGAAAAGTCGACCTCAGAACCCAAAAGGGACGAGAACGACTTCACGAACAGGAGAGTCACTATTATGGAGAAGAGCGGAAGAAGTGTCGAAGCGATTGCGATGATGTATATCGCCGGACCGAGGGCCCCGTCGAGAGAGAGCAGCGATACCAGCTCAACTGCCTGGGCGCCGTTGTTGTCGAACATGCTCTGGGCGATGTCGCCCGCATTTCCCATCAGGGTGTCTACGACGCTCGAGGAACTGAGAACGCAGTTGTTGTGGTGAACGCAATAGTCCTGGACAATTTCCTCAGAGAGCAGGTAAGTCATGGGGAATACGAGGCTCAGGCCCAGGGAAAGGGCAATCAGGGCCCCGCCTGCCGAGCGGGTGAATGAAAGCGCGCTCAGGGCCACCCCGAGCGGGAACAGCATTGCGAGTGCATAGTTTCTTGCGAAACAGAGCATTATCTCTTGAACCTTCAATTGCGCTATTGTCACGGAGAGCATGTAGAGGCCGTATCCCAAAGTGTCCATTATAGGCCGCAGGCCAATGCCCGGCGCAAAGCCAAACCCTATCAGCCCGAGCGGCCGTATCGTCAAGGTTGTTGAGGAGGCGAAGCCGATTGCGAAGTTGATTTCCATGAGCCCTCTGAAATACCCGATGTTCTTCCTCCTTAGGCAGACTGAATAGTCAACAGCATGCTGCTGGAGGTCCTTCCATGTTGCCGGGTTGCTGGGATTTGCTTCATTAAAACCATAGAAGGGCGGACCTGAGGGCAATTCATAGTTGCAGAAGTCCACGGGCTCCCTGGCCTGGCCGGGGTCCATGAATGAGATGAGCGCACCGTTGTCCTTGAACGCGGGGAGCACTGAATCGTCCATGAAAGCATCCATTCCCAGTACCATGCCCGTAAGCATGGCGATGAAAAAAAGGTGCCATAAGTCCCTCTTCGCCCCTATGACGAACATCTGAATGTTGAAACCCATCCCGACCATGTACAAGAGGCTGATGATGAAGAAGCTTATCAGCAGAGCTACAAACGCCGTCTGCTGCCATGTGGCTGCCCACAGGGGCTGGGGCGCGCTGCACTGGGCGAATGCCAGCGAGGAAAACAGGAGAATTGCGAACGCAGTTATTTTTCTCATTTTTTGCCTCATAATATCCGGGTAAGCCCGGCGATTTCTATATCCCCGCCAAGGGCAGCGGATAATGTCTTTATGAACGCGATTGTTATGAATATGTTAAGCAGCGGAAGAGCCAGGGCTGGAAGCAGGAGCCCTGCGCTCAGGTCGAGAAGGCCAACGCTCGCTGGCTCTTCTCTGTCGTCGTAGGGAGTAGCTGGGTCATCCGCTTCATTGTAGTGCGTGAACAGGAGGTCCTTGAACTCATCATCTTCAATGTCGAGATTGGTCCTCCCAAAGGGAAGAAGCGGCGTCCGTATAACTCCGCTTGGGACAAGGTCGGCGTTTATCTGCATGGTCATGGTGCTGCTGTCAATCGTATACCAGGCGAGCACGTAGAGCAGCGGGAAGAGGGTATATGTCGCTATGGCAATGGCAATCATCAGCCCCCCGAGCTTTCTGAGGAACCATATTGAACGCAGGATTACGCCGCCTATGAGGAATATCGGGAAAACGCCATTCTGGATGTAGAGGAGCGCCATCTCCTGGAATTTAATGGACATCATGGCCTTCACCATGAACTCGAAACACGTTCCCAGCGAGTGGTATATTATGGAAAGGCCTGTGAAAGGCTGCGTGCTTATCTGAATCCCGAACACAACTCCCATCACGTTGATGAAGAAGCCTTCGCTGACATAATCGAGCCAGGTGAGCGTTGCATACATCTTCACCACTTGCCTGGCGACGCCTACGATGCGCTCGTAATTGTAGCCGAGGTAGGAGCGGGCTAGGTAGAAGTGGCATGGAGCCGGGCACGTAATCGTATCCTCTGTTGCCGGCGGGTACGGGCCTTTCTCGACTATACTCCATCGCCCATTCCAGTAGCCGCGGGACATGTCCTGCTCAGTTACATTGATATTTCTCCCGATTATGCGGATTGTCCAGATTCCTGTGGCCGGGGCCCTGAAGGCTTCACCCGGAGTACCGGACCCTCCGCCATGGAGCGCGAGAATGTTGCCGGCGAATTGCTGGGAATACTCTTCCATAACTGTGATGAAAACAACCACGCTGCCGATAATGATGGCGGATGCTGCAAGCTGTATCATCTCGTTCTTCACGAAAATCTCAAGGGCCTTGTAACCGAACCCATAGGCAATCATATAAAGGAGGCCCATGAGGATGAAACCCGTAATTATGACTATGACTGCAACTGTCTGCCAGTCCTCCCACAGCATAACTGCTGCTCCGGTGCTGTTCTCAAAACACGGACCTGTGCCAGCTGACTGCCTGCAGCAGGCGAGGGCGTTGTCCCAGGCGGTCCCGCCCGGGCAGTTGGGGGCGAAATTGTTAACGCCGTCAGTGCAAGCTCCAATCCCTGCGTCCCAGTACGTGCCTGTTTGGCATCCTGCCCGCGGCAGGGTGCAGCCTGCCAGGAATATGGCAAAACACGCCAGTGCGAGCAGAAGCCTGTTTCTCATATGAAATCCTCCTGGTAATCCCTGGAAAGAAGTTTTGAGAAAGCCTGCATGAACGAGACTGTGATAATCATGTTAAGGGCCGGCAGGAACACTGCCTGGGGAAGAATCTGGCCGATTGTGCTGAGGGATTGGCACATGGAATAGCCGAGGCCTGAAGTGTTGGCTATCCCTGGGTCGCACCAGCCGACCACCATCGGGTCCTGCATGACCTCGTACATGAGCATCTGGTTGAAAACATAGGTTAATGGAAAGACCACATAGAATGCTAGGGCTGCGGCGATTAGGAAGGCCCCAGCGTCCCTGGTGAACGGGAATACCTTGAGTATCAGCCCTATCGGGAGGATGATGGAGAACGCGATTTCTTTTATGAACTGGAGGAATAGTTTTTGGAAAAGGAGGCTTGCGCCGAAAGGAGTTATGAGCGCTGCCATTGTCTCAAAATTATAGCTGAGCGTCGCCAGTCCTGCGTGTGGCTGGAAGCAGACCCCGAAGGAGCAGCTGACCATTGCAGTCGTGTAAACGGATTCCTTCTGCGCCTGGAAGGACAGCTTGAACAGATTGTCGACTGCTGGCACTACCTTGTTCCACACGAGGTTGTGCAGGTATCTGTCGGAGATGAAAAATGGGTCGCCTCCCGCCAGGTTTTCAGCTATAACACAGGCTAGTCCGGTAATGGCGAATATGCCCCCGACAAGAATGCATGCAATGATTGTCTGCCACATCTCGCTTTTCGCCCAGTAAGCCCAATCCGGTCTCTTCAGGAACTGGGAGAGCATGTAGACGATGGATATCACGAAAAAAGTTATGAGAACCAGTATGCTGACTATGGGAATCCATTGGAAATAATCGCTCGAGACGCTGCAACCGTACACCGCCATTTTTCACACCTATATGAATTCCGCAAGCCCGGTTATCCTGACGTCCCCTCCCATTGCCTCGGAGAGGCTCCTTATTGCCGTTATAACGATTATTATGTCGAGAATCGGGAACAGGAACGCCGCTGCCACTGGCTGCATTGCCCATGGCATCATGGAAGCGTAATAATCGAAACCTGCTGCAGTCACCTCGGCTGTCCCGTGCCTCATCACAATGACCATCACTTTTATTATGAACGCGATTGCCAGGAACAGCGCCTTGATGAAATTGATTACCCATTCCAGTATGGCGAAGAGCCAGCACATCCAGAGCCAGTCGTACCAGTGGGCGCACCACTTTCCGAAATTCGGGCCCATGAAAAGTTCGGCCCATGCGCCGATGTTGAAATCATTGAGCGGGAGCAGGCTGCTGTTGTACTCTTCTTGCGGTATCTTCGGAACCGAAGCGTATATTTGTGCATTCATGACCAGCGTCATCGGATAGACTATGTAGACGCCGATTGCCACGGCCATGAGGGTCGCGCCGAGCTTGCGGGTAAGCGTGAAACACCTTAGGAATATCGCCACTGGGAGCAGGAACCTGAAACCGACCTGCATTATGAAATCGAGCACCACCTTTTGCCCGACCACTGAGATGATTGCAAAGGAAAGGACATTCGAAACCATTATCAGATTGTTGGAAAGGAGGTTCATTCCTCCGAAAGGCGTGATTGAACCGGTTACCCCAATCATGACTGGTAGAGGGGCATTTGGGGTTGAGAAGCTGAATGTGAGATAACTTAAGAGGCCCATGGTAAAAATGCCCTTTGTTATCAACGCATAGACGTGCATGAGGTCGGCTGAAAGGAGGTAGATGTAATTGTTTGCAGCCACCTGGTAATCGACTCCTATGAGCTGGAGAGAGAGGAGCGAGAGGAAACCTATGGCCGAAACGGCAAGGCCAACGAAGAGGGCGGACACTGAAGTTTCGTAGAGCTCGTTCTTCGCCCATGCGTGGAGATCTGGCGAGCCGATTAACTGCGATGCCATGTAGGCAAGGGCGGCTAGGAAATAGCCTATGAGAAGGGCAACTAGGGTAATTGGAACCCAGTTGTACCAGCCCCGGCAGTCAGCAGGGCAGTTGTAGAGGTCTTCGCCTTTGTCGCACGTATTTGGACCCGGGATAGGGACACTAGTGCTGCAGGTGGCTGGGACAGGAGGATAGATGGGCTGGCACCTGCCCCCCCTACATATGCTGCCCTCAGGGCATCCGCAGTCCTCGCAGCAGGTGGTGGGGTCCTCGGTGGGGGCCTCGCAGCCCCAGTGGCCGCAGAATGGATGAATTTCAGATTGGTTAAAGTCGAAATCGTTGCTTGTTGTGTTGAAAAGGCACTCTCCCCTGAGCCAGGGGGCATCGGACGCCAAAAGCGGGGGCAAGCCCCCTGCTGACTGGGGATTGCTGCTGTCTATGGAGGAGTTGTAGACACAAACGCCATTTATGCAGACATCGACATGGCATTCATCATAATATGGGGCTTTCTCATTCCCGCAAGGCCTTCCGTGAAAGGAGAGCATATCGTAGACGCACTTGTTATCCTGCGGGTCGCAGTAATACATCGTGCAGTTCCTCTGGATTTCAGGAAGCGCGGCAGGGCAGACGGAATCGGCATTGTCGAAATTGCAGGAGGGGCAGATGCCGCAGTCGCCTGGGCATGTCTGGCAGTTCTCGCCCGCTTCAGGCTCACACGTCCGCACTCCTCCGACAGGACCGCAGGTGCTGCAGTCAAGCGGGCAGGTGATTGGGGTCTCCGGTGGAGTAGGTGGGAGTGGCCAGGGGGGAATCTCATCATCGCACCTCCCATCCCCACAGTATGCGGGGCAGGGGGCGCAGTCTTCAGGTGCAGTCTGGCAGTTCTCGCCGAGTTCTGGAAGGCAGGCGCCGTCGCTGTCGCAACTGGGGCAGTCACCCATGCAATTGAGGCACGTCTCGCTGCACCCGGGGTAGCCGGTGCCCTCGTTCTGGCATCCGTATCGCCCGCAAGTGCAGGGGCAGGAGCTGCAGTCCTCTGGACAGGTCTGGCAGTTCTCATCAGTCAAACGGGAAACTTCTCGGCAGAAGTCATGGCAATAGCCTGCGAACTCGCTACAGCGTTCCTCGCAAATCACTTCATCAACATCTGCTTCGCATATTAGGTCATTGCAATAGCAGTCCTCCGGGCAGTTCCCGCTGTATTCATTGAATGGAGGTCCTAGCTGGCAGACGCCGTTCCCGCAGGAGGAGCCGCAGTCAGCAGGGCAGGTTAGGGAATTCTCGCCCAGGAAGGGCATGCAAACCCTGTCCCCGTCATCGTCAAAGTCGGGCTCGCAGCACTCGCAGTCGTTGCAGACGAGGCAGTTTTCCTTCGGGAAATCGCACTGGTCGTTGTCGATGCAGATGCAATCAGAGGGGCATGAAGCGCGAGTCTCGGTTGGGGAGTCGCAGACCCCATTGTTGTTGCATGTGCAGTCCCCGCACCAGGTGGAGTTCTCCCTCCCGCGAAGGATTGTGCCGCGGGGGAAGATGGACTGGTCGTTGCAAACTCCGTCGTTGTTGCATCGGCAGTCCTCTGGACATAGCTCTGGGGTCTCGCGAGGGTAGGCGCATACGCTGTTCTCGTAACATGCGCAGTCTGAACACGCCAAAGTCTCGCCTAAGGCAGGCTCGCAGAGGCGGTTGCCGCAGCAGGATAGGCATTCGAGGGGGCAGGTGTTGCAGTTCTCCTGGCTGTCGCAGGTCCCGTCGACATCGCAGGCGAGGCAGTCGGTGCAAATTCCTGTGCCAGACGAATCTGCTAGGCTTATCCATTCGAATGGATAATCGCAGCGCCCGTCATTGTCGCATTGGCAGTCCCGGCAGGCGGTCGTGTTCTCTCCTAACAGGGGCTCGCAGAGACCATTGAAATTGCAGGTGCAGTCGGAGCATGCGCCGACCGCCTCCCTCCTGGGCTCGCAAATGCCGTTTAAGTTGCAGGTGCAGTCACCGCAAGTGCCTATCGCTTCGCGCGGGGGTTCGCACCTCCCATCGTTATCGCAATAGCAGTCATCACCGCAAGCGCTTGTCTCCCCGAGGGCAGGTTCGCACATCTCATCCCGGTCGCAGCAGGCACTAGGGCAGTCCTCATCGCAGTAGTTGGGACTCAAGGGCGAACATTCGCCCATTTCGAAAATGCATCCATCATTTCTCCTCCAGTCATTGGTGCAGCAGTCGCAATCCCCTGGGCAGGAGTAGCAGTTCTCGCGCGGGGGCTCGCACCTCCCGTCGTTATCGCATCTGCAGGAGTCGCAGTATTCGATGACTTCCCTTGGGGAGTCGCAGAACACGCCAGCAGCATTACAGTCATCCCCGCAATTGCAGATGCAGTCTGAGCAGGTTCCGATTCGTTCAAGCGGGGGCTCGCAGATTCCGTTTAAATTGCAGGTGCAGTCGGAGCAGGTTTCGACTGTCTCATTGGGGGACTGGCATATCGTATTGAAATTGCACGTGCAGTCCTGGGGACACGTTAGGATGCTCTCGCCCCGGTAAGGCTCGCAGAACCCGTCCCTGTCGCAGGGGCAGTCTGAAGGGCAGGAGAACATCGTCTCCCCGGGGGGGTCGCAGTTCCCGTCGCCGTTGCAGGAGCAGTCGGCGCAACTCCCGAAGTTCTCGGTGGGGTAATCGCAGATTGTATTGATGAAGCAGGTGCAATCCTGCAGGCAGGAGGCGTCAGATTCGCTGTATTGCGGTTCGCAGATGTTGTTGCGGTTGCATTGGGAGAAGGCAAATGCTGGCAATAGGAGCAAAAAGAATGCCAGTAGGGCCCCTCGATTCACCCGCACATTACTACATGAGACGGGTGCTTTTTTAATCTTTCTGGAATTTCGAGAACGCGTTTGCAGGCAGCATCGCTTTTTTATATATTGAGATTCAGGAATACTGGAGTTGGCCACGGTGGTGTAATGGTAGCACGGGGGCCTGTGGAAAGCTTTTTTCTTTCTTGAAAGAAAGAAAAAACCTTGGAAAAAAGAAAGAACGCGTCTTTCCTGCAGAAAGCCCTTAGCCCGAGTTCGAATCTCGGCTGTGGCCCTCCGAACCCAGGGGGGACACCCCCCTAGGTTTCAGGGCCCTATTTTTGCCCAAGCAAAAATGGGCATATTTTCGCTCGAGCGAAAATAATGTCCTCCTGACCCCCCGACGAATCTCGGCTGTGGCCCTCCGAACCGCAGGGAGTTTAATTAAATGGCGCCGTGCTTATTTTTCGGTGATTGAATGAAAACTGTTAAATATTCGGTCGATTACGCCGAGCCTGCTTCGAGGATGGAATTACTGGTAAGATTCGTTTACTGGATACCGATGGCCTTAGTGATATGGGTCCTGGGCATCGTGAGCGGCATCTGCATGGTTGGACAGTGGCTCCACATTCTCTTCACCAGGAAGAGGCACGCAACCCTGCAGAAGTATATTAGGTTGTATATGGAGTACATGGTTGCGATGAACTCGTACCTGTACTTGCTGACTGAAGAGAGGCCGCCGATTATGCCCGAGGGCGCGTAAGCAGTCATCTTTTCTTCGGTTTTTTTCCTTTCTCTTTCTGCTCATTCTGGAATTCCAGGTAGGAGTAGACGAACAGGTAGAGCGAGCCCAGGACAACCGGAACCATCACGAAGAGGATTGCATAGTCGCCTGCGAATGCGCCAAGGATTGCTAATGCTCCGGACGCCTTGAACAGTTTTGCACCGAGGGCGTGGGTCTTCTTCCAAACCCTTTCACTGCTCATCGTCCAGGGGGTCCGAATCCCGATGAACCAGTTCACCTTCGCGTGCTCCATCATCACCCCGGAGTAGTAAAAGAGAATGGCGAAGCCCGGGGACATGAATGCGAGCATGTTGAGTTTGTAACCGAGGTTCCAGGCAAGGGTGAGCGCGTATATGTAGAGCATGAAGGCCAGTACGAGGAGTATGAATTTGTCGTAATAATCCCTGAAATCTTCGATGTTTTTCTTCATCGGGTCAATCAGGGGTATGATTATGAATAGGGCTGCAAGGAAAACGGACAACAGGGGCATGAAGAAGACGCCCCAGAACTTCGGCATGTAGCCGTCAACCTGCCCCCGGGCATTCCAGTGGGAGGCGATGGATTCGGGCATCCGGTCATAGAAATAAAGGCCCAATGCGAATGAGAAAATAACTAGGGCTGCAATCGCCATTTTAGCATTTTTCATCCACAACCACCACCTGTCTGTTATCTCCGATTCTCTGCTGCACCCAGTATGTGGGGTTGGGATGTTAATATTGGTATTCCCGGAGTGCGGTTTGGGAGAGTGATGCAAGAAAGCTATGAAACTTTCTCGAACATGTCTTTCGGAACGCCGCAGAGCGGGCAAACCCAGTCCGAAGGAAGGTCTTCCCATTTCTTGCCTTCCTTTTCCTCATCGTAGATATATCCGCAGACCGTGCACCTGTATTTTGTCATTTGTTCGCCTCGATTTTGGGGAATATTAATTGTATGTCAGAAGCTACTTAACGTAGTCAAGTTACGTGCGGAGTAGTGGTGCCAAAACCGTGAACTCTCACGAGCTAAATCGGCTGGAGGCTCGCTGCCCCTTAAGACCCTGCACCAAATGACGAGGTGAGGTAGGAAGCTGCATAGAATAGGTTTTGCGTTTCGTAGTTCAATTTGTGGGTCAAAATGACAGCAGGAACAGCCAAAGCGGCACGAGTTGGATTGTCCGCCCATCTTTTGTTACGTGTGCTTCAAACTGGTCTTTCGTGACCATTATCCCGTATTTCACTTTCTTGAAGCGCTTAAAGAATGAGTAAAGCCCCTTGAAATCTTCTGTGTTTATTTCGTTTTGGTACTTGACTTCAATCGGCGTGATTTCCCCTTTCGCGTTCTCCACCACAAAATCGACTTCGTAGGTATTCTTCCAGTAGAAAATGCGCCACTCGCCTTTTTCTAAATGCATGTAGACGCAGTTCTCAGCTAGCGGCCCGATATTTGCCAGCCCGAAACGGCTCGTGTGGAAGATGGGGTCAACGAGCGCAATTTTCTTCTCCTTTCTGAATTGTTGCGCCGTGCTCTTCGCGTAGTACTCGATAAGCCTCAACAGATACGACTCTTCGATATAATGAAGGTAGTTCTGGGTTGTGTTCTTGTTCTCTCCTACGGCATTTGCAATCTTCCTATAGCTGAATCGCTGCCCCACGTTCTGAGTGAGGAAAAGTGCAACCTTCTCAAGGTTTTTGACGTCCTTGATTTCCCAAAGTTTCACTATGTCTTTATAGATTACCTCGTCAAGGTATTCCTTCGCTATCTGGTTCTTCTTTTCGGATGCTGCAAAGACAATTTCTGGAAATCCCCCAAATTCGAGATACTCGTGCACAAACGTGTCCAAACCTAGTTGAACTAGCTTCTTGTAATCGGCATCGAAATTCATCGATATTTTCGGCAGAACGAGCTTTTTTGCCCAAAGAAATTCTTCAAAAGAAAACGGATTGACAGTAATTGGCATAATCCTGCCAGTGAGAAAGTGAAGATCTTTGCTCGTTCTTAGCGTAGCGGACGAGCCGGATATCAAGAACTTGATTCTTCCCTTATACGTGTCGTAGATGTTTTTGCACTGTTGTTCCCATTTTTCATAGTATTGGACTTCGTCTAGGACGATAAGCTTTTTGCCTTCTCCGAGCGTTTCAAAAACCTCTGCGATATCCGTAAGGTACTTGAAGGACTCGCGAACCTTAACATCGTCGCAGTTCACAAATAGGATGTTCTGCGGTTCAAGCTTTTTTTCTTTGATGAGGGTATCGAGAACCTGATAAATTAGTGTCGTTTTGCCAGAGCGTCTTATCCCGCTTATCACCTGCATGAAGTCGTCATCGATCCATTTCAGTATCTCCGCCGAGTACTTCTTTCTCAGCAAGCCTATCCACGAAGAGGGAATTTCACTCGTCCTCCACCAAGGGTTTAATGGGGCAAACAGGGAGAGTCTTTCGGAGACCATGAGGTTATTTGGAAGAAAAAGAATAAAAATCTATCTTTTGGTCAGTTGACTGACCATATTTATCACGTTTATGGTCAGTGTATTGACCATAATGCGATGTCAGAAGCTATGGAATTCGCTAAGATTACGATTGGGATAACTATCCGCCGCTAAATTGCTCGTAACCCTCTTTCCTTTTTATTATGTCGAACATGATGATTTTGTTGCCTTCGACTTTGTAAATCATCCGAAAGTTCCTGACATAAACCCGAAAGTAGTTGGGGGAGTGCTTCATTCTTTGGGCCGATAAGACGGGGTTTTTCTGAATCTTGTCGACCTTTTTTTCAATTTCGATTGCGACGCTCTTGTCGAGCTTCTTGAGTTTCTCGATAAATGCTTCTGTAAACTCGAGCGAAAATGCCATTCACTCACTCTTTTTCTTCTTCATTATGGCCCTGAATTCGCTCTCGGTAGCCAGTTTCATTTCCCCGCTTTTTATTTTCATGTCAATTTCCATCGCGCGGGCGAGGTCGCTCCTTAAATCATCTATTATGTGGTATTCCTTGCCGAGCTCGAGAACGCCCGCCCTGAGCGCCTCGGTTTTGGTTTTGAAATACCCGCTCTCCACTAACTCGTTCAGAATCTGCTCGACCATTCCCTCAAACCTTACGACTGTTTCCACTCAAATCACCTATTAATTGATATCAAATAGATATATAAAAGTTATCAATAATGCGATGTCAGAAGCTACACAATAATGTCGGGCACGCTGTAGCAATATTATTTCTCATGCCTCGCCGTCCTATTTGGCATTCTGCAGGCAGGCGTTCTTCAGACTTCCCGTCTGTATCTGGTTGCAAAGCTCGGGCTTTCCTGCAGCAATTGCCACCTTGAATAGGCAGTCGTCCCGTGCGCCCATGTCATTGTACATGTAATCGCAAAGCGAAGCGTCCTTCTTCTGCGCCGCCACATTGCCCACACACCTGTTCCGAAGGCGGTATTCCTCAATCTTGTAGCATACCTTCTCGTCATTTGCTGCATAGGCTGCATCCGCAATGCAATCTTCGGAATAGAGCGTCATCTTCCTGCAAAATGACGGGTCGGCATTCTTCTTGGCAAGCTCGGCATAGCAGTTATTGGCAATGCCTGGATCGGTTTTTGCAATTTCGTCGCAAATGCCCACGCGGTTCTTGGCAATAGCCAAATCATAGAGGCACTTGCGTTTGTTGATTGGGTCAACCACTTTTTGGCAAAGTGAGTCGTCCTTGCTCTTCTTGGCAATGTCCCAGTAGCAAACGTCTTTTTGGTATTCATCTGTCAACCCATCGCAGCCAGCCGTATTGCTCAGCATCACCATGACGCTGGAAAGGCATTCCTCCCTGTACTGCTTCACAGCCACAAGCTCGCAAATCGAGGCATTCTTCTCAATTTCAGCCATTCGCTTGAGGCAGTTGCTCTTGGCAAGTGAATCGCCCAGCTTCAGGCAGTTGTCCGGGTTGCCAGAAAGCGCTGCGCTTTCGTATTCCAGCACCCCCACCGAGCCTTCATCGCTGCTATCCGCAAACGCATTGAAAACATCGTCCTCAGTACAGCCAGCCAAGAGTAGAGAGTAAAATAAAACCAGTATGCATAAAAAACTCCTAGATAGATTCCAACGATTGTCAAACAACCCCGTAGAACCACCTATGTCTCCACTATGATTATGGGCCCAGGCTTTAAAAACCGTTACTCCGCAGGGTAAATATGCGATGTCAGAAGCTACCCCAATCATACGATGAGCGATTGGAATAACTGAAGGTAAGCCTTAAATAGCGAAGGACGGATAGTTAAAACATGGAGAATAGCAGAATAAAGAATGTTCTCATTAAGATAATTGCTGCTCTTATAATTCTCTTCATTCTTGCTATACCCTTCATTTTCCCATTATTCTTCCCGTATCTACAACAAAACCGCCAGCATGGGCATCTGAGAGAACAATTGGAGTACATATGTGCGGGAATAAAAAGCTATTATGCGATTCTTTCTTTTGTAATGTTTGCTTTGTCGATTTCAACATATCTTTACTTCAAAAAAAGACAATCACGTGGGGACAAGTCAAATTGGCATCTATTGGCAATTCCATTTTTTATAAGCGGATTAATACTGCTGATAATGTACTTTAGTTCAGAGACCCTACTTGCGATATTTGGAAATGGACAGATGTCGAATTGTAAATTTACAGATATTGGTGACATATGACCGATGTCACTAACTCGTCGTAAAGTCTATTTTCTTCGACGTAAGAATAATGCGATGTCGGAAGCTGCGGAATATTGTGAGATTACAATTGGAGTAACGAAAGCAAACCTTAAAACCCTTAATATTGTTAACGTATAGGGGGTGAAAGAGTGAAGTTTTTCGGCATTGCTCTGCCAATGTTTATTGCTTTCCTTCTACTGTCTGGCTGCGTTGGTGACATTCTGAAGTCCGACGACGTGATTGACAACGCTGTCGAGAAGGGTGACCCCTCGCTCTGCGCAAACATTAAAGAGGATAACACGGGGCACCGGGCGGACAGCTGCTACCTGCAGGTCGCCAGTAAGACTAAGGATGCTGCCACGTGCGCGAAAATAGATTATGGCGAAACGAAGGACCAGTGCTACAACTACATTGCAAACGCGCTTGGAGACCCCACAATCTGCAAGAACATGAATAGCCAGAGCTTCAGGTCTCAGTGCATAAGTTCCTCAGTTAATGAAACAACCGATCCGTCGGTTTGTGATGAAGTGGTGGGGTACATAGACAAGAACAACTGCCTGTATTCAATAGCAGTGAAGAAAAAGGACGCGAGCATGTGCCTTGAGCTGGAGGAGTCTCAGCAGGAGACTTGCCTAAAAACGGTCGCAACGCTTTCAGGTGATGCGACCATATGCGATTTGTTGGAAAGTGCCGAGGCGGTTAAGAGGTGCTATTTGGAAGTCGCCCAGGGCACCAAAAATCCGGAGTTATGTGCGGAAATAGAGGATAAGGCAGCTAGGGACAAGTGCTACTACTCAATTGCCAAACTCAGAGGCGAGGCGACAGTCTGCGCGGAAATCTCAGACATTGAGGATAGGGACGAATGTTATTCGTTCATCGCTGTGCAAAAAAAAGATACTGAAATCTGTAAGCGGATAGGCGGCGGAGCCGTCAACCAAGAGGTTTACTACGGCTGCATGGAGGATGTTGCGAAGGCGAAGAAGGATGCGAGCGTATGCTCCGAACTGACAACTCAATCTCAGAGGGACAAGTGTATACACGAGACAGTCAAGGCGAATCCGAATCCATCGGTTTGCGTCAACTTAAAGAACGCACAGGAGCTTGAGAACTGCAATTCCTATGTGCGCATGAGGTCGGGGGGAAACTAGGACAGGAGCTCGAGTGGGTTATTGATAATCTGGCAGCTGATTTTCTATCCAAACCCTTACTCCGCAGGGCCATCAGTGCGATGTCACTAACTCGTCGTAATACTGATTTTCTTCGACGTGAGAATAATGCGATGTCAGAAGCTACTCTTCAACAGAGGAATAATATGCTATCGATCTAAGGTTCATTATTTTGGCAACTAGCAAGTAAGGGAATGATGCAATTTGTCGGTTGTAGAGCATAACCGCATCGTTCAGATATTCCCTTGAGCCAGCAATCTGGTTCTCGAGCAGGACAAGCTCCTTCTGGAGCATCATGAAGTTCTCGTTCGCCTTCAGGTTCGGGTATTTTTCAGCAACCTCGAAGAGGGTTTTCTCTGACTCCCCGACCTGCGCCGCCCTAAGCAAAGTGATGCTTTCCTGGAGCCCTTTCTCATATTTTGCATAAGATTTAACAACCGTTACAAGATTAGGTACGAGTTGCCTCCGTTTTACAAGAAGAGCATCAATATTCGCCTTCGCTCTTTCGCTTTGAGTTTTTAGTATATACAGTGCGTTGTAAACCGAAATAGACCAAATCCAGATAAGAATAGAATACATCGCCAACGGTGCGAGAAGGCCCAAAAGCAAGATTGTGAGGGGGGAATCAGTACCTAATACCAGAACCAACGCGACATAATACCCGATTGCCGTAAGAATCGGCCCTCCGAAGACTCTTCTAACGGTGATGCCTGCAGTGGATAGGAAGGTTTCTTCTCCAGAGAGTGTAGAAAAACAGAACGTGTTGTTTTTATCGTCAACCACGATCATTCTTGGTATTTTTTCTTTTTGGTCATAAATCCGGGCAGTTCCTATTGCGAATATGCTCTGCCCTTCTTCTATTATCGTTTCAGTTAAACCCAGACTGCCATCATAATCAGACATCTCCGGGGCATATTCCTTTATGAACTTGTTTAGTTTGGTGTCAGTCTTGTTCTCTCCAGTTAATGAGAAATATCTTAATTCTTTATTAACCGATCTCTCCTCGTAAAAATCACGTTCGACAAATATCTGAGAAGTGTAGCTTTCTGACCTCAGCGTCGGTTGGAAGAGAACCGAACCAGTCTCATCCTCCAGTACTATGGGATTTTTGCTTTCAACAAGTTTTGCTATTTCGGGTGGATTTCCCTTCCATTTTAACAGTCTCGTGTGATAATAGATGCATTTCTTTTTTTGGTATGGCGAAACCAGCGTCTCTTCGAACGGTTTTGCCTTTCCTTGGATTTTTGTAATTCCAGGAGAAACAGCTATTGCTTTAGATGCAGGCAGATAATCAATGACCTTTTTTAGTTTGTATTTGCCAAGACCTTCCAGAAAGAAGAAGATGCCGCCCAAGAATAGAAGGACGGATGCCGCCCATGGCCACAGAGTACTTGTAGACCCGCCATATGCCATACTGACGTATTGGCTAAACAGAATAAATAATTAACGGGTACCGGTTTGCATCGTAATTCGGGCCACCAGCTAGTTGCAATTGATTCTTTAGTCATAAATACCATAAAGCGATGTCAGAAGCTACTCCGCAGGGTCATCGCCTTTCAGCTTCCCACTGGGACGGTGTCGTCATCCATCGCGGAGTAATTGCGCAGCCGAAAGACTTAAATACTACTTGTTATATATTTCTAACATAAAGTTTGAAAAAGATAACAAAAGGTGAGAAATATGGAACAAAACGGCCGAAACAAAAAGGCGATGAGGATACTCGCTTTTGCCGGATTTCTGATGCTCGCCGCTGGGATTGGGTCCTTGAGCGGGAGACTTGACACCAAAGTCGTCACTTATCTCGTCTCAATGGCAGTGGCAATGCTGTTCGTGGACATCATTATCTTCCGTAGAAAACGAGGAGAACCGATTACGGATGAGAGGACAAAAAAGATCGGAAGGGTTTCGATGACCTATTCTTGGTGGTCCACATATGTGCTCATGGCGGTTCTCATGCTGGTGGAGGAGTTCGGGCTGGCGAAACTCACTGTGAGCGGGGTGCTCGGGCTCACTTTCTTTTTCATGGTGGCAAGCCAATACCTCTTAAGGTGGTATTTGAACCAGAAGGCAGATGTTGAATGAGGT
>JBFYLO010000066.1:0-6265 GCA_041305385.1 Microcaldota archaeon | reverse complement strand
GAAGAAGACCAAGAACCTTGTTGACTCCGGAGAGGCAGTCGGGATTGTCGCTGCCCAGTCCATCGGCGAGCCCGGCACCCAGATGACAATGAGGACTTTCCACTATGCCGGAGTCGCAGAGCAGGTCCCCCTGGGCCTTCCTAGGCTCATCGAGCTTGTTGACGCGAGGAGAACCCCCAAGAAGCCGATGATGGACATCTACCTCACTTCCGAATACTCGAACAGCGAGAAGAAGGCCCACGACCTGGCAGAGGCGCTGGAGGAAGTGGACCTCAAGAAAATCTCCAGGATACGGGAGGACTTCAACAGCAAGAGCATCACCATCGAGATTGACGAAAGCATTATTAAAGAGAAGGGCTTAACAGTAGGGGAAGTGGTCAAGAAGATAAAAACCGCCACAACCGGCGCAGTGGAAACAGACCACAACAAGGTCACAATAAAATTCAAGATAGCGTTGCGTTCTGTAAGGAGGATGACCAACCGCCTCCGCGAGCTTCACGTAATGGGTGTGAAGGACATAAAGCGGGCAGTCGTCTTGAACGGCAAGGAAGGCAGGTTCATAAGGACCGGTGGCACCAACATGTCCGATGTCCTGGTGCAAAAGGGCGTCGACACCAAGCGCACATACACGAACGACGTCAAGGAGATTGAGAAGGTCTTCGGAATCGAGGCAGCAAGGAACGCGATTGTGCGCGAGATTCAGGAGGTCATGGATTCCCAGAACCTCAGGGTGGACATCCGCCACATTATGCTTCTCGCCGATGCAATGACTATGGACGGGTCAATAAAGTCAGTCGGAAGGCACGGCCTCTCGGGCCAGAAGGCAGGCATCCTCGCCAGGGCTGCTTTCGAGGAGACCATAAAACACCTCATCGCAGCGGCGATAAAGGCAGACGAGGACAAGCTTGTCGGGGTCACTGAAAACATAATCATCGGGCAGACGATTCCGGTCGGGACCGGGATGGTCAGGCTCGTCATGAAAAAGCACTAATGGCTGAAGAACAGGTGTTGAGATGGACATGAGCAAGGCAATCAGAATGGCCGTTGACACCGGGGACGTAAGATTCGGCTCCCGGGGAGCGGTAAAGGGCGCCTCTGCCGGCAAGCCCAAGATGCTGATAGTTGCGAGAAACTGCCCCAAGGGCACAAGGGATATCATCGAGAAGAATTCAAAGCTCTCGGGAATCCCGTTCCTAGTGTTCAAGGGAACTTCAGTGGAACTTGGCTCGCTCTGCGGAAAGCCCTTCCCAATCAGTTCGCTTTCAATCATGGAGCCCGGCAACTCAAACATACTCGAGGCTGCCAAGGGGTAATTTGTTGAAGCTCACGAATGACGACATAAAAAGCATCTCGCTGTTCGAGCAGCTCACTGGTGCTGTGGCTACCGACTGCGTGATAACAGAAAGCGGCGTCGTTTTCGTTGTGAAGGAGGGCGAGATCGGCCGCGCCATAGGGAAGAACGGCGCTTCCATCAACCGCGTCAGGTCTGCATTCGGCAGGCAAGTGACGGTGGTCGAGAAGGCCTCGGAGCTCTCAGCTTTCGTGGCGAACATCTTCTCCTCAATCAAGGTGAAGGTGGACGTGCGGCAGGCGGGCGAGAAGCCGATTGCCATCGTGAAGGTTGATGCAAAGGACCGCGGCAACGCCATAGGAAGAAACGGCGAGCGCATAAAGACGGCCCGGATGCTCGTCGAAAGGCATTTCGGGGCCGACATCAAGCTATTGACAGAGGGATGATTATGGGAAGAGGAGAATTCAGCGGAAGAGACCTCTTGAGGAAGAGGAAGAAGCAGCGGTGGCTGAAGAAGCCATGGAAGAGGAAGAAGCTCAAGCTCAAGGACAAATACGACCCGCTAGAGGGGGCGCCCCAGGCGACCGGAGTGGTGCTCGAGAAGAAGGCGCTTGAGCAGAAGCAGCCGCACTCGGGCCTGATAAAATGCGTGAAAGTCCAGCTCATAAAGAACGGGAAGATAATTACGGCCTTCGCCCCAAGGGACGGAGCCATCAACCAGATTGATGAGCACGATGAGGTCACAGTGGAGGGGCTCGGAGGCTCGCAGCGCGGGCAGATGGGCTCAATCCCCGGAGTCAGGCACAAGGTCGTGGCAGTGAACGGAGTGGATCTCCAGATGATAAGGAAAGGCAAGAAGGAGAAGCCGAAGAGGTAGGTTTCATGACTGTTAAACTATTCGACAAGTATGACTTTTCAGAAGTCAAATGCAATGATGCGAGCCTTGCTGATTACATCAGCCTCGCCCCGGTCCGGGTCCCGCACTCGTTCGGCAGGCACGCTGCCAAGCAGTTCGGGAAGAAGAACCTGAACATCGTTGAGCGCTTGATAAACAAGCTCATGAGGGGGGGGACCGGAGAGAAGACCGGGGGCAAGGTCATCCGGACCCACGGGAAGATGCAGGGCAAGAAATTCAAGGCAGTCAAGATAGTAGAGGACGCCTTCGATGACATAGCGATGAAGACCAAGAGGAACCCGATTCAGGTCCTTATTGAGGCTCTCGAAAACACCGCGCCCCGCGAGGACACGACCCGGGTCCAGTACGGGGGGGTTTCCTACCAGGTCGCAGTCGATGTCAGCGCCGAGAGGCGGCTCGACATGGCCCTGAGGAACATCGCTCTCGCAGCAATCATCGGTGCTTTCAACAAGAAGAAGGGTCTCGCCGGCGCTCTCGCTGAGGAGATAAACCTCGCAGCTACCAACAATGTCGCAAGCTATGCGATAAAGAAGAGGGACCAGACCGAGAGGATGGCAAGGAGCGCGAGATAGGCGGGCGCTTTTCATTTGTCCCATTTTTGAGGTGTGTTTATGGTCAGGAAGGAATTCGTTGTCCAGGAAATTCAGAAGCTCATGTACACGCAGAAGTTCGTGAGGAACATGGCCATCGTGGCCCACGTGGACCACGGCAAAACTACGCTTACAGATTCTCTCGTGGCCCGCGCCGGGCTTATGAGCAAGGAGCTCGCCGGGCAGCAGAGGGTCATGGACTTCGACGAGATTGAGCAGACCCGCGGGATTACGATTAAGGCAGCCTACATCTCCCTCGGCTTCCAATACCACGGCCAGGACTACCTCATCAACCTAATAGACACCCCAGGGCACGTTGACTTCGGAGGCCACGTCACTAGGGCGATGAGGGCAGTCGACGGAGTTGTCCTCGTTGTTGATGCGGTCGAGGGCGTCATGCCCCAGACCGAAACAGTCCTGAGGCAGTCGCTCAAGGAGAAGGCCCGCCCCTGCGTGTTCATAAACAAAATCGACAGGCTCATAAACGAGCTCAAGCTAACCCCGGAGCAGATGCAGGCGAAGCTCATCAAGATTATCGCCGGAATCAACAAGCTCATTCAGCAATACGCCACGGCCGAGTACAAGGAAGCCTGGCTCATCTCCCCGGAGAAGGGGAACGTCGCATTCGGGAGCGCGTTCAACAAGTGGGCAATCAACATGCCCCACATGAAGAAGACTGGGGTTACATTCAAGGACCTCTACGACTGCTGCGCCAGGAACGACCACAAGCTTCTTGTGGAGAAGGCGCCCATTGACGACATCATTCTCGAGATGGCGATTACCCACTTGCCCGACCCGAGTGTTGCGCAGAGATACCGTATTCCGGTCATCTGGAAAGGCGACCAGAACAGCGACGAGGGCAAGTCGATGATTAATGCCGACAGGAACGGCAAGGTCTGCGTCGTGGTATTCGGCATTGCCGTGGACCCGCACGCAGGGGAAGTCGCCGTAGGCAGGGTATTCTCCGGAACAGTCAAGAAGGGCACTGAGATGTGGATTGCCTCGCGCCAGAAATACGAGGGCGTGCAGCAGGTCAGCATCTACATGGGCCCTGACAGGGTCATGGTTGACGAAGTTCCCGCTGGAAACATCGTTGCCATGGTCGGCTTGCACGACCTCTACGTCGGGGAGACCGCGAGCGAGACCAAGATGGAGCCTTTCGAGCAGATAAAGCACTACTCCGAGCCCGTCGTCACCAAGTCGGTTGAGGCGAAGAACACCAAAGACCTTGTGAAGCTCATAGAAGTCCTGAGAGAGGTCGCAAAGGAAGACCCGACAATCAAGATAGAGCTTTCTCCGGAAACGGGTGAGCACCTGATTTCCGGGATGGGGGAGCTTCACCTTGAGATAGTTGAGGCTAAGATCAAGAGGGACAAGAAAATCGAGATTGAAACCTCAAAGCCAATCGTCGTCTACAGGGAAACGATCACCAGGGAGTCGGGCGTTGTTGAGGGAAAGTCCCCGAACAAGCACACGAAGCTGAAAGTCGAAATCGCTCCGCTTGAGGAAGGAGTGCTTAAGTCCATGCGCGAAGGCGAGATTGAGGATGGCAAGCCCAAGGGCAAGCAATACGTAGAAATCTTCGTAAAGGGCGGGATGGCCCGCGAGGAAGCGAAGAACGTAAAATACATCTCGAACTACTGCCTGCTGATTGACTCGACCAAGGGAGTCCAGTACATGAACGAGATTATGGAACTGCTCGTCGAGGGATTCGAGGAGGCCGTGAAAAGCGGGCCGCTTGCAAAGGAGCGCGTTGTCGGGATAAAGGTGACGATAAACGACGCAACAATCCACGAGGACCCGGTCCACAGGGGGCCTGCGCAGATTATCCCTGCCATGAGGAGGCCCATTTACGCGGGCATGCTCATCGCAGGCGTGGCTCTTCTCGAGCCCAAGCAGAAGCTCTTCGTGCAGGTGCCGCAGCAATACATGAGCGAAGTCATCAACCAGATTCAGGGAAGGAGAGGCATCGTCGAGACGATAGAGCAGGAGGAAGAGGCTGTCTCGATAAACTCGAAAGTGCCTGTGGCTGAGATGTTCGGGTTTGCCAATGACATCAGGAGCGCTTCCCAGGGCAGGGCCATCTGGTACCTGGAGTATGCAGGCTACGAGCCGCTTCCGAAGGAGCTCCAGAACAAGATTGTCAAGGACATCAGGACCAGGAAAGGGGAGCCTCCGGACCCGCCTGACCCGAGAATCTTCATGGAGTAGAAGCCGGCGCCCCGTTTATTTTTTCACTCCTTCTCGTTAGTCAAACAGTTTTTCGAGAAACCCGCGCGGGTCAATAACCAGAGCCTTATCCACGTTTCTGAAAACCTTCCCCCAATCCATATGGTGATATTCTCTCCCGAGTTCCTCTGCGTTCACCACCTTAACCGAATCCGTTGAACTCCAAATTGCGGAAATTCTAGCGAACCCGGGCACATTTCCGCTGCGTTCTACTAAGCGTCGCCACCTGTCTACTTCTTTGCCTTCAACCTCTCGAGAAAAACCAAGAGTTAACCCATTGACGTCTCTAAAGTAATGCATCTCCCGATCACCGTACTGGGCTACGATCTCGGATACACTCATCACCCTGAAGTTCTTTGGGCTCTTAGCCTTTATCTCCTCGGCCTCAGCGCGTTGTGCTGCTTGAAAGCGCTCAGTTTCCTTCTGTTTCCGCTCAGTTTCCTTTTGCTTCTGTGCTTCTTGCCTTTCTTCGTAAAGGCGCCAGTTTTCCGCACTTCTCTTTTCGTTTTCCGCGCGTCTTTGTTCCGCAAGCCTTGCATTTTCGGCAATCTGGGCGCTGTCAAGAGGTTGGGCCTGCTGAGTATAACATCTATTAAGATACAACTCAAACGTATCCGGTTTTATCACAAAATACCAACCCGTGAGGCCTACTAAGCAGAGAGCTACAATCGTAATCCCTTCGCGAATCGACGCCCAATCAACTCTGCTGTCCCTCCTTCGGCCCGCTGCGCACATCATCTCATAGCGCTCTCCTTCGTTTTTTTCATGTTTTGGGTTGCCCCTCATTATCTCATTCATTGTCGGTTGTCTCGATGGCGGCATTTGCGGTTCATATCTCGCCACCCTGAAATAAGTCTCCCCGTCAGTCTCCCACCTGTGCCTATCCCTCATTGGAATTGAGTGATGCTGGCGCGTTGCCCCTCTCGTGCCTAAAAAACAATCAAAATCAGGGAAGCCGCCTCCACTCTCAATCGTTCTCCGAGGCCTTTCAGCCGGCTTATGGTGGTGCGCAGCCCTAAAAGAATCATCTAATCTTTCGAGAGTTCTAGGAATTCGGGTAGTCCTTCCGCGATAATGTTGCGACTTCGTTTGGGAAACAGGCATTCCTCTCCCCAGTTGTTTACTCATCTAAAAATTAAAAAGACACTAGGTCTTGCTGCGTTCGAGTTCTTTCTTTTCCTGTTTGTCCATCTCCTCCAATTGCCTTATCGCTATCGAGGCAATGGAAACCGTTTTGTT
>JBFYLO010000065.1:0-15882 GCA_041305385.1 Microcaldota archaeon | reverse complement strand
CGAGTACAAGAAGTACGGGCTCCTGGTCGGGGTCGTAATCGTGCTCTACATATTCTACCGCTGGGCGAGAAAAAGGGAATGGGGATTCGTGGTGGGGTAGTTGTCTTATTTTACGGCGTGCAGTGAATTGTCCAGCGTATAAAGCTGTGCAAATCCGGGCTTCACATCGAGCATCGAGATGGCCGCGTTCTTCTGCTTCAGGGACTTGCTCCCGAGCGGAATCCCGAGAATCGAGTTTAGAATAACCCTGTTAACGATGCTGTGGCCGACAACAAGAATCGTCGGGTTCCCTTCTTTTTTTGCCAATCCCTCAATGAGCGGCACGACTCTCCTCCGCACATCGCGGATGCTCTCGCCCCCAGGAATCCTCTTATCTGGGTTTGCTGAAATCTCCCCGAATATATCGGGACACCTGGCCTCCGCCTCCTCGTGCGTCAAGCCCTCGAGCTCGCCCATGTCGATTTCCAGAAGCTCGTCGCAGTAGTGAATCCCGCAGCTCCTTCCCCTCAATATCTCCTCGGCAGTCTGCCTCGCCCTGTTGGCGGAGCTGCAGTAGATCTCGGAGATTTCCTCTTTGGCAAGCCTCTTCGCAAGAGCCGCTGCCTGCCTCCTGCCCCTGGGGGAGAGCTCGCCGCCATCCTTTCTCCCGAGGATTACGGCTTTCGTGTTCGCAGTCGTCTCCGCGTGCCTGATGAGGAAGAATTTCATGTGCTGCTTTTGGGGAAATAAAATTAAAAACAAGAGCCCGGGCAGCTTAAAAAAATTAATAACGTCTAGCGGCACAATTGATAAGGGGTGAGTCGGTGCCTGTTAAGGAAGTAACAGTGGAAGCTAAAACCAGCTCTGGGAGAACGCTGGATATAGTTAAGCACAAAGGAGTGGAGTACCTGGTTTGGGTGCAGGGCGGGGTTGCCAACGAGGTTTTCGGAAGAGTTGCCAAGAAGGGAAATGTTTTGTCAGACATGCCAAAGGACCAACTGCCAAGCGGAAGGGACGAGATGGGCCTTTCCTGCAAAAAGCCGATTCAGGGCCACGACTGGTTCGTCTACAGTATCGTGCCCCCGCAAGACCAAAAGGCAATTCTTTCTTCATACAACCAGCGGGGCGATTTCGGAAAAGCCAAAGCCAGGATGGGCTGAATGAAGAGCCTCCGGAGGGATTTTCAGAGTTTCGGCACCGTTTTTTCTTTTGGGGTGTCGAGAGACCTTTTCTTTCAAGAAAGAAAAGGGATTTCGGTTGAACCCTCGCGCTCTCGCTTACAAGGCGAGCGCTCTACCACTGAGCTACGGAGGCACGCGCTAAATTGTTGAGGGGAAATATATTTAACTCCTGGCGCCGACATTAATCCGGTGCGACCTTGGATATCGACAAGCGGATATTGGCAGCCGGAGTTCTTGGGGCACTTCTCCTTGCCATTCTCGCCTATTTCGTGGTTTCGGAATTTTTCTCGAAAAAGGGATATGAGGGCGAACTGTTCTCCCTGACCCCCAGCGAAGGACTCACCGGAGTCGCCTATGCAGAGCTCAGCGGGGAAGGGGCTGAGAAGGTCCTCTCCCTTTACGGGCTCTCCGGGGTAGGCCAGGACCTCCAGGGGGCATACCTAGCCGTTTCTGATTACAAGGGAGGGGAACAGGCGTGGTCAGCATTCATAATGACCAGCACTTCTCCCCAGGGATTGGTTGACAGGTACGGGGACCGGCTTGGCGGGCTCGAGTCCGAGAACCTCTTCGTAGGGGGAAAGGAGGTCGTTGCCGCCTACCAAAAATCAGACCTTGAAAAGAAAAATCCCATCTGCATCTGGAAACGTGAAGGAGGGCTCGGGATTCTGGCGCTCACAGGCCAACCGTTCAATTCATTCTGCAGGTTCCCCTCTGATTTTTCCTGCAGGGGCCAGCTTTTCGAGAGCAGTCTCCTTAGGGTGAAAGTGAAATCAACGGGTGAACGAATTGTGGTTACCGAGGCTGCCTGCGGCGGTGCGTCTCTTTCATCGAAGAACCTCCGTTATGTCCTGATTCAGGATATACTGGTAGGGCCGGACAAGGAGATATGGCTCGACGAAATCCCCTGCTATGATGCCGGGAACACTCTCGCGCGAGGCAGCTCCTTCTCCGGAAAAATTTTCCTCAAATACTACCTGGAGAGCGAGGGCCCAAGCTCCCCAAGAATTGTTTCCGGGGATGTCGGCGCCTCTTCCGGCGCCATGGTCCTCTCTGGAGCGAGGTGCACAGACCTTCTCGAGAACAGCTATGGCCCATCTCGCGCGCTTTCATTATTGTCATTCGATAGAAATCAGGAGCCGGCCTTGCTGCGCCAGGGCGATTTATCCGGAAAGTTGAGACTCTCCAACGGGCTCGGCAAGGCCTGGGCCGCTGCCCTGGAGAAGCAGGAGGCAACATACATCTTTCTAACTGGCGATGCTGCGCTGGTCGCAAATCTCTCAGGAATCGGCGGAGCCGGCGACCTCAGGTGCATAAACGGGCCCTACGGGCTTGCAGACCTTTTTTCCAAATCAGGAAAACTCGTCTGCAGGAGGGCTTTTGAAGGGTTTCTAAGCGGTTTGGCCTATGAACGCATTTCCGGCCAGGGGAACGCAGTGACAGTCATGACGATGCCGAACTACGAGTCCGAGCGTACCGAGAGAACGGCGCTCGACCTTGCGTTCGGTGTCGAACTGGCCGGCGAAGACGCCGGATGGGTGAATGAGACAAGCGGGTCAGTTATGGTATACCTGGTAAACGGCACCAGGGGCGCCAACGAATCCCAGGTTCCCCTCGAGGGGGCCCAGGTTGAGCTCTACTCAACGGTTGTTGCAAGCGAAGGCATGCTCGGCAACCTCTTGGAGGCCAAAACTACGGGCCCAGACGGAAAAGCAATCTTCAACCACGTTCCCCTGGGCGGGGGCATAGTACTCGCAAACAAGAGGGGCTATCTCACGCGAGAAGGGAGCAGGCTCGCCCAAGCTAGTCTCACCCTGAATGTGAGCTTCTCAGCAGTCTTCCACCTCATAAGCGAATCTTCCGAGAACGAGACGATATTCGACTACATGGCCGAGTCCAACCTCACATCAGTCAGCACAGGACTTATAGACGCGCGAGGGTCGTTCCCATCGCTCTCGGCCTATGGAATCACGCTCGTAAACTCGAGCGGAGGCGTCGAGAGCCTTGTGCTAGTGGGCAAGAGAGCACCTGCAGAAGAGGTTCTCGCAGCTTCCAGAATCGCAGACTCCCTTGCCTCAAGGGAGTTCGACTGCAACGTGCTGATACCGAAGGATGGCCTCAGGGTTGAGCCCTTGAAGTCAATCCCGCAACTGCTAGTTCTCGATTCGCCCAGGCCCGAGGGACCGCTCATAGCAGTCGGGGACCCTGAGACCAACGCAGCCTTGAGGGAGGCAGTCGGCCTGGCGCCAGACTTCCCACCCTTCTTTGTATCCGAGATGGGGAATATCGTAGCTGTCGTCGGACGCGGGAGGGATGCTATGAAAGCGGCGAAGGACTTCGTCAATTCAATAAACTACAGTCTCGGGGGCTGCGGCGCCAGCACCCATTACGGGGAGATGAAACTTATTGACTTGACTGGCCGCCCTGCTGTGAGAGTCGTCATAGGGTCGCGGGCCACCACCGAGGAGGCGCTTGCAGGCGCATACCTCGCGCAAAAGCTAGCCTCGCTGAGCGCCATGTGCGTGAGAGCCAACGAAGAGACAGTCGGCTGCGCCCCTTCGAAGGGGAACCCGGAGCAGATTGTCGTGTCCGAGGATAACGTGCCCACAGGTTATCCGCTCATCTCCATAGGCGGGCCCACTGCAAACAGCTTCAACGACAGAACGTGTTCAGAGTGCTCCGCCCTTGCTGAAGGAAAGGCCTTGGTTAGGCCTATCTCCAAAAACATCCACATCTCAGGCTACCGAATGGAAGACACCCTTGTCGCAGCCAGCCAGTTCATCACAGCCATAGAAAGCCCGCTCCCGTCTGCGCAGGAGGAGCCATATTATGCCATAAAGCTCTCCGGCTTCATCCAGAAAGAAAATGGCCACCACGAGCTTACGCTTTCATTCTATGGCCAAGAGGGCGAGATACAGGGCGGGAGGGCGATGCCAGGGGAGTTCTATGTGATGCATGGGGGCAAGATTGCCAAGGTGGTTTCGGTTTCAGCGAGGAATGTGGGGTCTGCCTCAGTTACGTTCGATATCGCCGGCCAGAAGACCGAAGTTGGGATGGGCAGGTTCCTCTGCCGGAAAGGAAATGCCGAGGACCTGTTTAAATACTGCATCAACGACAGGGTCAACACGACTATTTCCATCGAAGCGAGCCCGAATCCGGCAGTTTTCATGGGTTCGCTCAAGGTCTACGTAGATTATACAAACGAAACCGAGGATGTTCTCGGCGCCAACTGCTCCTACTGTATAGCCGGAAGAAATACGCTCTGCCGTCCTCTCGAATACAAGGGAATCAGGGGCGAATATTACGCCGACGAATTCATCGTTCAGCTGCCCATGGGCACATACCTGCTCGAGGCGAACTGTTCCGCCGAGGACCATGCCAATGCCACAGGAAGGCTCAATCTTACCATAACCCGTGTGGAGCTCCCGGACCTGGTTGTCGACGGGCTTTGGATTAAATCCATATCGAGCCCGAAATTAACATTCGGGATGAGAATAAAGAACATCGGGAGCATCCCCTATTCTACCTCCAAATCCCCGCTCGTGACTTGCTTCTGGGACCGCGCTGGCAGGAATCTCCTCTCCCACATATCCTACAACGTGACGATAAAGCCCACCGAGTCCTTCGAGTTCACGCAGTCGCTCAACCTTCCTTTGGTGGAGAACAACAACAGTCTCGTTGCTAAGGTCGACTGCAACAATCTCCAGGCCGAAGAGAACGAGAATAACAACGACAAAGAAGTCTCATTCGGGAGATACGGATAATTCACCAAAACCAAAAACAAAGCGGCGCCCGCCCGACTCGAAATGTGCGCCCGAAGTCCAGAGGGATTCGAGCGGGTCGCAGGGCTTGTTCTTTTGGAGTGTCATTTTCAGTTCGCCGTTAACGTTTTAAATCTCACTTTCGTTACTATACTTCCTTCTGTCGAGATAGGGTGATTGTGTGGGGAAATTTCCAATTGCGGATGCTTACATAAGCAAGACGATAATTTGCAAGAAGTGCAAGTCCAGGAACAGGAGCAGCGTTGAGCGCTGCAGGAAGTGCGGCTACAAGTTCCTGAGGCCTAAAAGGAAAGACATCCGCGTCAAGAAGTGAGTCGCTTATAAAATCTGCAAAAATTCGCGAGCGAATGCAAGAAGGCCTCTAAATCGGCTGAACCAAAGGCGGGCTGCGCCCTCCGGCGGTTCTAAGGATGTTGTGTGTATGAAAAAAGTCTATCTTTTTAGGGAAGGTTCTGCTGAGATGAAGGACCTTCTTGGCGGCAAGGGCGCGAACCTTGGCGAGATGACTCGCATGGGGCTGCCCATCCCGCCCGGGTTTACGATAACGACGAAAGTGTGCATCGAGTATCTGGGAAACCAGCGCATCCCTTCGGGGCTCATGGACGATGTCAAAAGGTCGATGCACAGGATAGAGCTCGCGGCAAACAAGAAGTTCGGAGATGACAAGAACCCGCTGCTTCTCTCCGTCCGCTCAGGCTCCCCGGTTTCGATGCCAGGAATGATGGACACCGTGCTCAACCTCGGGCTGAACGACAACAGTGTCGAGGGGCTTGCAAAGCTCACCAAGGACGAGCGCTTTGCCCTCGATTCCTACAGGCGCTTCATCCAAACGTTCGGGGATGTCGTGCTCGGGGTGGAGCACGCGGTTTTCGAGAAGGCGCTCGAGGAACTCAAGAGGGAATCCGGTGCCGAATACGATTACCAGCTCAGGCCTGCAGCGCTCAGGAAGCTTATCTCCAGGTACAAGGAGATGGTTAGGAAGGAGACCGGTGAGGACTTCCCCCAGGAGCCCTGGGGGCAGCTCAGGGCAGCAATTGTCGCAGTTTTCAACTCATGGAACAACAAGCGCGCCGCAATCTACAGGAAGCTCCACAAGATACCCGACCACCTGGGAACTGCCGTGAACATCCAGGCAATGGTGTTTGGGAACATGGGCTCTGACTGCGGGACAGGGGTCGTTTTCTCGAGGGACCCGTCGACCGGGGAGAACAGACTCTATGGGGAATACCTGGTGAATGCGCAGGGCGAGGACGTTGTTGCAGGGATAAGGACTCCTGTGCGCATAGGCGAGCTCAAGAAATCTATGCCGAAGATTTACGCGCAGATAGAGAAAATCTCCAAGCAGCTTGAGAAGCACTACTGCGACATGCAGGACATGGAATTCACGATACAGCACGGGAAGCTCTGGATGCTCCAGACCAGGAACGGGAAGAGGACCGCGGCAGCAGCGGTTAAGACAGCGGTCGATATGGCGCACGAGGGGCTCATAACTAAACGGGAGGCCCTTCTGAAGGTGAACCCGGACCATATCGATGCACTCCTCCACAACCAGCTCGACCCGAAAGTCGACCATAAGGAGATAGCAACAGGGCTTCCGGCATCCCCAGGAGCAGCATGCGGAAAAATCGTCTTCACTGCGGACGATGCAGCCGAGCGGGGAGCAAAAGAGGACATACTCCTAGTCAGCGTTGAGACCGCCCCGGAGGACATCCACGGAATGGCTGCCTCCAAGGGAATACTGACTTCGAGAGGGGGCATGACCAGCCACGCGGCAGTGGTCGCCAGAGGCATGGGGATTCCCTGCGTCGCGGGATGCTCTGCTGCGAAAGTTGATGTTGAACACAAGAAGCTAGTTATCGGCGACAAGACATTCTCCGAGAACGATTTGATGACAGTCGATGGCACCACAGGCAAGGTAATCCCCGGACAGGTCCCGACCATCGAACCACAGCTCACCAAGGAGTTCAAGACCCTGCTTTCCTGGGCAGACCTTGAGAGCAGGATGCTCGTGAGGGCCAACGCAGACACGCCGGAAAACGCAAAGAGCTCAAGGGATTTTGGGGCAAGGGGGATAGGCCTGTGCAGGACCGAGAGGATGTTCAATTCCAGGGACCGCCTCCCCCTAGTGCGGGAGATGATACTCGCAAAGGGCGAGAGGGAGCGCAAGGCAGCCCTGGCCAAGCTCCAGCCGATTCAGAGAAGGGACTTTGTTGAGATTCTGAAGGCCATGGAGGGCTACCCAGTTAACGTAAGGCTCCTGGACCCTCCCCTTCATGAGTTTCTCCCAACGAGCGAGGAGCTCATAGCAGAGATTGCCGAGTTCGATGCCAAGGGCGGGAACAGGGAGCTCATCGCGGAGAAGGAGAGGCTCCTAAACAAAGTTAGGGCGCTCAGGGAGTTCAATCCCATGCTCGGCCACAGGGGCTGCAGGCTCGGAATCACATATCCCGAGATTTACCAGATGCAGGTGAGCGCATTGGTTGAGGCGGCGTGCCACCTCGTCAGGGAGGGGGTTTCCGTTGAGCTTGAGATAATGATTCCGCTTGTGGGAGGCTACAGGGAGCTCAAGCTGCTTCGCGAGATTGTAGACAACAGGGCGAAGGAAATCCTCGCGAGGGAAAAGATAAAGCTCAACTACAAGATAGGCACGATGATTGAGATACCCAGGGCAGCGCTCACTGCGGAGAAGGTCGCGCGATTCGCTGACTTCTTCTCTTTCGGAACCAACGACCTCACCCAGACGACGCTGGGCTTCTCGCGGGACGATGCTGAGAACAAGTTCTTGAACATGTACCTTGAGAGGGGCATACTCGAGTTCAACCCGTTCCAGCAGCTCGATATCGATGGAGTCGGGAGGCTTATCAGCACGGGCATAAAGCTCGGCAGGAGCTCGAAGCCAAAGCTGAAGATTGGGGTCTGCGGGGAGACAGGGGGGGACCCGAAGTCGATAGATTTCTACCACAAGGAAGGCGTGGACTACGTGAGCTGCTCGCGCTACAGGGTCCCGATTGCAAGGCTCGCCTGTGCCCAGGCTGCCATAAAGGCGAAAAAGGGGAAGGCGCTCAAGGACCACAAGTCTACTGACTGAATATTTTATAAGCCACTGCGAGCAACAGTAATGCGTGAGAAAAACAACAGCGTTGCTCGTCCTGCTGGCCCTTGCAGTTTCTCTCTACGCCCAGTCCAGCGATATAACTGAACCGGTTCTCACCTCCTCCGTCTCGTCTGTAGTCACCAAGACCGGGACTGTCAGGGCGATCGGGGGCTCGCTCGAGTATGTCGAGATGAATCTGTCCGCGCCCCAGAAGACAAACTGGCAGCTGCCGACCTATGGTGCTGGGACGGTTAAGGACTCCGAAGGCAACACCCTGTTTCTGATAAAGGAGGATAATCCCCCGAACCCATTCAAATATTCTGTTTCGAGCGAGGTCCTTACCAAAGCGAGAATAACCGATTCTCTCCCGTCATCCTACTCAATTCCGCCGCAACTCAGCCAGTATCTGCTCCCTTCCAAGGGCATCGAATCAGATGACAAGGCAATTGCCGAGCTTGCAAGAAGAATCACTGAGAACTCCACGAGCGATTTCGAGAAGGTCGCGAGGCTTGCCATCTGGGTCCACCGGAACGTGGAATACGACGAGTCCCTCACTGGCAGGGAGGAGAGCGCCCGGTGGGTGCTGTCCAACAGGAGAGGCGTCTGTGCCGAGTTCGCGACGCTGTTCATAGCTCTTGCGAGGGCAGCCGGGGTTCCAGCAAGATATGTAATCGGCTATTCCTACACAGGCTCCAAGGGCTGGCTCGGGCATGGATGGGCGGAAGTTTACATAGGCGAATGGGTGCCCGTGGACCCGACCTGGATTGAAGCGGGGCATCTCGATGCCACCCACATCCAGACCTCTGCATCCGCTTCTGCAACCCAGCAGAATTTCGTGTCAGTCTACATGGCCCCCGGGGCAAAGCTTGATTGGACAGGGAGCGGGTCCCCTGGTTCGAAGATAAGCGAGGTGCAGGTCAAGGATTTCCAGAAAACTTCCCCGAGCGACAACTATGCGTTTACAGCAGGCGCTTCGACCATCGGCTTCGGAGAAGAAACCGTCGCCTATGCGAAATTAGCATCAAACGATTACCGGGTCGTCGACCTCCACCTGTTCGTCTGCTCCGGAGAAAGCGCGCCTGAAGTCGAGGACCCGGAGCAATTCGCGATACTCGAGCCAGGGGAAGAGAAAATCGTCGTGTGGAAGGTCACCGCCCCGTCTGACCTCCGCAGCGGATACATCTACACCTGCCAGATGGCGGTCGGCTCAAACTATCTTTCCGACAAAAAAATAAGCGTGAAGATGCAGGAAGAGGGGCATAAGGTCTCCTTTGATGCGCAGGCTGAGAAGAGTTCGCTGCTGCTCGGGGAGAGCCAGACAATCTCGTTTTCCTCTTCAAAACACCCGGCTGGCGCCAAGATTATGGTGGTTGCGGAGGACAAGGTCTACGCGTTCCTGGCCTCTTCAGGCCCGCAGCAGGTTTCATTCACACCCGATTCGCTTGGGGAGAAAACTGCGTGGGTATTCTCGAACTTCGGCGGAGTGGAAAAGCTCACCTACGGGGTTGTCTCGAGCAGGTCGCTCTCTTTTGGAAAGCTCTCCCTTCCGGAAAGGATTGTTGAAGGCGGGTCGATGAACCTGTCGATCCCAGTCTTCTCGAACAACACTTCCCCAAAGAGAGTGAAGCTCAGGGCCAGCTACGGAGGGGCTGAGCGCTCGGCCTATGCGGCATTTTCCGGAAAATTCCTCTTCAACTTCACCTTCTCTGATTTGAGGCCCGGAACCTCAACCCTGTCAGTGAAGGCTGAGGGGCAGGGCGAGAGCATCGAGAGCAGGATTCAAATCGAAGTGATGCCGAATCCCGCAGTCACCATTCAAACGAGCTTTTCTAACGGGGGGGACCTGACAAACGTCACTTTCACTCCCTCGAAAACTGGAGACCCCAAGAGCATCCGCGTCTACATAGACGGGGAGGTGGCCCCGCTCTCAGGAGGCAGCGGCACTGTCGGGATTGCACCCGGGACCCACGCGATGAGAGTGGTCTGGTATGATGCCTACGGGGAGGAATTCCATCTGGAGCAGGAGCTTTATGTCCCGAAGAAAGGGACGATTTTTGAAATCCCCGAGACAGGCGGACTCCCATGCCCATGCCCGAGCCTTCTGGTAATCCCGCTGCTTTTCGCTCTGGCAGTTTATAGAAAGCATTAAATGCACAAAAAAATATAAATAAACACACAAAATATACACTTTGGTGATATAAATGACAGTAGTAAACTTCCGCCTCCAAGGAGAACTGGAGAAAAAAGTCAACAGATACATCCGGGCAGGTTACGCAACCTCAAAGGCAGAGGTGATAAGAACAGCGCTCGCCAATCTCAATGACCCGCACAGATACGAAGACATATCCGATGACCCGGAGCTCGGCAACTACCTACGCGGCGTCAGAAGCGGAAAGATAAAACCAAAAATCGTAGGGACCGATTCTGACATCAAGAAGCTGCTTCGATGATTCCATGCGCAGACTCCGTTATTTCGAGAACTTTATCACGGATTTGCGAGCTCTCGATAAGCCGGAACAGGAAAGAGTTTTGCGCTCGCTTGAGAAAATTTGCCAAAATCCGCAACTTGGCAAACCGCTCCGTCCTCCTCTCGCCGGATTTTTTTCAGAAAGAGTCGGACGCCTAAGAATTATCTACGAATTCGATTCGGAAAACATTCACCTGTATCGATGCAAGGAGAGGAAGAAAGCCTACTAAAAAGAGCGATGGACAATTCTCTTTGTTTTGAAAAATTTCTTCGCGAAACCGATGGCTTTTTTCGAGTCGAACTCCTTGCACGTGTAAATTTTCACGGCTGAAAAATGCGGCCCTATTTGCTGCGGCAAATGGTTTCGCAAGTTTCGAAACTTGCGAAATATCCGAAGCCGCGCTTCGGATGGTCCGGCATTTTGCAATCAAAATGCGGGGGATGGGATTTTTGGGCGGCAATTCTTTCTTTTTCCTGGGTTTTTCTTTTCTTTTCAAGAAAGAAAAAGCCAGAACCCACGCAGCCACTAAAGGCACAGGGTCCTAAGCCCTGCGCATTTGACCAGGCTCTGCCACCCCCGCAGATGAGAGGTTATTCGGGCGAAAGGATTTAAAAAAGCTTTATGGCAAAATAATCCTGCTTTGTTTGGGCCTGTAGTCGAATGCTTTTGCGGCAAGCCGCAAAAACTTGCAAGCAAAGCCGACAATGGTAAGACGTCACCCTGACAAAACCCTTTTGGGGCCGAATAGTTTCCTCCGTGAGGGGGAAGGTATCGGAAACCCTGCAGGGGTTTCTGATCGGTGAAGATTCGGAGTTCGATTTTCCTGCAAAGGAACGAAAACCTCCGCGGGCCCACTTGTTTTTTAAGAATAAATAATACCCCGGAAGGAGAAGGGGCAGGTTCCAACCGACCAAACGGCTCTATATATCTTCTCCTCCAAATATCAGCATGCCCGATTTCAGGAAAAGGACATTCTCCCAGGTATACCGGCTTCTCCGGAGATGCGACTTGGCAATCGAGGTAGTGGACGCTAGGGACATCGAAGGGACTAGGATGAGGAATCTCGACAGGGAATTCCGGAGCAAGGTGATTCTAGTCGCTTCGAAGGCAGACCTGGCAAGCGAAGCATCAAAAAAGCAAAGCTTGCTCGAGGGCGAGCAGGTGATATTTTTCTCCTCGAGAACCCGTGATGGTCTGGACGGCATATTCCGCGAAATAAGAGCCCGCCAGAAAAAGAGGGGCCTCAAATTCATCAGGCTCGTTATTTTCGGGATTCCGAATGTCGGGAAGTCCTCCCTCATCAACGCAATCAGGGGAAAGCATACTGTGGCCACGGGCTTCCGGTCCGGAATCACGCGCGGCCCTCAATGGATTAAGGTGAAAGACGATATACTTTTGCTCGACACGCCCGGGGTGGTTGGCCTTACGGAGACTGCGGACGAACTCGTGCTCAAGGCAGCGATTGACGTCGAGAAGCTAAAAGACCCGGAGAGAGTGGCTGCCAAGCTTATCGTTAAATTCGCAGAATCCAAGAACAACGCGCTCATCTCGAATTACGGAATCAAGAATTCGGAAGACCCGCTGGAAACCCTTTCATCGATTGCAAAAAAGAGGGGTTTCCTCCTCAAGGGCGGAGAGCCGAACACATTCGAGGCTGCGAAAGTTCTGCTCAGGGATTTCCAGAAGGGGAAGTTCGTGCTCTGAATCAGAGGCGAGCGGCAAGGAACTCTGTTTCGTCAGTAAGGCTCTGCAGATTGTTGGTCTTGTATCTCCAAGTCTCCCAGGCATTCGTCTGGTATTTGTCATCTGGGCTCTCGAGAACTCTTGGGGCTTCGACTATATTTTTTGCAACTTCCATCCCAGCAGGCTCAATCTTAATTGCTTCCGTGGTGAGCCACCTCAGCTCGAAGTTCGCGGCCTCCCCCAGCGAGTCCCGCCTCATGGAGAGATTCGCCAGTCCAAGAAGCGCGACACATCTCGCATAATGCGTATTCGCCTCGGTGACCATTCTCGCAAGAATGTAGGCTTCCCCGGAATAAGGGTCTCCCAGCGTCGTGTATGTCGTGAATTTGGCCAGCTTCACAATCTCCACGACCGCGGCCGAGGCGACCATGGGGTCGGTATGGAATGTTCCAATGGTCTCCAAATGCCTCGTATGTCCGAGCCTTCCGAGAGCGTGCACAGCAGGTATCCGCTCTTCGCCTTCCTCGTGCATCGCAATCTTGTAAAGGCCGTCCCATCCCCTTTCGTCGTTGAGCTTCTCAAGCAGGTGGACTGACTTCAGGTCGATCATGAACCCTTCAATTCTTTTCAAGACATCGTTCAATCTCTCGGAAAGCCCCTTCTCTTCGGCCGCACCAGCCGCTTGCTTCAGCTTTTCATAAATGGTCCCGAGAGCCTCGGTGTGCGATTTCCTGTCCGGGCTCCACAGCGAGAAAAACTGTATCTGCACATCGCGGAGAAGTTGCCCCTGAGCTCGCTCGGAAGGTTTGTACTCCAGAAGAGGAAAGACTGGCGTGCGGAAAAGCGATTTTACTGGGAACGCCAACTGAGCGGTTTCAGTCATTTTTTCTCATTCCCCTTTCGGGTGTTGAACTCTATGGCCATCAGGTACTGGAGAGTTGAGATGAACCAGATGAATATGAATGCTATGGCAGTGAACATCATGCAGCGGACCATCTTGAGGAAGTCGGTCTGCACAAGCGAGAAAGAGAGCGCAATCACGAAAACAACGGCGACAAGCATCTTAGTGAGTTCCATCAAGGCCAGAAAATTGTTGAGTGCCTCTCGGTCCTTCGGCACGACCCAGCTGAGAATAAAGTCCCTGAACGGAACTATTGCCATTGATAGATACTGTTCCAGGTTTGTTTAAATATTTATCCCGAACCTGAGCTTGCAAAACGCGCAGGAATCCTCGCGCCACTAGGGACAATGCAACGCTTCTTTTTTAAGGAGTTCTTCCAAAATACCAGCATGACTGGCTTTCCTTCGCTCCAAATACTTCAGAAAGAGGTGCAGGCTGCCCAGGCTGCCCAGGAAGCCAAGGTCATTCCCCCCATCCTCGACACCAGTGAGAAGATTTTTTGCGCCTATACCCAGCAGGAAGCCAAGTCCAAAAAATCTAAACTGGATGTTGGCGATGCAGTTCCAGGAGTGGATTTGGTCTTCTCACTTTTTCTTGAAGTGGTTAAAGGAATCAGCCTTGAAGAGGCCCAGACAATCGTGGACAATCTCAACTCCCTGGTAAGCGGCAAAATAACGAGGAAGCAAATTGACACCATCGTGGCGTATTTTCTGGACAAGGCGAGCAATATTGTCGATGACTACACCAAAACTCTTTTCAACGAAAAGAAAGCATTCAAGACCTTCAGAAAACAGTACTGCGGGGGCGATGATGACCACAAATATACCGATGAAGAAAAGACTTTGAGGCAGACCTCTTATAACCAGCTCATGGCAGCGAGCGCCGCTCCGACAGAAGCCCAGCTCTCCAAGTATCTTAATTCCGACTTGAGCGGAGAAGGGACGCTCAGATTCCCAGTGCTCGATTTCTATCTCGTGCTCCTGGCAGAATATGAAAAAAAGAACCCGGAAAAAGCCAAAAAACTTCTCGCTGAATACGCGAACAAGCATCCGGGGAGCAATCCCAAGACCCTCCCGGAGTTTTTCATCAAAATGCTCAGTCTGTTCATATTAAGGTCATACGAGTTTGCGAAGTCGTCGCCGGATAGTTTCGACAACTTCGATGCGAAGATGAGGGCGATAGATTCCATCGGGAAAAAGGTGACTGCCCCGGACTCACTCTCTTCCCAGGGCAAGCGCTAGTCAGAGCCCCCTTCTTTTCGTCTTCCTCATCAGGAAATAGAGGACGACGGTTATCGCCACGGCTATCCCCAGGGGAATTCCCGCCTGTTCGAGGAGGCTCTGCTTCGGCTTCGCCAGCTCCTGGACATGCTTCTGGTTCTCAAGCAGGACCCCCTTGAGGACCGCCAGGTCAGAGGCAGTGTTGACAACTGCCAGCTCCCTCTGGACCATCTCCATGCTTTCCGAAAGCTTGCTAGTGTTCACTTCGGGTGGAAGCGCCATAATCTCGGAGAGCACCTGGGAATAGAGGCTCTTCACCGAATCGTAGCCAGCGGAAACATTCGCGAGCGCAGCGTTTGCCCGTTTCTCCTCTTTGAGGAAGGAGTTCATGGCACCGCCTGCCTCCCCGAATTTTCGGGCAGAGCAAAGGGACGAAAGCTGATTGGAAATCGTTTTCATTTTCCCAAGGGGCTCCGTGACTTCAGAGTAATTGGCAGCAGGGTGGGGGGAGCCGGTGATTCCGGCGACTGATGCCTTCGAGTAGTTCATGCTCTCGGCGCATCTGTCAATGTTCTTTCGCAACTCGACTCTCCTTGTGCTTTCCGTGGACACGAACTTAGCGGTGACTGCCGGGGTTATAAGCAGCGAGTATTTGTTCCTGAGGCTTTTCAGCTCGTCCCTCATCTGCTCCAGAGCGTCCCTGTCATACGAGACTCTCGGGCAGAAATAGTAGATTTTCTCCTGCATCAGGTTGTTCTTGTTTATCATTTCGGTGCTCGCGAGCATTCCCTCGAGAGCGGAAATCGCCTCGTCAAGAGGCCCGGTTGAGCTGACTCCTGAAATGCTTTTGACGAGCGATTTCACCCTCGTAGTTCCATTGTCGAGGACCGTGAGATTGTTCGCAAAAAAGACTATGCTGTCTATGAAATCGCAGCCCTTGCTGTCCGCCTTGCACTCGTTGGACTGCTTCAGTTCGCTGCACATGGGCGTGTAGCAGGACTTGATGCAGCTCGCCCTGTCGCTGCAGGGAGTCCGGTCTATGCCGATGTAGCGCTTGCACTCCTCCTCCTTCCCCCTGCTGCCCGCGAACTTGTCGAGCAGACTCTCCATGTTTTTCGTCCATGTAGCGTCGGGAACGATGCTCCCAGTCTGGCCAGAGGCCCTCGCATACTGGTCCAGCAAAGCCTCTATGTCCTCAACATCGGTGAGAAACACGGACTCCGGCCCGCACCTAGCGAGCATCGAGTACTTCCCCCCAATTGAGAAGAGGAGATACTCGCCGTCGTTTCCCCTGGATACGTTGAGGTAGCTGATTTCCTCGCTGCTTTCGGCATAGCGCCCGGCCAGCTTCTCGCATTCCTCTGCCCAGGCTGGGAATGCCAAAGCTGAAATCAGCACTAGGAGCATCAAACGCCTCATCCGATCACCTTAGAAGGAATGTCCGGCCTCCTATTTATTTGTTGGTCTTCCATGGCCCTGTAGAAATGCCCCGGCAGCAGCGCCCCCAACATGCGGCTGCCTGCCCGGGCAGGCAGGTCGGCTCCCTGGAGCCGACCAGGCGGCATCCGGATGCCGCC
>JBFYLO010000064.1:0-6232 GCA_041305385.1 Microcaldota archaeon | reverse complement strand
TAACTCGACACTCGAGTTGCTCGGGAGCCGGGGAACGAACGGCCTCGCTCTCGTTGAAGCGAGCACCGTGCCGCCCGCGAGTTCGTTGGTTGGGTTTTGCCGAATTGCTTTCCGGGTGCGCTATAATCAAGCTAGGATTTCCGTCCACTTTCCACTGAAGACGTAGCCGTTGAGGGCGCGCAGCTTCGAGAGCTTGCCGAACACTTCGGTCTCCAGCGACCCCTTCTTCGGGACATGGTCGAATATGGCTGGCTCGAAAACGTAGACGCCTGCGTTTATCAGGTTGCTAGACTCCTTTCCGGGTCCGGGCTTCTCGACGAATCCGGTTATGTGGTTTCCTTCGAGGCTCACGACCCCGTATTTGTAGGACTCTTTTACTTCCTTAAGGGAGATGGTGGCGACTGCCTTTGAATTGCGGTGGTGCTCTATGAGGTCGGAGAGGTCGATGTCGCAGAGGACATCGGCGTGGACCATGAGGAATGTCGAGTTGAAGCGGCTCTTGGCCAGATAAAGAGGGCCGGCTGTGCCCAGGGGCTCGTCCTCGCGCATGTAGTCTATGGCGACGCCGAAATCGTGCCCGTCGCGGAAATAGGCTTCAATCTCCTCGCGCATGTAGCCGACTGAGACCGTTATGTTTGTGACGCCGAATTTGCGGAGCCACTCTATGATGTGCTGGAGGACCGGCTTGCCCTCAAAGAGTATCATGGGCCTGCTTGGGGCGTATGGGTCTGCCTTCTTTTCGCCACCTGCGAGGATGAGAGCGTTATGGACCTCGTCCTGCCCGAGGGCCTTTCTTATGAGAATCTCAAGGGCATGGGAGCGGCTCTTGACCTTGACTCCGTCTACCATCCCGTCAACTTTCTTGAGAAGCGATGATTCGACGCTGAATGCGATTTTCTCCTTCATGAGAATCACCAGGAAGCCGCTTGGCGAACGCCCCCCACGAAAAAAGAACTTCCCCGGACAGGTTTAAATACGTTCTGGGCATTTGTCAGCCCAGCATCGCCTTCACTTTCTTCTCGTATTTTTCCATGAGCGCCTTCGCCTTCTCGGGGGTCTTCGCCTCTGCGAAAATCCTGACCAGGTGCTCGGTGCCCGAGGGGCGGAGGATGACCCAGCCTTCTTTTGAGTTTATGCGGAGGCCATCGAGAGTTAGGGACACCAAGCCCTTTTCGAGAGGTTGCGAGCGAATCCTGTCTATTACCGCGTATTTTTGTTCTGCTGTGCAGGGAATGCGGATCTTGGAGTTGTAGTAAGCCGGAAGGGAGGAGATTAGCTTGGAGAGGGGCTTGCCTGTTTTGCAGACGAGCTCGAGAATCTTTGCAGCTGTTGCGAAGCCGTCCTTGCCTGGAGAAAGAACTGGCCAGATGATTCCGCCAGCCTCTTCACCGCCAGTGACAGCCCGGTGGCGCAGCAATTCCTCTGCGAGGTATGGCCCACCGACCTTTGTGTAGACGAGCTCGGCCCCGTGCTTTCTGGCGATGTCCCGTATTGTATCTGAGGTTGCGACTGTCGTGACTACCTTGGGCTTCTTTTCCTTTGTTTCTGAGAGCGCGATTTCCACTGAGAGGGCATAGCTCCTGTCGCCGATGATGTAGGTTCCTTTCTCATCGATGAAAATGACGCGGTCGCAGTCGCCGTCCCAGGCGATTCCCATGTCGGCCCCCGTTGCCTTGACTGCTGCAATCAGGTCCGCGAGATTGTCAGGCGTTGGCTCTGAGTTATGCCCTGGGAAGAAGCCATCGGGCTGGGCGTTGAGTGTCAGTAGCTTGCAGCCAAGCTCGCGGAAGAGCTTTGGGGCAAAGAGAGAGCCCGTCCCATTGGCGCAATCAAGAACAACGTGCGGGTGCTTTTTGCGGATTGCTCTTAGGTCAACATAATCGGTTATTTCTTTTATGTGGTCATCGATTGCTAGCGTGTATTTTGTCGACGAGCCTAGTTTGTTCCACTCGGCCCTCTGAATTTTTTGGTCTGTAAAAATCTTTTCTATTTCTTCCCCCCGCTCCCAGGAGACCGCCACCGAATGCTTGTCAACGAACTTGAGGGCATTCCATTCCGGGGGGTTGTGGGAAGCTGTTATCGTTATCCCGCCATCTGCCTTGAGCTTCTTGACCATCAGTTCGACTGTCGGGGCGGGGCAGATTCCGAGGTCGAGGACCTGGCAGCCGGCGGAGAACAGGCCTGCGGTTGCTGCGTGGTGGAGCATTGGGCCGGAGACGCGGGTGTCGCGGGCCAGCAGGATCTTGCCGCGGTTGCACCAGATTCCGAATGCGAATGCCATTCTTGAAACGAATTCCGGAGTCATCACGTCGAGCTTCGCCCGAATGCCGTTTGTTCCAAAGTATTTCGCCATGCAATCACTTCCCGGTTCCGAGAACCTCTTCGTAAACCCTGAGCGTCTGGTCCGCGGCTGCGCCCCAGGAATGTTTTTTCTTCAGTTCCTCCCTGGCGCGCGAGCAGACTGCCTCATACTTCTTTTTGTTCCCAAGAACTTCGAGAATTTTTCCAGCGAGTTCGCGGTGGTTGCCTGTCTCAAAAAGGAACTTGGGCGCATCCTCCTTATAAACTTCTCCGAAGAGCTTTGGGGCTGCGCCGACCGGGGTTGAGAGCATCGGCCTGGCAGACGCGATGGCTTCGAGAATGACGAGACTCAGGCCCTCATATCTGCTTGGAAGAACGACTGCTGAGAGGGAGTCGTAGGTCTTGCTCATTTCTTCAGGCTTAACCTCGGAGAATTTGATGTCCAGGCCGAGCTCGGAAGCAAGGGAGTGGAGAGAGCCTGCTATTCCCTCATCCTTCCCAATCAACCTGAGTTCTGCATTCGGCTGCGCCTTCTTTACGATTGCAAACGCCCTCAGCAGCGTGTCGATTCCCTTGTAGGAATCGAAGCGGCCGATGTAGGCGATGGCGTTCGAGTTGAGGGAGGACAGTTTTGTTGTTGGCTTGAAGAGTTCGAAATCGACACCGTTGGGAATTGTGACTATTTTCTCTCGCGGGAATTCGTTTTCGATGTCTGGAATCGTCGCCTCTGTGACTGTTATCACCTTCCTTGCAATTCTTAGGAAGACGCGAGCAGGAACTTGCGTGTAGAACCACTTGAACAGGGCGCCGAATCCCTTTAGCTTCGGATATCCATGAACTGTGAATATGAATGGCCTGCGTGTAAGAAGGGCAGCGAGAGACGTGAAGAACGGCTGTGTAGAGCCGTAGCCGTGAGAATGGTATATGTCGGCATTCATGAGGGCGAGGCGGAGGGGAAGGAATGGGATTAGGCGGACTGAGGAGAACAGCGGGAGGGGAAGTGCCCAGTAACGGATTACTTTGATGTTGTCAATCGTCTCCCTGCCCGGGGCGCCTGCTGTTTTGGTTGTGACCACCGTAACGTCGTGACCCTTCTTTGCCATCTCCCTGGAGAGATTGAAGACGTGGGCCTCGATGCCCCCGATGTCTGGAGGGAAAGCGTGGACCACTTGGATTATTCTCAAGAGAACCAACCCTGCTAGCGCGATCGAACGGCCAGGCCCGTCTCGCTAAGCTCCATGGGAACCGGACCGAGCTTGTGGCGGCTTCCCCTGTGCTTGATGATTTCAAGCGTGCGGCCTGTTTTCGAGGAGCGGTCGAAGTCGAGCTTAATGAGCGAGTCGAATATGAACTCGGAGATTTCGAACCTGCTCAGTTTCCCGGGAATCGACTCGGAAGTCGCAAGCATTGTGCAGCCTCGGCCCAATATTTCGTCGCAAAGCCTCTTGACGTAGAGCATCCGCTCGTAATCCTCCTTGAAGAGGAGTTCGTAGCTTGTGAGGGAGTCCACTGCAACGCGCTTGGCGCCGATTGAGCGGATGATTTCTATGAGGAGAATGCTCTCCTGGGAAGCGAACTGCTGAATTTCGAGCGCACCGACCTTCTGGACCCGGAGGAGGTCCTTTTTCTTGAAAGACTCGATGTCCCAGCCGAACTGCGAGGCATTTGTTATCAGTTTGGCCTCCTCCTCGTCAAAAGAAACGTAGGCCCCGGGCTCGCCTAGCCTCGCTCCCTCGCAGAGGAACTGGAATGCGAACGTTGACTTGCCAGTGCCGGGAAGCCCGCAGACGAGAAGCGAGCGGTTCTTTATGAGCCCCCCGCCCAGCAGCTCATCTAGGCCATCGACGCCGCTCGTTATCTTCTGCAGCTGACCCTTTTCTTCTTCGGTTTGGACCATCGGCTCACTCCATTACCTGGTTTATGGTCGCGCCCTTCCTTATGAGACTCAGGACCCTCTCCTGGTCCAGGTAGTAGTTGGCAACCACTGCGCCCAGCTTGTTCATGTCATTGAGCGAATTCTTCACCATCCACTTGAGAATCATGACCTTCTCATCCATGTCCCGCTGTATTTCCTTTTCAGTGAATCCCGCCGTCTCCTGAAGCTCGTTGAACACCCGGATGCTGTTGTTCACCTGCTCGAATTCATCTGTCCTTGATTCCCAGCGATAGACGACGTTGAGCTCTATGCCTAGGGAGGTGAGCGACGGCGCCAGTTCGACGACCTGGGTGGTGCGCCTCCTGTTGCGCCTCCTGTCCCTGAATTGGGTGATGAACAGGTGCATGCCCCTCATTTCAACAGACGGGATTTCAAGCGGAGGCTCGGTGAATCTCCTGAGGGCGCTGCCCGCGTTGTCGGCGTGGAAAGTGCCGTAGCAGGAGTGTCCGGTGTGGATTGCCTCGAACATGACCTCTGCCTGCTGCTTGGTCCTGACTTCTCCAATCACCATGCGGTCCGGCCTCATACGAAGGGAGTTAATCATGAGGTCGAGCATGGTTATTTCCCCTTTTCCCTCCGGGTTCGGGAGCCTGCTGATTAGCGGGACCCAGTGGGAATACTGCGGGAGATTGAGCTCCTTGGTGTCCTCTATTGAGATGATGCGCTGGTTGGGCTGGACAAAACAGAGCAGGGAGTTGAGCATGCTCGTCTTCCCTGCCGCCGTTCCCCCTATGACCATGAGGTTCATCTCGTGCTGCATTGCAGTCCATATGAATGCCGACATCTCATAACCGAGGTTCCCGATGTTGATCATGTCCACGATTGTCCAGGGGACGCGGGCGAATCGCCTTATGGTGATTGTGTTGCCCTTCGGGCTCACCGCCTGCAGGGTTGCATTAACCCTATCCCCGGTGAGAAGGTGGGCATCGAGAAGCGGGGCGAGGTTGGAGATTTGCCGGCCGATGCGCCTCGCTATTGACTCGCACATCTCCCTTATGCGTTTCTCCTCGAGGATTATCAGGTTGGTCTTGAGCCAGCCGAACTTCCTGTGGTAGATGTAAACTGGGTCATCTGCATTGTTTATCGCTATATCCTCTATCCAGTTGTCAGCCATCAGTATGTCGATGTCTCCGAGCCCGAGCATGTTGATGATTAGCATGTCTGCTAGGAAGACTTTGTCGTCAAGCGTTATTCCTGGGAACGCCTGGGAAATCATCGTCTTTGCGCCCTCAATGAATTTGTCTTCGACGGCGTTGTACATCTTCGGGTCTATGAGTTCCTCTGTCTTCATCTCGGGCATCCTTGACAGCTCGAGTTTTATCGAGTCCAGTATGGCTGCTGTTGCGGGGGCGATTTCCGGCCTGTGGAGAACATACATTGGAGAGAACTCGTGGCGCACGCGGACTATTTCCACAAAGGCGGGAACGTTCTTGAGCGTTAGGTCATAGGAGTCGAGGACCTCGGAGATTATCCTCCTTTTGCCGGGAACCTTCGGCTCGAGAGGCAGGTGTTGGAGGGCAAGCTTCGGGGCATCGAGGGGGTTGGCCGGGCGCTCGAGGGCCGCGATTCCGTGGGAGACGAGGATTCCTGCCCAGCGCTCCACGTGCTCCTGTGTGACCTTGGGCGAGTGCTTCTCATGAATTTCCCGTAGCGAGATGCTGCCTGTGCCCTTTACGGAAACGCCCTCGAGGACGTTGTCCACTACGGTTTTGATGATTCTGGTGACATTGTCTGGTGGCTCTTTCTTTAACGTAAGGCCGGGCATGAGTTTACAACCCCGAATAGAATAGGTGATGTTTTTATTTAAGCTTGCTGTTGGGGGAGACCAACCATGATTCAAACTCGGCACAAGGCCTGGCTCGCGTTTGGCTGAATGTCAAAATGCTCGCGCCCACCGCCGGTCAGAGACCGGCGGCTTGCAGGGGGCGCTCGCCGAGCATTTGACTGGAACTTTTCGGCGCGCTTTTGTGTTGCTTGCAAACGTGCTGAAAAGTT
>JBFYLO010000063.1:0-5977 GCA_041305385.1 Microcaldota archaeon | reverse complement strand
GGAGAAATCGATGAGCTTGTCAGTGGTCGGGGCGAGGTCCTTCAGGATTGCCTCCTTCAACATCTTCTGGAGCTGCGGGTCGAGGGCCTCGATTATCGGGTTCTCCTGGACATAGAGGTTGGCCTCTGAATTCGGCAGCTCATAGACCCTCGCTTTTACCCCGAAAGGAAGGGAATAGTCGTTGTCCGGGTCCTGAATGAGCTTGGCCTCGGGCGGAACCGAGAGGATGAATGCGCTTATGAACTGGAGGCTCTTAAGGCCTGCCAGGGAGAGGAAGACCTGCCTGACGTCGCTGTATTTCTTGGTGAGCAGATAGAGCTGGGCCTGGGGGAACTTGTCCGCTATACCGTTAATCCATCCCCTGAAGTGCTTGTAGCCATCCATGTAGAGCCCGCGGGTCGGGGGCGGCTCGTTGTATTCCTGAAGGGTGATTAGGGCGAGAAGCGGGTTCATGAACATGTAGTCGTAGAACTTCTGGAGCACCTGCCGCCTCAGGTTGTAGTTGTCGTCCTCGCGCCTCCCGTAGGTTTCAGGATTCGCTATGATTGCCTCAATCTGGCGGGCTATGTTCGTGTACTCGGTGACTATTCTTGTCTTGTCCTCGTCGAAGTCTATGATGATTTCCTCCTCATAGCGGATTGTTCGAACGTCGAGGTCGGCGAGAGTCGTGAGGTCCTTGAGCTGGCTGTTGATGCAATCGGGAGAAAAGAGTTCGTAGGGGCAGGAGAGGCAATCCATGACGCACTTGGTTCCCCTAATGTTCGGCTTGCACATATAGGATAGCTATTGGTGGTGCGCTATTTAAGGATTTCTCAAAGCGCCAGCGCCAATGGCGGCAAGCGCCTCGGGGCGCTTGGTCAGCTCTCGAGAGCTGACTGCAGGAAGCTCGAGCTTCCTGCACCGCGCGCTGGCGCTGTTTAAGGATTTTGCCTAGAGACTAATCCTTAGCTGAATTTTAACTGTGTTCTCGCCCCCGATATCGTTCCAGATTCCGGCCACCCTGACCTTTCCATCAGGGCCCATTTTCTGGGACCAGATGTTAGTGTCAACTTGCGTACCCTTTTCAGTAACCGTTAAACTTGCGCTCGGCATGACCCCGTTGACGTCCGCATCTGCCCCGACCGCGTAACCCTCGTTGTCTTTTCTTGCTGAAACGCCAAGGTTTTCGCTGACTGCAATGTTGGTATTAAAGACCCAGTTGAGCTTTCCGTCTTTGCCTGTTGACACGACGAGATTCGCGGCGATTTCATTGGAGGCCCTAAAGGTCGTCCCCCCAATCACGATGCACTCGCCCTTCATCTCATCGACTGCAAAGCCTACATCGAGCTTGTTAGAACCGACCCCCATCCCGAATTCGTGGAGAGGCCCACCAGGGGTCATGACTCTCATCGCGTGGACCCCTGAGTTGCTATCGAGTTTCGTGTTGGCGAAAATCCCGTGGCCATTTCCCTTTGTGTTTTTGCTAAGGGAAAGCGTGCTCGGGGCGAGCGAGAGACCTGGAACGTTGTCGTAAAAAGTGCTCGCGTTGCTCTTGGGAATTACACCTGCTGAAGTTTTTCCAGCAAACAAAGCAAATGCGCCGGCCATTATCGCCGTCGCAACCACCATCTTCGTTCCACTAGCTTGTTTCATCTGCATATTCCCAACCTCCAACCCGGTCTCCCGGGCTGCTGTTACTTTCGCTTTTTGTTAATATAAAGGTTTCAGGAGAAAATTTTCTAAAAACGCAATCTTTTTAAATGTATATTGCAAAATTAGAAAATAGACAGACGAAAGGCAAGGCGACTAAGAGAAGACCAGAAGAAAGGAAAAGAGGCGACCAGTTTGCCAGAAAGGCTGGATGCGAAGGACCAGAGGATACTGTCTGCGCTCAGCATAGACGCCAGGCAAAGCCTCTCGTCCATAGGGAGGAAGGTCGGGTTGTCCGAGGAGGTGGTCAACTACCGCCTCCGCAACCTCCTCCAAAGGAAGGTCATCAACAAATTCACTGTGGAGCTGGACTCCTTCAAGCTCGGATATAAAGCCTACCGACTCTACATCCGGCTCGAGGGGGCGAATGCAAAAAAGGAGCAGGAGATTTACTCCTATCTTAAAAACATTCGTGGGGCAGATTGGATTGCCGCATGTGAGGGGAGGTATAATCTCGTTTTCAGGTTCATGGTCAGGGATGAATTCGGGCTTAACGAATTCTTGGACGACTTGTCGGACAGGTTCTCCCAATACATAAGGGAGAAGGACCTTACCATACCGCTCGAGTGGCATTTTTATCACGGCGAAAGCGGGGTTTTTCAGCCGGGTGAGTCCAAGTATGGGCTCTTGAGGGGAAGAAAAAAAATCGAAGTTGACGAGAAAGATTTGAAGATTCTTTCGATACTCTCTGATGATGCACGAACTCCCAGCTCGAAAATAGCCAAGAGGGTTGGGTTGACTCCGAATGCAGTGAAGTATAGGCTGAAGAGGCTTGAAGGGGAAAGAGTAATAACCGGATATGAGATGGTGGTGGACAGGACCAAGCTCGGGATGTTCCACTACAAATTGCTCATGCACTTCCAGAAGGCGAACGAGGAAAAAATCATGAGGCTGGTGAGGCATTGCGAGGAACTGCCGAACCTGGTTTTCCTGGTGAGGGCAATAGGCCCGTGGGACATGGACGTGGACCTCGATTTCAAGAACACTGTTGAGCTGCACAATTCTGTTCTTGAGCTTACGAGTACATTCAAGGACTTGGTGAGGAATTACGAAACCCTCTCGATTTTCAAGTCGGATTACTGCAATCCGCTAAAAGGGATAAAAAAGTAGAAAAGGCTACGAGATGGCGAGCTCTATGTCCTCGGGCCTTATCTTTTTCCTTCGGGCGTACTTGGCATAACGCCTCGCCCGCTGAATGATTTCCTCGGCCTCGTCCTCGAGGACCTCGATGAGCTTCTCCGTAGCGCTCTCGCTGACACGGTCTGCTCCAGCCTCGCGCAGGAATTTCTCCACGTCCCAGCGCGGCAGTTCGGCCACTGCAATCACCTCTCCCTACCCAAGTAATTCTACTCTCTTTAGTACTCAGGCGGATTTTGGCCTTCTGGAATTCGACCTCCCACGGACAAATCCCAAACGGTGAAGGTGTCTTAGAAATAAAACCTTTTTATACCTTGCCGGAATTCCGCTATTCCTCGGGGTGAGAAAACGCGAAATCAAAACTTGAGGTGCCCGGTGTAGTCGAGCCTAATCAGTTTTCCTTTCCCTTTTTTGAAAAGGATTTCATTGATGCAGGCATTGGACTGCCTGTAGGCGCCGATGTTCTCAAGAGAGCAATCGATGAGCTCTCCGATGATTATCTTGTTCACTATGCCGTGCGCGACTATGGCGACGGTCTGGTTTTTCAGATGGGCCTTGAGCCTGTCGACAAATGGGACGACCCTTCCCGCGACTTCCCGAAGGCTCTCGCCATCCTTGGGCTTTGCATCGAGGTCTATTTTTTCCGAGCCTGTGGCGAATAGCTCCGGGTGGGTGGATTTTATTTCTTGGAGTGTTTTTCCCTCGTAAATCCCGTACTCGCGCTCGCGGAGGCCGGGGACTATGGCAATCGGGAGGCTTCTTGGGATTGCGAGCGGCTGCGCGGTTTGGCGGGCCCTTGAGGCAGGGCTTGAGAAGATGAAATCGATGTCCGCTCCCTTCAGCTCCTCTGCGATAAGTTGGCTCTGCCTGACGCCCAGTGGAGTGAGCCTCGAGTCGATGTTCCCCTGAATCAGGCCCTGCTGGTTGGACTCGGTTTCACCATGCCGTATGACGAAAATGCGCATAGTTAAGTTTTAATGCTGGGTGTTAAAAAACTAACTTATGGAAATGGGGGGGGAGGACAGTGATAGCAAGCTCAACCAAGCGGTCGAGCGGGAACAGAAGAGGAACAAGCTGAATAGCGAGAGGAACGACCGGGCCATAGCGACCACGGGGCTGCTCTTCGTGATATTCCTCATCCCCATAGCATTCGGTATTTTCGGATTCCCGTTCAACCTTTATTTGGGGGTTTCGGTTGCGATTCACGAGGTGGGCCACCTCTTATTCGGAATCCTTTTCGGCTGGGACAGTGTTTGGGCGGTTGCAGGAGGAACGATTTTCGAGTATGCGAATCCTCTGCTCGCAGTCTTGATTTTTGGGAGGAGCAGAAGAGGAGCTGCCTTGGCGATGATTTTCCTCGCCTGCGCCGGCTCAGCCATGCCTAGCACTGCGCGCTATATGGAGAGCGCGGAATATCCCTACGGGACTTCCTATTTCGGGAACATTGCCGGGAAACCGAACGACGTTAATTCCTATTCCCATGACTGGAGCAGGATGTTCACTGAGTGGGGGATGCTCGGCAGCGAGTTCGAGATGGCTGCGTATGTAAGGAGAATAGGCGAGGCATTCGTCCTGGCAGGAGTCGTCGGCTCTGCCGTGGGGTTCTGGTTCCTTCTTAATTACAGCCCTGCTGGATTCCCGGAGCTTTTGTTAGTTGGAGGGATTCCTTCGGCGCTCTATTTCGGAGTGAGGGGAGAACCTGTGCAGCTTGCAGTTTGCGGGGGAATTGTGTTCCTTTCGATTTCATGGTATGCGCTCATGAGGGTCGAGGAGAAAATGCGGAGAAAATTGAATGTTGGAAAGAAGGAGGGGAAAAAATAGCTATTTCCCGATTCGCTCGCAGCGGAGTTCGGTTTTCCTCTCCTCCCGCTGGTTTATCGCCCCGTCCTTCCCGAACCCGTAAACTACGAGCTTGATGGAGTAGATGTCGGGGTAGCTGTTGGAGCCCCCGTAGATTTTGCATTTTCCCGTGAGTATCTCGCCTGCGTTGATTATCCCGACCCTGAGCCTTCCTTTTGCGAGGTCCCTGTCCCGGGCCAATGAAAGCGCCTCTGGCAAAATCACGTCGCACTCGGTCCAGCAGGACTCCTCGCCAGTGTTCTCAATCTCGATGGAAAGCTCGACCTCGCTCCTTGCGAAAGCAGTAAGCCTCAAGGGGCTGAAACGGGGTGAGATTCTGAAACCCAAGGGAACACCGGCTTAAGATTGAAAGAGATTGTTTAAATTATTTGGTGTTGGACAAATCCCCCTGCAGAGGCGGCTTTTTGAACTCTCTCTGCGGGTGTTTGAAATAATTCCAATCTATGCCCCGGAGGACGGAACGGTAATTTTCTAGCGTATTCAGGAGTTTATTAAGATACTCGAGGGATTCGCGCTCTGTTTTTTTGGGAGCTTCCGCGCAGTCTGACTTTATTTGGCGCTCGGTTTGAGAGATGGAAAATTTGAAATTTTCTCTCCTGTTGATGGCAGAGAAAATTTCATTCGCGAGTTTGATTATCTCGCCTCTCTTAGCCTTTAGTTTTTGCTGCCTGGCTTCTTCAGTGTGCTCCCACCTCGGAGTCATGCTCCTTATTTGCGTTTTTGGGGAATAAAACACTTGCTTAACAGGGTTAATTCTAAAATCGCACAAAAGCTATTTAAATTCGAGGAAGCGTAGTTTTTAGTGCTAAAACTATTTTGGTGGGAAAAATGAAATCTGAGATGCCCGAGGCAAAACTGATTCGCTCGGAGACAGTCATCAGGGACATGCAACTGACCGACGAGGTGAAGATGACCAGGAATTCCCTTGTCCGGTGGCTGGCGCTCGCGACAGGGCTCATCTCCCCGAATGAAAGCAGGAGGAACATGATTGCCCTTCTCGACGCGCTCTTTTACTTCGCATTCCAGGACCGCGAGCCGGACATCCACGAGCTCATGGAAAAGATTAACGAGCACGAACAGGCAGCCAATGAGAAGGCCATCCGGTACCATCTGCTCATGCTTAAGAAGAGGGGGTTGCTCGAGAGGAGCAGGGGGAAGTATCGGTTCGCCGTCCCGCCCTCGGCCCCTGACAGGGAAGTGGCAACCAGCTTCGAGCAGGTTTACAAGAAGAAGAACGATGAATCGTTCACCAGGATAAGGGAAGCTCTTGCAACTCTCAAAAGGATGAGCA
>JBFYLO010000062.1:0-47654 GCA_041305385.1 Microcaldota archaeon | reverse complement strand
CGCTGCTGCCCCAAGGTTTTCTACAGAGCCCAAACTGTTGAACCATATGGGATTAAAGGCCCGAAACTTGAATCAAAGAAGGGGGTGCTGGTGTTTGTGGGTGCGGTCAACAAACCCTACAAAGTAAACGCCAGAACCCGGCCCGAGCCCCCGCCTTTGGGCTTTGAGCAAGGCGTTCCTGGCGGGATTCACGACCGGCCAAAATTTGCCGGCGTGGATGAATTGTTCGCCACAACAGGTTTTGTTACCCCCAAGGGAACGTATAAAAATCTTTGAGGGCGAAGTTCACCTATGAGGTGCCCCTATTGCCACCACTCAGAGACCAAGGTGCTCGACTCCAGGGAGGTCGAGGACTCCGATGCAATCCGGAGGAGGCGCGAGTGCGAAAAATGCGAAAGGAGATTCACAACCTATGAGCGCGCTGACTTGGAGGACCTTGTAGTTCTGAAGAAGGACGGGAGGCGCGAGCGCTTCGACAGGAACAAACTAAAGGGCGGGATAATGAAGGCCTGCGAGAAGAGGCCTGTTGGGATAAACTCCATAAACCGGATGGTTGACGAGATTGAGAGGGCGCTGCGCAACAACGAGAGCCACGAGGTCAAGAGCTCTGCAATAGGCGAGCTCGTGATGAAGAATCTCAAGAGGGTTGACAAGGTTGCGTATATCAGGTTCGCATCAGTGTATAGGTCCTTTACGGACCTTGAATCGTTCGAAAAAGAGCTGCACAGGCTGCTCGAGAAACGATAGGTGATTATGTGATAACGAAGGACATGACGATTGGCCAGGTGATAAGGGAGCATCCGGAGAGCATTCCTGTTTTCCTGAAAAACGGCCTCACTTGCATAGGGTGCCCGATGGCCTCAATGGAGAGCCTCGAGCAGGGCGCGCTCTCGCACGGGATTGATTTGGAGAAAATGCTCCTGGAATTGAATGATGGTAAAAACAAGGAACCGAAGGCTAAACAGAATGCTGTGAAGAAAAAGTGAAGGACATGCTTGACATGCGGTTTGTAAGGGCGAATCCGGAAGCCTTAGGGGACATGCTGAAGAAGAGGAACTCCGAAGCCCCGCTTGGGGAGATTGTAAAGTGCGACAAGAGATGGAGGGAGGAGAAACAGAAGGCCGACGAGCTCAGGGCGAAGAAGAACAAGGTCTCCCTTGAAGTGGCTGGCATGAAGAAGAAAAAGGAGAAAGCAGACGGGAGAATAGCCGAGATGAAAAAAGTGAATGAGGAGCTCGAGGAGGTTGAGAAGGAGGTAATTGCACTCGAGGAAAGGATAGCTTCGCTTGCCCTGAACCTGCCCAACATTCCGCATGTCTCGGTGCCTGTTGGGAAGGACGAGAGTGAGAATCAGGTGATAAGGAGATGGGGGGAACCGAGGAAGAAGGAAGGCGATGTGAAAGCCCACTGGGACCTCGGCAAGGAAAGGGACATCCTGGACTTCGAGAGAGGGGTTAAGCTTGCTGGTTCCAGGTTCACTGCACTGAAAGGAGCGGCCGCCAGGCTTGAGCGGGCCTTGATAAATTTCATGCTCGACACACACATAAGGAATGGATATCTGGAGGTCTCCCCGCCACTGCTTGTGAACGAGAAAACTATGACCGGCTCGGGCCAGCTCCCGAAATTCGAAATTGAGCTCTACAAGTGCGAGAGGGACGGGTTTTACCTGATTCCCACTGCTGAAGTCCCGCTCGCGAACATGCACGCCGGCGAGATTCTCGAGAGGGGAAAGCTTCCGATTTACTATGCCGCCTACACGCCGTGCTTCAGACGGGAGGCGGGCGCCTACGGGAAGGATATAAGGGGGATGATAAGGCAGCACCAGTTCGACAAGGTGGAGCTGGTGAAGATAACTGAGCCGGAGAAATCATATGAGGAACTCGAGAAGCTCACCAAGGACGCTGAGGGGATATTCCAGTTGCTCGAGCTTCCCTACCAGGTCAAGGTGTTGTGCACTGGGGACTTGGGATTCGCTTCCTCGAAAACCTACGACATCGAGGTCTGGATTCCATCCCAGAACAAGTACCGCGAAATTTCCTCGTGCAGCAACTGCGAGGCGTTCCAGGCCAGAAGGATGAGCATCCGCTACTGGAACAAGGAGGGAAAGCCGGAATTCGTGCACACGCTGAACGGGAGCGGGGTCGCAGTTGGGAGAACGCTCGTCGCGATAATGGAGAATTACCAGAAAAAGAACGGGAAGATTGAGGTCCCGAAAGCCCTGAGGCCGTATGTGGGGGGGCTTGAGGAGATTTAGAGTATTGAGTGAAAAACAGTGGGTGTGATTTTATGGAGTTCAAGGAGCTACTGAAGAGAAACGAGAATTTCGCGAAAAATTCCGACAGGAAAGTGCTGGCCGAGCTCACAAAGGGCCAGAAGCCGCACACCATTGTGCTCACGTGTTCGGATTCGAGGGTGGTGCCGGAATTCATTTTTGGATGCGGGCTCGGAGAGCTCTTCGTGGTGCGGGTTGCGGGAAACGTTGCCTGCGATTGCGATGTTCTGGCCTCCGTTGAATATGCGGCAGAGCACCTTAGGGCGAAGAATTTAGTGGTGCTTGGACACACGAAGTGCGGGGCAGTCTGCGCTGCGTGCAAGGGAGGCGGAGAGGGCAAAATTGGGGAACTCCTGGATTGCATAACCCCGGCAGTTGAAAAGGCAGGGGGAAACGAGGATGGGGCGGTAGTCGAGAATGTCAAGCTCCAAACCAAGAACATGCTCGAGAAGAGCGAAGTGATTTCACACCTAGTTCGCGAGGGAGAACTAAGAATCTTCGGCGCAATTTACGACATCTCAACTGGGAAAGTGAGAGTTCTCGAGGGATGACATTTAATTAATTCCGTTCCCTAGTGAATATAAGGCGGGGCAGATGGCTGAAAAAAGCAAGCTCGTTCACGAGCTGAAGAAGAACCTCAAAATCCTGAGGGAGATTCGCGGCAGTGGAACCGAGCTCGTCTCCCTGTACATCAGCCCCGGCTATCCGCTCGGGGAGATAACCGGGAAGCTTCGGGATGAGTATGGCCAGGCCTCGAACATTAAATCGAAAACAACCAGGAAGAATGTGCTCGAAGCCCTCGAGAAACTATTGAACTACCTGAAGATGTTCAAGGCCCCGCCCGAGAACGGGATTGCGATATTCTGCGGGAACATTTCCAAGGACCTTGGCAGGCCAGATGTCCAGCTCTTCTCGCTCGAGCCTCCGGAGCCGCTCGGGGTCCAGTTCTACAGGTGCGACTCCTCGTTTGTGCTGGACCCGCTCGAGGACATGCTGATGGCCAAGGAGTCTTATGGGCTCATCGTGATGGACGGGCGCGAGGCGACGCTTGCAATTCTCAGGGGAAAGCAGGTGAAGATAATCCGCACCCTCAACTCGACTGCGCACGCAAAAATCAACAAGGGGGGGCAGTCGCAGCGGAGGTATCAGCGCTTGATTGAGGAGAGCATCGAGAAATATTACAAGAGAATCGGCGAGGCGATGGATACGTCGTTTTTGCCAGCCGGGCTGAAAGGCGTGATTGTCGGCGGGCCAGGGCCTGCGAAAGAGGACTTCCTGAAACTTAAGCCTTTCAATTACCAGATAACGATGCTAGGGATGCTCGACACCGGCTACACGAACGAATACGGGGTGCATGAGCTGATGAACAAGTCGTCGGACCTGATTTCCGAACAGGAGTCGATTAAGGAAAGGCAGGTTGTGAGCGAGTTCATGCGCAGGGTTGTGAAGGACGAGCTCGTGACTTACGGGGAAAAGGAAGTGAGGGAAGCTCTCGAGAGCAACAAGGCGGACACGCTCCTGGTTTCCGAGGACCTGAAACTCAAGAGGTTCTCGCTAGCCTGCTCCAGATGCGGAACAAAGGAAACGAGGATTGCGGAAAAGGCCGAGGACCTGAAGTGCAGCTGCGGCGGGTTATTCAGGGTCGAAGGCGAGATGGACGTAGCCGATGAGCTGGTGGGGCTTGCAGAGGAAAAGAACATAAAGACGGTCCTCATTTCATCGGAAACAAGCGAGGGGAGCCAGTTCCTCGTTGGATTCAAGGGCGTGGGGGCGTTCCTGAGGTATAGGTAATTCTGGGGGAAAGAGAAAGAAATTAAAGGCGAATTTTCTATGGGTAGATGTCGATGTTGGTGCTCGAGAAAGACTCGGGTATTATGCCGGCTATTGTCACGCTGGCCCCATGCTCCGGGATTATGACGAACTTATACTGCTGCCTTGGAGGGAAATAGATGGGCGGCACCTGGTCGGTTGCACCGAACTGAAGTTTTATGAGTGAAGAACCATCTATGACTGGGGTGTCCACGGTGAACAGGTTGGTCGGGTCCCTTATTTCTGTCGCGACATATGTCCCAGTAGTCATCGAGACGCTTGAGTAGTTCAGGTAACTTTGGTTCACCCCGTTGCTCGCCTGGAGAACCGTGTACCTCATGTCTATCCTTCCTGCGCCTGCGGCGGCAGTTATGGCGAGGCTGATGTTTTCTACATTGGTCCTGCCGCTATTCGTAACCCCGCTGACTGAGACTATCACTATGTTGGATGAAACCTGCTGGATGGATTCCTTGCCTGTGGCCATCGCCCTCTGCTGCAGGATTCCTGAAACGTTTATCAGCACTGCAGCTGCTATGGCAGCCACTAAAACCATGGCTATGAAAATTATCAGTGTGCCTATACCGACGGCACCTTTCTTAGTCCAAACGCCCATTTGAATCGCCTCTCCGGGCAGATTGCTGCCCTCGCCCTCTTGAAACTTGATCGCCTTAAGATATCTTGAAAAGGCCCTATTTATACCTTACGCTTGGGGAAGGCCTGGAAAAACCAAAAAAACTAGGCTTTGGAAAGCTCCATCATGCGCTCTATGGCCCTTTTCGCTTTCTCAGCAGTCTCCTTGGGGACCGAAACCAGCGGTTCTTTTCTCAGCAGGCAGTCGCGCAACTTCGCCATGGTCGTCTTCTTCATGTTCCTGCAGACTGCGCCCTTGAGGACATAAAATCTCTTTCCTGGATTTTCCTTGGAAAGCCTGTAGCCTAGCCCCTCCTCGGTCGCCACGATGAACTCCTTGACTGGAAGCGAGCGGGCGAGCTTGGCCATTCCGTTGGTGCTGACTATGTGGTCGGCCATTTCCTGGACCTCTGGCTCGCATTCAGGATGGGCGAGAAGAATCGCATCGGGATGAGCGCCCATCATCTCCCTGATTCGCTTGGCAGGAAGGAGCCCCTGGTGCACGATGCAGTGGCCGCCCTCAGGAATTGCAATTATTTTCTTGCTTGTCCGTTTCCTTGCGTAATGGGCCATGTTCTGGTCAGGCCCGAAAATCACCGTCTCAGAGTCCAGGGAGTTTATTACCTCAACAATGTTCGCTGAAGTACATATGATGTCTGCCTCGGCCTTTGCCTCCGCAAGGGTGTTCACATAGAGAACGACGGGAACTCCCGGGTGCTTTTTCTTTGCGTCCCTCACTTCCCTGGCTGAAAGCATTCCGGCCAGGGGGCAGCGGGCATCCGGCTCCGGTAGGAGGACCTTCTTCCCGGTGAGTATGCTTGCGGCCTCTGCCATGAAGTCCACTCCGCAGAAAACGATATACTCCGAATCAGTCTTCTGCGCGCTCCTGCAGAGGTCGAGCGAATCCCCGACGTAGTCAGCGATATCCTGGATTTCCGGAGTCTGGTAGTTGTGGGCAAGTATGACTGCCCTGGAGCTTATCTTCAGCTTTATGATTTCTTCGCGCAACAAATGAACACCGCAAACTTAGGATGACGAATTTGCCGCAGAGATGGCACATTTCCCGGTGAAGCTCTGGTCGACATAAATAACTGCCTTTTTCTCATTGAACCTGGTGGATGGCGGCCCGTACCTTATCTCGAAATAGTAATGGTTGTTGAGCTCCCTGAGGCACTCCCCCTGGCTGACGTTGGCCAAATCCGAATTCACGCAATACCCTGACTCGAATCCGTAGTTCTTTACATTCTTCCCAAGCATCGAGAGGCTTTCGGAGAGGCCCACTGCGCATTCTATTGTCCATTTGTTCTTCTCTTGCTCCGGCTCCATCCACATCGCGATTCCGAAATCATTTTCCTTTTTCAGGATTTCCAGGAATCCGCTCACCCCGATTTCATTCCCGCTTGTCTTTTGGCCATTCTGCTTGAAAACCCCGTAGCTGTCCACCAGGTATAACGCAACGCCTATGAGGACCAGTATTCCGAAAAATATCATCATTTCTTTTTTCATTAGTCTCGCCTCAATGCGCCGGCCAGGTGGCAGGCCCTGAACCAGTCGTCTCCTCCCTCGAGGGTCGCATTGACTGCGTAAAGGTTCCTGAAAGAGACTATGTTACTCGGCCCGTAGCGGACGTAGATTATCGGAAGGGACGAGAACTCCCTGTCGCAGTCAGAGTAGTTGAGCAGTTGGCCCCCAATCCTGCACGAATCGCCCTGGATGTAATACGCCCTGGGGTTGTATTCCGAAAGCGCGAGCGCCATGCTTTCCCCGCATTCGGACATGAGCAGCTTGGTCTGTTCTGGATTTTGTGATGAGTATGCTGTTGCCTCGTCTACGAATATCGCGACTCCGCCGGCTTTCGGAATCTCGAACTTGAACATGTTGAGGGTTGTCTCACCGGAATAGACTAGCGTGAGGTAATAGAAAACTCCGACGCAAATGAGCGCCACGGCCAGTGTCGCCGCCGAGAAGAACGAGTAGAGCATCAGCTGGTGCCTGACCCTTCCGAGCCTTCTCCTGTTCCTCAGCGCATAGGCGATGAGCAGAAAGAGCAAGACGCCGGCGAGCGCGAATGCAACAAGGCCGGCAGTCGCCGGACCCACGTATTCAGAAATCAGGGTTTTTTCTGAGAGCGTGAGGGGCTTGAAAAGCCCTACCAGGGATATTGCAATCCATTTTTCTGTGCGGACTATCTTGCTCACCATGCGCCCGACTATGCTGGACGACGGTTTTGTCTTCGCTATCGCCTTCGCTTCTTCGGCGATGCCCGAGTAGTCGGCAATGAGCTCCTCAGCTAGGTCGGCCCTGAGCGGCTTCGTGAATTTTGAGTCCGCCAGGGTCATGCGGTCCCGAAGGCCCTGAAGGCCGGAGAATGCCTGGTCCTCGGACAGCACGTTCATCTGGGCGATTACCAGGTGGTCGGAAGCATTCTGCCTGATGGAATAGACTTTCTCGTACATGCCGGTGGTTTCGCCCAGGACGACATCTAGGTCGGCCCTCGCAGAGTAGAACTTGTCCATGTTGGAGTCGAAAAGCTGGTCGAGCTTTGCAACGTCACTGTAATCCCCGCTCTCGATTATCGATTCAAGGGTTGCGGTGACATTATTAAGCTCCGCGAATTTGGCTTGAAGCTCCGGGCTGTAAACATTGGTCGAAGCAACTGCCACCTTTTGGGAGAGCTCTTCGGCAATCGGCCTTATCGTCTCGTATCTAATGGAGTATGCTTCCTTGTGCGCCTTTCCCAGCACATCGGAAAGCCTCTTGTTGGTTTTGGAGAGAAGGTCAGAAGGCTTGGAGCTAAGGCCTCTTAGAGGCTCTGCCTTGGTGCTGAGTCTCCCTATGAACGAAACTGCCTGGTCAAGGGCCGTTAGGTTGTACGGAATCATCGGGCACATGCCAACGCATGTCCTGCAGGAGGTGTCATACCTGAGTTTTGAGTTATTTGCCTCAAAGGCACTTAGCCTCGCCTTTTCTAGGAAGACCTTGGATGAGGCGAGCTGGTCAGGAGCGTTTTCCACCGTAAGGCTAGACATTGCTTTCTCGTATTCGGAGAGGTTTTTGTCCAAGTTGTAGACGTTGACTCCGAATTCCAGGGTGCCGTAGACTATGGTTGGCTCCCCGCATGCTGCTAAATCATCTGCGTGGACTATCTGGCAGGCCATTGTCGCGGTAGTCAGGTCGTGGACCTCCTGCCCAGTTGACTGTTTAAGGAATGTTATCCCTAGGAACTGCCTGCACGCTGGCTCTGCCCCCATGCCGGATGAGTATTGCACTGGCCTATTCCTGCTTTCGTTGAATGACTTTAGGTAGGAAGCCAGTTGGCTGAGCTCGGAGTCCTGGGGGTAAATGGTGTTGCGGTAGTACTGATTGTAGAATGTCCTGATTTCGTCTGTGTTCTTCACTATCTCCTTGTCGTTCTTTATGAGAAGGGCATCGGCGCCCTTTATTAAAACAAGCGAATAGGTCGAGTTACCGATTGTGTAGTTTTGGTAGGTTATGTCGGTATAGAACTCGCCTGGGAGGAGATAATTGTAAATCCAACTCGTCTTCACGACCCGGGTGTTGGCCTTGGCCGTCTTTATGTCTCCGCCCTTTGCTGCGAACGTTAAAACAACTGAATAGCTGCCTGGGGGCAGCATGCCTGGGCTGAAGGTGACTTTTACAGCATAGGTCTTTCCCGGGGTTACGTTAAGGTAGTCAGTGGTGTCGTAAACCCAGGCAATGCTGGTGGAAACGTCTATTATGCCTGAAGTATCGTTGCTTTCGACCATGTAGGTCCTGACCATGCTCGAATTCTGGAGGATGTCGAAATTGTCCTGGTCAGGACTCACGATGAACGAAGAAAATGCCAATGCTGAAAGCGCAAGCAAGGCTATGAGAGTTATGGTCGCCTTTCTCACAAGTGATTATTGTTGAGAGGGAATTAAAAACCTTTCCGAACCCAGGGGGAATTTGGTTTAAACCAGCTGAGCTTTAACGGAGTTGATGCTTCGAGTAAGTAAGGGGCAAAAGAAACACAACTGAAAAACAGTAATCGAAAAGAGGAAATAAAGAAAAAATAAAAAGGGTGGAGCGCGTTTGCGCTCCGGGTGTGTCCACTCTAGCTGGACTGTAGGCTGTTGACGAACTGCTTACCAGCGTCCGTTGTGTCCTGGGCGGTGTAACCGGCAACAACGATTACGTTGCCGACCTCCTTGACTACGACGTCGCCTGATTTCGTCAGGGTTGACGAGCTGCCAAGCGCCTGCTTGGTAACCTCGTTCACCATCGGGCCGCCGACTGAAATCAGTACAGCAGCTCCGCCGGCCTGGTTGTCCATGACAACGAGGTCACCCACCTTGTAGGAGGTGATCGCGTTGACTGACGCCTCGCCTGTGTTAAGGACAGCGCTAACTGGGGACATGTCGACATTGCAGTTTCCGCCTGCTCCGACGGTGCATGAGCCGACCTTCTCAGTTATGCTCTTTGCCTTTATCTTCACTCCACCGGCGAGTGTCTGCTCTTCGCCCTCTGCAAGGGTGATCTCTGTTGCACCAGATGCCGCAGCACCAACAAGGCTTACGTAGTAGTTGGCCTCTGCAACCTTCTTGGCAACCTTCAAGGTCGCGCTCTTGGAGTCAAGGGCGTAGAACATCGAGCCCCTCTCGGAGACGTATCCCGGGTCTATGGCCTTGAGGTTCGTGGTGCAGGTAGATGCAGTGCAGGCTGGTCCAGTTGACACAGCGTACCTGTACTTTATCTTGTCCTGGGTCGAAGTTCCAGTGAACGCCCATGCGGAGTCAGTTATGTTGTCAAGTTCTAGATAGAACCTGTCCTTGTCGTCAGTGGTCGCAGATGCCTTCTCCTCAAGATAGAGCGAGACGTTGCCGTTCTCGCCGTTCTTGTCAACCCGGTTCAGGGCGATGCTCTGCATCACTCCATCTCCAAGGTTGTAGGAGGCTAGCTCGGTGGTGGTGGTGTTAGCAAAGGTCTTGTTGTAGAAGCAGTTTTGACCGCTTGCTTGGTAGAACACCATTGCCCCATCTTCATTGACGTTGTTCAGGTCTATGTAGAAGTTGCTGACTGGCGAGCCATCCACTGTGAATGCATTGGTGACTCCAGTGCTGACTTGCAAGAACGTGCTCGCGAGCGTGGTCGAGCTGGCGCATCCGGAGGGTCCGTACGATATTGAGGTTCCGGATCCGGTCACAGAAAAGACCAGGCCATCGTAGTCAGCTGACTCCAGGTTCAAGCCGTCGAACTTCATCAAGAACTTCTGCGGTGTCGTTATCACAGGTATGCTGTCGCCCTTGTTGAGTTTCACTCCCATTGTGTCTGGGTGGGTGCGACTCCTCATCAGGACAATCGACTTCAAGGTGGTAACGTTGCTGTTGTTCGGGTTGTTGGACCAGTATAGGTAGGGGGTCCACAGCGGGTTGTCCACGTTGTCGATCTTGGTGTTGTGCGTCAGGGTCATCTCGTTGCTGTAGATTGCCATCTCAGCCCACTTTGAAGCCAGGGTATAACCAGGCTGGGTCTTGTAGATGTGTATCTTCAGCTTCGTGCCGTCTGGCGCATTCCAAGTGTAGGTGCTGTCAGGGTCGACCTGCGTCTCTTTTGCAAGCACGCCGTTCGCGTCGTATATCTCGATAGCGGCTGCGTGCACGTTGGCTGTTCCGGTTGCCAAGCTGATATCGGCAAGCTTCACGCCGTATGCTCCAGCGCTGAGGTTCTCGCCGATGTGGACGACTCCGTATGCGCTTTCCTTGGCCAGGCTTATGGATGAGCCAGTCCCGGTCTTCGCAACGTAGGTGCTCGGATTGAAATCCGACATTCCGTCGGGCGGGGACATCTCGCTGATGATCCAGTCCTCTCCGAGGAACTTTATCGACACCCTGTGCCTTGAGGTCAGGTCGTTGTCACTGCAGCTTGAAGAGCCGTAGTTGCCACATGAGTACTGCGGCAATCCGTACTGGTCGTGCGTGAAATCAACCTTGTACGCAACGTTCGGGTCGGTCGTGACCACTGCCTTCAGAGTCTCGTCGTAGACAGTCTTGCCGTATACCCACAGGGTCTGCTCCTCAGTGTAGGACTTCGAGCCCGAAGCCTGCGTGTCCCTGATGGTCGCAGTGGCAAGGGACGGGAATTCTCCGCCGGTTATCTTTCTGCCGTGTGCAGCACCATTAGCACTGCCTGGGTCCCCAACCTCTGGAGCCGTGTTGGCAACGTTGCCATTCAGGGTCGGGTCGCGGTCAAAGGTCGGCTTTATCTCCGTTGTAGTGGAGTAGTTGTTGGCCGAGCCCCTTGGCGCAGTCATTCTGTCCTCGGTGTATTTGTCCACGTAGTCGTTTATATATGTCTTAAAGTTCGCAGAACCAGACACAACTCCCGGGAGGGTCACCTCGAGGGTAACTTTCTCCTCGCTTACCGGGCAGCTCCCTGCCGCGCTGCCTCCAGACACAGTGCATGTTGCAGTGCCAGAGAGAGTCGCAGAGATGGTCTGCTTGCTGTAGGCTTTGTTGCCAATTACGGCAGCAATGTTGGCAGCCACCACACCGTCAGAAGCAGCCGCTTTTTGGCCTACGACGACCTTAACCACCGGTTGACCATTCTGGTTCACAATCTGAGTGTTGCCGAAGGTTACGTCGGCAAGCGCCACAGACGCGCCCAGGATAGCTGCACCAGCAGCCAAGGCCGCAATTTTCTTCACACTTAATCCTTTCACTCTATCACCTCTTACTTTATTCGGATGTCGCCTGAATTGGGCCTTTTTTTTATATACCGATTAACGGCGACATTACCCACAGTTCCTATCAAACCTCTCGAGGATAAAGCATTCTCTCATCGAAGTTCTAAGTGGATTCCAAAACGGAGGTATTTAAAGGTTTCGCAAGAGGGTAAACTTGGGTTAATACTCTCAAAAAAAACATCGTCGTTTGCCGAATTGGGATTCGGTTCTTTGACGTGTTTCTATTCGAGACCGATGTTCGGCACAAGACGAAAGAATGCCTGGTTCATGTTCTCTCGCCATAATCCTCAAGGAATTTCTCGTATTCCTTGAGCATGGTGCTCGTTATTGAGGGCCGCCTGTTCCTGAGAACCTGCTTGAACACGTCCATTCCCACAGATGCGTTCTCCCCGTCTTCTCCAGCTATCCGCCGTCTAACCAGGGACATCTTCGCCTCCTCGCAAACAGAGCTTATGTCTGCGCCTGAGAAGCCTTCGGATACGTCCGACAGGTATTCAAAATCAACATCTTCAGAAAGCGGTATTTTCTGGAGGTCGTGCCTGAATATCTCGGCCCTCGCCTTCTGGCTCGGGGGAGGGACGTAGAGCAGCTTGTCGAACCTGCCTGGCCTCATGAGGGCCGGGTCGATTATCGCAGGCCTGTTGGTCGCACCTATGACAACGACGTTCTTGAGCCCCTTGACCCCGTCCATCTCATTCAGGAGCTGGGCCACGATGTTCTCGACCAGCTGGGATGAGTATTCGGACCTGACCGGGGCTATTGCCTCCATCTCGTCCATGAATATTATCGCCGGAGACTGCTCGCGCGCCCTGTTGAATGTCTCCCGTATCACTTTCACCCCGTCCTCGTAGCCCTTCTTTAGAAGCTCGGCGCCGCTAAGGAAAAGGAAGGTCGCGTGGAGCTCGTTTGAGGCTGCCTTCACCACCAGCGTCTTCCCGCAGCCCGGAGGGCCGAAGAGCATTATGCCCCTGCTCGGCTGGACATGGTATTCCTCCACGAGGTCCTGGTGGAGAAGAGGTATCTCTATTGCCTCCTTTAGGGCCTTTATGACTCTCTCGAGCCCCAGTACATCCTGCCACTTCACCTTGACCTGCTTCTCGTGCAGGTCCTCCTTCACTGACCTGCGCTCGAAGTCCATCTTGAAAATCTCGTAGTCCTCGATTTGGGTGATGCTCGTGCTCGGCCTCATGTTCTCGATGGCAGATAGGAAATGCTCGTTTCTTATGGGGACCACCGTCTTCATGAGGTTGGACTCGCGCGCTGCGTTGTTGGCTGCCTCCCTGCAGACATTGGCTATGTCCGCACCGGAGTATCTTTCGGTGAGCGAGGAGAACTTCTTGAAATCGACGTCCTTGGAGATGGTTATGCCCTTGCACCTGGACCTGAATATCTTCTCGCGGGTCTTCAGGTCAGGCAACGGCATGTAGATGATTTTGTCGAACCTGCCTGGCCTCATGAGGGCCGGGTCGAGCATGTTCGGGGTGTTCGTGGCTCCTATCACTATGGCTTCCCTCTTGGAGGCGAAGCCGTCCATCTCCTGGAGCAGGAGGCTGAGGATTCTCGGGCCTATGTCATCGGCCCCGTAGGAGTCCCTTCTCTTGCCTATGGAGTCTATCTCATCGAAGAAAAGGACGCACGGTGCGTTCTTCTTGGCTATTGCGAAGATTTCGCTTATGTTCCTCTCGCTCTCCCCATACCATTGGGACAGTATCTCGCTCGACTTGACATAGTAGAAACCAATCTCGAGCTCCTTCGCCAGGGCCCTCATTATCATCGTCTTGCCTGTTCCCGGGGGGCCGAAGAGGAGTATGCCCTTCGGGGGCTTTATCCCGTAGGCGACTGTCAGCTCCTTCTGCCTCAGGGGCCAGACGATGGCCTCCTTGAGCTCCTGCTTCACCGCCTCGTATCCTCCGACGTCATCAAGGGTCTCGGCGCCTGCTGAGAGGCTGAGGTCCTCGAGCCCGAATTTGGAGAACTTGTCCTGCTTCTCCTTCTTCATTATCTCGAGCTCGCGGGTGAAATAGATTTTGCGGCTGTCGGTGTAGGCAAAGAGCGCCACCGAAGCCCCGACCCAGAAGAATATGATGAATTCGAACGACGTCTTGGATATGATGGTGGCAATCCAGTAGCCGAAAATCACTATGAGGAACGAGGAGGTGGCGATGCTGTCCTTCCATTTGGTTCTCAGCCTCCCTGGCAGGAAGCCGATAAGGAACACCGCGATGGTCCAGGCGATGAGAGTCACCAGGGCGGAGTCCGAGAAGAACATCGTAAGGCCGTTCCTGAAAACCACGCCCATTCCGGGTCCGACCTCCTTTACTTTTGAGAAGTCGATGAAATCGTAGAACGCCTGCCTGAGCCCGTCGCCCAGCTCAAAAAAGCCTAGCGCCGGCTTCGCCACCTCAAATGACCTGGGCTGCTCGTAGCTCAGCCCATCCAGGTTGACTGGCATGAACGCTGAGTTTTGGAATCCCCAGACCGAAGTCAGGAGAAGAACCATCAGGACCGAGGGCACCGACATCATTAGGCTTCTCTTTGAACCCAGCATAAGCGAGGCGAACATCACAATGGGTATTATGACGCCCCCCAGAATCCAGAACTGCTCGGTGTGGTTCAGGGGGTTGCGGGCAAACGGGGAGAAGATTATGACCATGAGGACTGCGAAAATCCGCCAGTTGGTGAATGCCTCGAACATCGTTACTGAGAGGACTATGGTGAACAGCCAGGCGAGTATCGTAGACTGATATGCGATGGCAGGGAAGGCTATGAACTCCGCGAATATCACTCCGAGCGGCGGCCTCCAGTAGGCCAGCAGGGCTGAGGCGAGCGCAAGGAACGGGATGAGCAGGGGCGAGTAGAATGGAAAAGCGAGAAGAAGCGAAATCGCGCCCACGAATACGAGCAGGGCCCTTGCGAGGTCCTCGTTCTGCTCGATGTCGAGAAGGAAGGCAGTGTATTTTTTGACCCTGAGCGAACCGTAACTCTTCTCCATAGTTTCGGCCATGATTGAGGTTAGTCACGTTTAATTTAAATTTGTGCTTGTATTGGAATTTTGATAAATTCCACTAGCGGACACAATCATTTTCTCGGGAAAACGACAAGCTTTGCCTGCGGCAAAGATGCGCATTTTTCCTAGAGGAAAAATTGCGTGTCCATTTTTGCCTCGGGGCAAAAATTGGAAATTCTGTGGAAATTTGTCCCTGTGCGGGGAGAATTATCCTGTTCTAGGGGGGAGAAGTGCTTTAAATCTGTAAGTTTTCATCTAAGTTTGGTGAATCGTTGAAGTGCCTGGTGGTTGGCTCAAGCGGCCTTGTCGGCGAGTATCTTACGGGCCTGATGAAGGGTGAGTTTGAGGTTATCTCGGTTTCGAGAAGCAGCAGCGGCTCGGATTACAAGGCCGATGCATCTGATTTCGGAAAAGTCGAGCGGATACTGAAAAAGGAGAAGCCCGACTTCGTGGTGAACCTGGCGAAAGCAGGAAGCACCGATCAATCCGAGTCTGACAAGGAGGGCGCTTGGGCAGTGAACGTGCTCGTTCCCGCGAATCTCGCGAAGCTTCAGCCGAGGTTCGGTTACAAGCTCGTCCACGTTTCAACAGACTGGGTTTATGAGGGGAAGGAGAGCGAAGTTTACTCAGAGGAGTCGCTCCCCTACCCGCAGAACTTCTACTCCTTCGCAAAGGCCGTCGCGGATGAGGTCGTCAGGAGAGTTTGCGATGACTACGCGATACTGAGGCCGGAATGCATCTTCGGGATAGACCGCCGGGAATCGAACATATTCTGCAGGCTGAGGAAGGCTGTTGAAACGAAAACGCGGATAAAGCTCGCCGATGACCAGTTCTCGCAGCCCATATACGCGAAGACCCTCGCGAGGATGATTATCGACATTTGCAAACTGGACCTGGGAGGGGTCTACAACGCAGTCGGCCCGGACTACGTCTCCAGGTATGGGCTCGGACTCATGTTCTGCGAAGAGTTCGGCTGGGACAAGCGGCTGGTGGAACCGGCTGATTCAAGCTGCAGGAGCATACGAATCCCGAAATACCTGAGGCTTGACACCAGCAAGGCTGAGAAGGAGATAATGAGGATGCCTTCGCTTAGGGAGCAGATACGGGAGCTGAAAAGGGAGGATGGCCATGGCTAAGGGCATTGCGGCACAGGACATCGGGATTGGGGGCGCCTTCCTGGTAAGGCCTTCGGAATCGCCGGACCGCAGGGGAGGGTTTTTCAAAAACTTGACTGAGGAGCTTCTCGCCTCCAGGGGCGTCGAGCCACGTTTCGCCGAGGAGTTCTTCACCGTGTCGAAGAGGGGGGTCATAAGGGGCCTGCACTACCAGCGGGGCGGGATGTCGCAGGCAAAGTTCATCTGGTGCTACAGGGGCGAAATTTTCGATGTCATCGTGGACCTGAGGAGGGGCTCGCCCACATTCGGAAAATGGGTGGGAACCGTCCTTTCTGAGAAAAACAACCTCATCCTTTATGTGCCAAGGGGCTTTGCCCACGGCTTTCTCGCACTCAGCGACGAGGCCCGCGTGCTTTACAAGGCTGACAACCCCTACTCGCCGAAAGACGAGCGAGGCATCATCTACAATGACAACGCCATAGGCATCAAGTGGCCGAAAGTGGATGGCGAGTATATTCTCTCGGAGAAGGATAGGCAGTGGGGCGGTTTCGAGAAGTGCGAGAAGTTCTAGCATACCAATGACAGAATGGCACGTTTGCGCGCGGCCCGGGCGACTCGTGCGGATTCAGCCGAGAATGGCATCGAACCCGCGGCGATCGTTTTGTGCGTTTTGAGCAGTTGGTCATCTGCCATGCTTTTTGAGACCGAACCCCTCTGTCTTATATTCCCCGTAATTCCCGAGCCTGTATCTAAGCCTGTTGAAGAAGAACCGGAGCGACAGGACTGAGAGGAAGAGCGCGGATGAGGCGAGGTTCGCCAGTATCCGGGGAGTGCTGTTTTCAAGGTGATAGTAGAATTTTTGCGTCGGCTCGTGATAGAAGGCCATGCGCCTGCCTATCATGACATCAGGAACCCGCGAACCGCTTATATATTATATAATAGTAAGATATGGCATGGAATCGAGTCTCGAGCAGGAGAAAAAGAAGAGGGAACTCGGACATAGGGGATTTGATGTCCGGTTCGCGGATGAGCTAGCTTCTGGCCTCCGCTCAGGAACTTCTTCCCACGAACAATTCCTGCGCGCTGTTGGCGAGTCCAGGCTCGTTGTGAAAAAAGAACGGGAAGTTGCGAAGAAAATGGAGGAAAACGAATTCGTGAAAAAGACCCAGGAGAACCACGAGAAGAAAGTGAAGATTGAGCTGAAAACCATACTTGGCAAGAAGAAAGTCGCGCTCCCAACTTCGGAGCCGATTTTCGGGAAGAAGAAAAGAAAGAAAGACGAAGGCTCTGGGCCTGAAAAGGATGAACGCGAAGAAAAAGAGACTTGGGGAACTGAGAAAAAAGAAAAGCCGGGTGTATAGCCGCATTCTTCGCGCTTCTCACTTCCTCAGCTGAAAGCATCCAAGCTATGGGGCAGGGGTTACTTCTTTTCAGCCTCGTTTTTCTCCTCTTGGCTAGATACTCATTAAGGATTTGAAAATCTCCCTGAGTGCGAACTGGGCAAGGAAGAATACTAGGAGGCTAGTCACCAGGAAACCGGCAGAATACATTATCGCGCGATCATTCTTCAAGCTTCGTCCCTTGGCGAAAGCATACGAGCTTAGGAGAGTCGACACAATGATGAAGGCAAGTGAGAGGATTTGCACTTTTTCGCCCGTTATCTTACCCTCATTTTTGCTGCTCGAGAAACGCCAATTTGAGTCCGGAGGAACATTTTTTGGATCTATGGAAACTCCTGGGGATATAGACTCATTGAGTTTAGTGTAGTATACTATGGAGGCCAAAAACACTGGAACAATAAAAACGAATGATATCAAAGCGAGTATTGCTATAATCTCTATGGTCTGTTTGTCCATGGCAACCACCGCTTTAACTGCTCGCACGGGTAGCTGATAATACTTACTTCTCTCGATTAAGCCGCCTATTCTGGTGCTTTCCTGCAGGCTTTTTCCTCGCTCTTCGTTTCGCCTTTCTTCCGCCGGCTAGCCTTCTTCGGGCTCTTTCTTCTCTTCCCCCTTCTCCTCTTCCTTCGGCCGCTCGTAAATCTCCTCGAACCTTATCTTCTTGACTTCAGGCATGTGCGCGAGGACCCTCTCGGCAAGGGCGGATTTCTTCATCATGTATTCCGGCGTCTTTTCCACGTCTGGGCCGAACTTTACGTGGATTTCCTCGCCTGTGGCAGTGAGCTCTCCGTTTATGTCGACATGGTCCATGAGCGCCAGCGCCTTCTTCTCGGTTCCATCGAGGACCTCGTTCAGCTTCACTTCGTAAACCACCTTGTAGCCTGCGAGCGGGTGGTTCAGGTCAACCATCACCCTTCCGCTGTTCACGCTCTTCACGATTGCGGTGATGTTGTCGAGCTGGACCGGCATTCCGGGGTAGGGCTCGATTTCCCGCCTCCTGAACTCCGCGAGCGGTATGACTCTCACTAGGTCCATTCTCCTCTCGCCGAAGGCCTTCTCGGGCATTATCTCGACAGTCTTGGTGTCGCCGACCTTCATGTCAGCAAGCGCCTCTTCCAGGCCCTTTATGATTTCGCCCTTTCCGAGAACAATGAGGCTCGGGCCATACTTCGACTTCTCATCGTGAATCTTGGCCTCCTTCGCCTTCTCTTCTATGTTGGTGTCGAAAACCTCGCCCGTGGCCTTCTTTCCCACGAACTCGATTTTTACAAAATCGCCATCCTTCGCCATCCAAATCACCTTTCGCTTCGAATAGAACGAACTGGCGCCTGCACCGCCGTCAAAGGCGATGGCATCGCCAATATGCGGCTGGCACTCGAGTGCCAGGTCTGCCCCCGAGGCAGACCGCGAAGCCCCGAAGGCTTCGCGCCGCGGCATGCCATCGCCGCCCTGTGCCTTAGCGTCCTTTGTTTTGAGTAGAAGCGGGTTATATCGGTAAGGTGAGTTTAATAAAAGTTCTGGGAAGATTATTTCTTCCCAGCCCCGAAAAGGTTCTCCGCGATTCGGACTATGGGGACCGTCATAAGGCCCCGGCCAAACTTATAGCAAACCGCCAAAATAACTCGACACTCGAGTTGCTCGAGAGCCAGGGAACGAACGGCCTCGCTCTCGTTGAAGCGAGCACCGAGCCGCCCGCGAGTTCGTTGGTTGGGTTTTGCCGAATTGCTTTCCGGGTGCGCTATAAGCTAAGGAAGGACCAGCGAGAGAAAAATTCCGGTCCAGCCAGCCATGGAGACAAGCGAGGGCACGAGGATTGCGCCCATGAGGTGCGTTCTCCTGACTCCTACCAGCGGGGGGATGACTCCGATTGCCGTTGCAGTCGCCATCACCAGGAGCCCCATTGGCCCGTCGAAGAGGAAAACCAGGGCAGCAAGGTAAGCAAGAACCAATAGCCCAATCTCCCGCATCGGCATTCTTGAGGCAAGCCCGGCGATTCGCCTGGAAACAAGCAACAGCACCAGGACTGCGAATGAGACCGAAAGAACGCTGATTCCAATCAGCCAGCCAGTCTGCTCGAGGCTTCCTGCCCCGATAAGTTCGCGGATTGCAATGGAAGACCCAGTCCTCGCCTTTCCGATCGCAGCAGTGGCTACTAAGGCGAACAGGGAATGGGAGACACCTATTGAAGCCACAAGGGCGAGGAACTTCGGCGCATTCAGATAAAGAACAACTGAAGCGAAGACTGCAATCTGGGCGGGGGTGCTTATTCCTGGGAGCAGGTCTGAAAGCATCCCAAGGACCACGCCTGCGAAAACATAGGGAAGATAGCTGGCCGGGACTTCAATTCTCTCTTCTATTTGCTTTGGGATTCCAGTTCCTTCTTTCAGGCTGAGCAAAATTCCGGCTGAGGCGAACAGCCCGGAGAATACGGGCAGGAGCGGGTCTTGGAGGATTGGGGTTTCCAGGGCGAAGAGCCCCAGGAGGCCTGACAGCAGGAAAACGCCCAAAGCGAGGGCGATGTGGAGTGTCCTTTTCTCGCTGACTAGCAGGAATATGCACGCAACAGATACAATCCACAGCATGAACGGCTCGATTGCCGAGTAAATCACGGGCATGGCGAAATAGGCGACTGGGAGGAGGAGAAGCGATAGGGCTGTAGCGAACAGAGCCGAGAAAGCGCAAATCGTTAGGGCATAGGCGCCCCTTCCCTTCATAAGAAGCCGGTGCCCGGGGAGCACTGAAACAACTGTCTCCGAATCCGGTATGAAGAGAAAAATCGCCGGGATGAACTCGAACACTGAATGGCTCGCAGCCATTGAGGCGATTGCCGCAGCAGAGAAGAAAGTGTCGAAATCCGATTTCAGGATTATTGATGCTATCGTGTTGCTGTGCAGGCCAGGGATGATGCTCGCAAAAAAGCCGAGGAAGAAGCCGACTATTGTTCCAACGATTTCCATCGATTAACCTCTCTCGAGGTCCTCTGGCTTTAGGAGGACCAGCTCTGGCTCTCCGTTGTATTCCTGAACCTCGCCCCTGAGGACCAGCCGGTCGCCTTTCTTTATGAGATACGGGTTTGGGCTTGCCATCCCTTTAGCAATGGACTTGAAAACGACGACCTTCACGCATTCCCCGGAGCAAACAGTCAGGAACACGTTCTCATTGCTGATTCGCACTGAAGAAACAAAACCAGAGATTTCAACGTATTCCTCGATATTCGAACCGAGGTCCCCGATTGCCACTTCCCTGGGCTTCATCCCCTTTGCAAAGAGGAGAATCATAGCGAGGCCTAGCAAGGCGAGAATAAGCGAAGCGAACGCAAGCTGTTTCTCGTTCACGGAGTAAATAGGGTTAAAAATCATTATATAGATAATTCCGTCATGGGAGTCCTGTTGAAGAACGGCCTTGTCCTTACGCAGAATAAAACAAGAAAGATTGCTAGAGCGAGCATTCTCTTGGAGGGGGGTAGGATAAAAAAAATATCCCGCGAAATCTCCGAGAAGCCAGAATTTGTAATTGATTGCTCGGACAAGCTCGTCATGCCTGGTCTCTGCAATACTCATGGGCACCTGGCGATGGCTCTTCTGAGAGGCTATGGGGACGATATGAAGTTAGAGGATTGGTTGAGCAAAAAGATTTGGCCCCTGGAGGCGAAGCTTAAACCGGATGACGTTTACTGGGGCTCGCTCCTCGCCTGCCTCGAGATGATAAAGAGCGGGACAACCTCCTGCGCGGACATGTATTTCCACATGGAGAAGACTGCTGAGGCAGTTGGAAAATCGGGAATGAGGAGTCTGCTTTCCCATGGGATGATTGATTTGGACGACAGCGAAAAAGCGGAAAAGGAACTGCAGACAAGCCTTTCATTCATCAATTCCTGGCACGGGAAAGCAGATGGCCGCATTGCTTGCTCGCTCGGCCCCCACTCTATTTACACCTGCTCGAAGGATTTGCTCGAGAAAACCCTGGCTCTCTCGAAGAAAAAGGGCCTGAAGATTCAGTTGCACCTTGCGGAGACCCGGAAGGAATTGAACGATTCGAAAAAGAATTTTGGCAAGCGGCCAGGCGAATATGCCGATTCCCTAGGTCTGCTCAACCAGAACACGATTCTCGCGCACTGCGGGTGGCTCTCCATGAGCGAGATTAAAACTGTCGCGAAGAAAGGGGCACACGTGTCCCACAATCCAGAGAGCAATTTGAAACTGGCCTCGGGAATCGCACCGATTTCCGAGATGATTGAGGAGGGAGTCAGCGTTTCTTTGGGAACTGATGGGGCAGCTTCCAATAATTCGCTCTCTTTGTTCGGCTCGATGAAAACCTGTGCCTTAATCCACAAGGTGAACAGGTGGGATGCGACAGTTGTAAATGCCCAGCAAACTCTCGACATGGCAACAATCAATGGGGCGAAAGCATTGGGATTTGATTCCGGAAGCTTGGGAGAAGGAAAGCTCGCAGACATGATTACGCTGGATTTGAACTCGCCGAGCCTGAATCCGCACCACAATTTAGTTTCGAATTTAGTTTACTCTGAGAGCGGGTCCTCTGTTCGGGATGTAATAATTGATGGAAAAATAGTGATGAAAGACCGAGAAGTGCTTGTTTTCAATGAGTCTTTGATTATCGAGAAGGCGAGGAAGGTTGCGGAAGAATTGGTTACACGGACGGTCTGACGCACTTTGCTATGTTAGACCGTAGCAAGCTTTATGAACATATTACGAGAAGACGCATATATGCCAAAAGGAGTTAAAGCTGATGCCAAGCCAGGACCGAGCTTTAAGAAAAGAGTCTTTGTTTTAGGTTGTTCGATTTTTGGCCCACATGTTATAACACTTTTTTTCATAGCTAGTGCTTGGTTCGGAAGTGACAAGAGAGAAGGGGTATTCGGAGCGGCTTTGAACGTCTGCGCAGCAGTCAAAGGTTATGTTCCTGCGATGTCACTCATCATTCTCATAGCTGGACTGATTATCTGGGCGTTGAGCGGGTTTGAGTTTGTTGATGCCAAAAAACAATATTTGCTAAAGTATGTCGGTATTGGATTTCTCTTGTCTGGGTTGTTGGGATTTATCATTGCAAGCTCTATAGCGTGGTTCGTTACACTTTTCGCGAGTAGTCCACCGCCCTCTAATAACTTTTTCTGCTAGCGCTTATTGCGTGGTATTCTCTTCTCGTTTATTGCAAGGCCAAGTTAATATTCGTGCCGCATTTCTTAGGAAATGCGTGTCTTTCTTCAGTCAGGCAGAGCACTTTCAATCGGGTAGGCCAGCACAGCGTATAATAGAAAGTATTATATATTAAGTAATATATAGGGTAGTTGGTGAGGTTATGCACTCAACTATGAAATTTGAAGGGTTAATAGACCAAATACTTAGTGAGGCCGTTAGGCAAGGTCTCGCAAAATCGAAAGTGGAGGCCCTTCGTCTTGGGGTTGTGGAGTTGAACAATAAGTACGAGCTTATCCAGAACCGTATTGAAGAAGAGGAGGATATTGAGTATATACAAAAGGCCAGGAAGAACATTGCAACTGGAAAGCTCAAACTCTACGGGGAAAAGGAACTCAAGAAGGCTCTCGGGGGCGAATAGATGCCTTATGTCCTAAGGCCTACTTCGGATTTTCTCAAAGATATTGCCAGGCTCGACAGATCAATTCGAGCCATTGTTGAGAAGAGGCTTGAAAGAATAAAAGAAAACCCACGCCTCTCGAAACCGCTGGAACATGAAGCCAACTGTTACACCGAACGAATAAAGAATTTCAGAATTGTATTCGAGGTTAAAGGAGAAGAGATAATTCTTTACCGGATACGGAAGAGAAAGCAGGCCTACTTAAGTTGAAACTAGAGAATTAAACCGACTTTCCGCGGAATCGTTCTCTCAATCGAGCGTCAGGTCAAGTATTTTCCACCAAGCGGACGGTCTGACGCTCAATCATTAGCCTTGGGGGCTCGCATGGCTCAGGCGATTGCCCAATAGCTTGTTTTGGTTAGGCAACAGATTGTAGGGGTGAGAATGGTGAAGAGTTATAGAAGATAACCGCTCGCTTCCTCCACAATGCCACTTGCCTTGCCAAGCTCCGAAATCGCAATCTCGCGCGAACCGAGCTTCACGGCGAACGATTTCGCGCGCACGATGTATTCGTCATAGCGGAAGACTGTCTTCTGCCGCATGACAAACGGCTGCATCCCGTAGCTTTCCATCACTGCAAGAAGGTTCTTGCCCGAAAGCACCCATATGCGCTCGCTGCCGGAAAGCCACGACTGGAGCGAGAGCCCCTTGAGCGGGTAGCGCTCGCCCTTGAACTCGAAATAGGCTTTAGCCGCGAACTTCACCCCTCCGGTCTCACCGATGGGCTTTGCTGCGAAAACATCAAGCGAAGCGCCGGATTCGAACTCAAGCCGCACCCAGTTCCAAGGTGTGAGAGGTATCGCCGCGACGACTTTTTGCAGATACGCCCTGCCTGAAATCTTCTTGCCTTCAAGTTCGCCTTTGAAATCGAAGTAGTAGTTTACCATCCATGCCCCGAGCCGCGGCGCAACTGGTGTATTGAGCATTTGGGCCATCTCATATGGCTTGCCTTTGTGCGCAGGCGATGCTTTCGCGGAAAACACCTTCTTGCCGTCCACATCGAACTGGATGTCGTAATTCGGGTATTTGCCAGAGATTGACCCTCTGAACCCCCCGTTCTGTGCACATATGATGTGCAGCGCGCCCTTTATTCCCCCTAGCGAAACTTCGGCGCGCGAGTCGAAGAGGACTTTCTTTTTTCCCTTTGAGAAATACCAAGCGACTGCGGCACAAGTCATGCTCTCTTTTGTTTCCGAAACAGCGAGTGATGTGCGGTTCACTTTCACAGATTCTGCCGATCTGCCGGCAGTAAGTATGACCTGCTCATCACCGTGTGGCGCGCAGAAGTAAAGGAACCAGTATTCCTTGCCCATTGGCGGCAAATCCTCGATGGTGAAGAACAGGTCATCGGGCGCCTCGTAGTTTCTGGACTTGAAAAACCGCGAGAACGCGGAGAGTTTCCTCGAAAGCTGTTTTGCTTTCACAGCCCATTCTGCCCGCGTTGGCGGATTTTTATTAGATTGAATGGCAAATCTGCGCATAAGTTACAGATTCTAGTTGAACCTTTTTAATCCCGCGCAAGCGCTAAACCCACCCCTGTTTCCGCGGAAACGCACTGTGTGTGGCGCTCGGCTTTGATTCGGGGAGCTTGGAAGAGGGAAAGCTCGCGGATATTATAACGCTCGACCTCGATTCGCCAAGCCTGAATCCTCAACACAGTTTAGTTTCGAATTTAGTTTACTCGGAAAATGGCTCCTCTGTTCGGGATGTAATAATTGATGGGAAGATTGTGATGCGGGACAGGAAAATTCTAAATTTGAAGAGGAATTCGTAATCCAAAAAGCGAGAAAAGTTGCCGAGGATTTGGTTACACGGACGGTCTGATGCGATTTACTTGCCCTGACCGACTTTCGAGTGGTGACTGACCGGCGGCTAGTCGTAACTATTTTTGTTCTGAAAGGCATGAACATATGGTCGCAAGCCTACTGCTGCTGGACGTATTTTATCAGTGATTCGCCTTTGGTCCAGACCTTGATTGTTGAAACGTTTCCGCCATGAGCCTCGATTTTCGTTGTATCTGCAATTATCTCCTGGAACTCCTTTGCTGGTGAGCCCATGAGAGCTTCAACTATTGAGTTCGTAACCTGGCCCATGCCAGTAGAAGTGTTGCTGACGAAACTCAGGTCAGTGTTTGGGTTCGCTGAGAGATATTCCGGGGTTGAGCCAGCGCTCCCGCAGCTCCCAGGGATGAAGAGTATGTGGCCTTCCCTGTTCCCGAATATGTCTGGCGGGAAGCTGTCGTTCAGGCTGTAGGAATGGCCCCTGAAAGTCGCGATCATGTTTGGTGTTTTTTGGAGTTGTTGCCTTATGAACTCCTGGTTCTGGGAGTCTTCGTCTCCCATGAAAAGAATCATCTTTGTTGTGCTGTTCTCAAAGATAAGTTCTCCATTATCTCCTTTGGACGGGGCTTTGCCGAAATATTTTGTGAACCAGTCTATTGTCATCCCCCAGTGGTCCTTCCCTGTGTCCTCCTTGTCGAAGACCTGCAGGACTGTCAGTTTTCCGTTGTTCTTATAGAGTTCAGGATTGTAGGTTGAATCTGATTCAAGCTCCCTGATGCTCTGCTTTTTCTGCTGCGAGATTAGCGGAGTGTTCTGGTCAAGCTCATAGGCTATGAACTCTAAAGCTGACTTGAGCCGTTTGTCCTCGGCTGTCTTGAGCCTGCTTTCGACTTCTGCCTTTATCTTTTCCCTTAGTGAGGGAATGTTTTTCATATCGTCAATTGCGTTTGCAAGGAGGAAGAAGTAGGTCTGGTCGAATTCCTTTGAGCTTAAAGGCTGGAGAAGGGTTGGGAGCAGGGAGTTGACGTCTTGCTCGTTTAGAACTGAGTCCTGCTGACCATAGAATCTGCCGTAGTTGATTGCCCTTAAAAGGAAATTTCTGCATTGGTCCGTTCCAATCAAACCATACTCTTCGAATAGCTGCGTTACGCTTTTCTCCCCCAAGTCCTTTTTCAAACGGTCAAAGAGCATGTGGTTGCTTGAGGTGTAGAAGAATTCCGGGTTGCTGTTCAGGAGGGAGAACACCTGGAGAGTTGAGAGGGAAGCAAGGTATTTCTTCCTTTCCGGCTCGTTGAAATGCAGGTCATCAAGCGGCCTTCCCAACTCAATTGCAACGTTGTCTGAGGAAAGGATCGTGGTCATGAACTGGTTGAAAGTTATTTTCTTGTTGCAGTAGTCAAGGAAGCACTCGGCTATCTCGTCGTTTGAGAGCGAGTTGAATGCACTCCCTGCCCCTGTTCCTGCTGCTTTGGCTATTTCGCCGTATGCTGTTATTAGCTTCTGCGGGTCCTGGATGAAGAGGGAGGCTAACTTGTCGTTTGAGAGTGAGTTGAATGCACCCCATGCCCCTGTTCCTGCTGCTTTGGCTATTGAATCCAGCGCGGTTTTCATTTCCCTGATTTTTGAGTGGGGGTCGTCGCTCCTGATGATTGCCTTTATGACCGCATCGGGGCATTCGGGCCTGCTGCCCCTGTTCTCGTCTATCTCTTTTTTCACCTGCTCGAAAGTGAGCTGGATTCTTGGGAGCTCGTGCCCTTCCCCCTCCCCTTGGGGAATCTGGGCAAGCGCGCCTGTGCCGTTTGACATGAGTAGATTGTAAACTTTGGATAATAAAAAGTTGCGTTTTCTGGGAAATGAAGTCTCTTTCGAGCGTCAGGTCAAGCACTTTCGACCAAGCGCCCGTGCCCCCTAAAAACTAAGTGGACCCAAATAAGTTTTTAGGCATGGGCCCCAGTCCGAAAATGTAAGATAACTTTGTTTATTTCTGATAGACAATATTGTCTATTGCTAATAGAAAGCTTTATAAATAAGTTAGCTTCAATGTCACTCATGGTTTTAGCAAGCGATTTGAAAGGCGTTGCATTGGCCCAGAAGGAGGAACTGGAAAGCTTCGACTACGGGATTCCGCGAAACCAACTGGGAGAGTTAGATTCCAGTACTCCGAGGTTCGCTCGGATACTGGTGGGGGTGAGAAGATGCGGAAAAAGCACGTTAATGCAACAAATCCGGAGGAAGAACGGCGGGGGCAACTACTTCAATTTTGAAGACCCGAGGATTGCCGGTTTTCAGGCGGAAGACTTTCAAAAGCTACTCGGCGCGTTACGGGAAGCATATGGAGAAAGCGATGCGTATTATTTTGACGAAATTCAGGTTGTTGACAAGTGGGAGTGGTTCGTCCGCCAACTGCTCGACGCTAAAAAACAGGTGACCGTAACGGGTTCGAACGCCTCGTTATTCGGGCAAAAGACTGGGACAAAACTCACCGGAAGGCACCTTGACAGTGAAGTGTTTCCGTTCAGCTATAAGGAAATGCTCGGTTTTTACAAGGACTCGGCAGGAGGCAGATCTTTCGGAAAATACCTAGAGCACGGGGGTTTTCCGGAATACCTGAAAACCGGCCGTCTGGAAGTCCTGCAGAGGCTTTTCGATGACATTCTAGCGAGAGACATCATTGCTAGAAGGAATATCCGCAACTCCGCCCAGTTGAAGGAACTCGCAATAGCCCTCATCTCCAACATCGGAAAAGAATTTTCTTATCACTCGTTGAAGAAAACGCTGGAAATCCCAGCGGTGCAGACGGTAATAGACTACGTGTCTTTTCTGCAGGACTCGTTTCTGTTATTTGCAGTTCAAAAATTCGATTACTCTTACAAAAAACGCTTGATCGGCCCGAAGAAGATTTACGCGGTTGACACTGGCCTGGCTAAAAACCTTTCTGCCGTATTGACTGAGGATAAGGGAAGACTTCTCGAAAACGCAGTCTACCTCGAACTGCGTAAGCGGCACGGCCAGGACTCAGTGTTCTTCCACAAGGGAGTAAAAGAATGCGATTTCGTCGTCAGAGAAAAAAACGCGTTAACGCAAGCGATTCAAGTTGCTTACTCCCTAGATGGCGACAACACAAAGCGCGAGTTGGACGGCTTGCTCGAAGCCCTCGACAAGTTCAAGCTCGACAACGGCCAGATAATAACGCATGACCAGGAAGACGAGTTGTCCATAAATGGCAAGAAAATAATTTTGAAGCCCGCTTGGAAATGGATGTCGGAGTAGGCACCTCGTTTCCGCGGAAATGAAGTCTCTTTCGTGCGTCTGACCCAGTATCTCTCAGCTAGCGGACGGTCTGATGCGATTAATCAATAGAAACTGCAATCCAACGTTCACTTCTGATGCTCCCGTTCAATCTCCCGGACCCTTTTTCTGTTGAAAAAATTGAACAGTGGGATGAATAGCGCCCAGTCAACGACTTTGTTGACGGCAGCGCCAAGAGTATTCGAGGCCCCATAGAGCGATACGGCTAGGGCGGCTGCGGTCCAGGAAACGCTCCAGCTTATGGCCTGCGCAATGATAGTCCCGCTCATCATCTTCAAGCTGTCGCTCATCAGCTTCCTGAAGTCGTTTCTGTATTTCTCCCTGTGGAGGAGATACCACATCGTGCAGATGGTCAGGTTGGTCGTCACGAATGCCGCCAGACTTGAAATCCAAGTTGTTGCGTGTGAACGGCTAACGCCCAGTTGTTCAGCCAGATGAGACGACGCAAAGGTGGCTATGGTCCCAGTAACCATTGCTGGCATCCAAGCGAGATTCAGATTTGTCCACTCGCTTCTTCTTGGCGAAGTTGAACGGGGCGCGGGCGTTCCTGGCGCCTTTCTTTTCGCTTGAGCGGCATTTATCTGAACGTTGCATATGTATGCAATTTTGCATAATCGCTCGACCGAGCCGGCGGCTCCTGCAGCGCTGATGAGTTCCTGGATTTGCGCCCCGTCGTAAGTTCTCGAAACGAAGGATGGACTGGCGGTTATCGTTCCGTCCCCGCCCACAGCGATGCTCTCGAAGCCAACGTTCCTGCAGAGCTCGAGCCTTGGCTTTATGCTATTCTCTGAATAGAGGTCAAAAATAACTTTTCCGCCGTCCTTTTTCACCTGCCTTAGAAGCGCCCTCAGCACCTCCGGCTCGGCTTCAAAATCCCCGAGCGCGCACATCATGAAAATCGCGCAGTCGAAGGAGTTCTTGAAATCCAGCTCGAAAAGGTTTCCTTGCCTGATTTCGACATTGGGCATCCCGAAGGTTCTCCTTTTAGACAGCTCAACGGCATCAGGACTCACGTCGATTCCCAGGATTTTCGAACATTGCTTAGAGAGAAGGCCCGAATGCCTGCCGGTTCCGCTTCCCACGTCAAGCAGGGTGGGCTTGGCCCCGACGGCTCCGAGAAGATACCTTGACTCCGCTCCCCTGAACTCCCTTATCTCCTTTGGCTGGAACCTCGGGTCGTCCATGCGCTCGAGCAGCCGCCCGCCTTTCCCAGAAAGCGTGTAGTAAGTCATCGAATCCCGACCATGCTGCGCAACCTCGCGCTCGCTAGATTATTCGTTTTTTGTAATATAAGCTTTTCTTAACTTGACACTCAGATGCCAAAACAAGACGAAATCGCCCAAATTCGACATTAACTGACCACGTCTGCGTCTGTCGGCTACAGTTTACTCAGTCTCCTCATCGCCTGGCTCCAGGTCGGCAGGTTCGACTGCGCCCCACGCTTTTCCACGACGAAGCTCGCGACGCTCGAGGCCATCTGGGCGCACCTCTTCAGGGATTCGCCCCTGAGATAGGCGCACAAAAAGCCTGCCCTGTGGGCATCGCCAGCGCCGATGGTATCGACCACCTTCGCCTTCACTGCCTGGACCTTGATTGTGTAGTTCCTAGTCTTCACCACTGTCCCGCCGCTTCCCTCGCTCATGATGATTGCCTCGACCCCGAAGTCGAGCGGGGAGGTCTCGATAAGCTCGAGGACCTGGTTCATCTCGTGCTTGTTGCAGAACAGGAATTTCGTGTTCTTCAGTATCTTGACCATGTGCTCCTTGTTGTAGAGGGGAGTGTCATAGCTCGGGTCAAAGGATATCCGTCCGTACTTCTCGCTCAATCTCACGTTGAAGTCCGGATCACCGGTTGAGACGTGTATGAGGTCCCCCTCGCCAAGCTCAAGCTTTGGCGGCTCGAGGTTCTTGAACCTCTCCCCTGCGCCCCAGTAGAAGAACGAGAGGAAATTGCCATGCGGCTCAACAAACATGTAGGCTCTGGGCGTCTTTTCGTGGCTTAGGACCTTCACGTGCTCGAGGCCGACCCCGCATCTCCGCAGGCTCTTCTCGTAATCCGAGCCCCTGAAATCGCCCCCGACAATCGAAATCAGACCGGCCTTCTGCCCTAGTTTTGCAGCTGCGCACGCAGTGTTCGCGGCCCCTCCCCCGAAATAGTTTTTGAAGTCCGTTATGGAGCAGGAGGCGTTCGGCTTCGGGAAATCATTGATTGAAAACAGGTAGTCGTAGGCGATGTGGCCGGCAATGTAAAGCATGAGAGGGTTTAAAAGAAAAAGGAATAAAACCATTGGGGTGTGTCCTCTTGCTCGGGATAATCGGCGGAAGCGGCCTGTACGGGTTGGTGAAAGGAAAGGAGAGGGGGATTAGGACTAAATTCGGGACTGCAACCGTTGTTCTAGGAAAAGTCTCGAATAAGTCTTGCGCATTCATCCCTCGCCATGGAAGGAAGCACTCGATTCCGCCCCACAGGATAAACCACTGGGCAAACATCTCGGCGTTCAGAGAGATTGGGGTGACTGAAATTTTCTCAATCGCTTCAGTCGGGATAATTTCCGATTATGAACTCGGGGACCTGGTCCTAGTGCGCGATTTCGTCTCCTTCGGCCCCCAGCCCACATTCTTCGACGATTTCTCTGAAGGGCTTTCGCATGCAGACATGACTGAACCCTACGGCCCGGAGCTTTCAAAGGCAGTGGCTGAAGTCGCTAGAAGCCTGGGAATCCGAATCAAGGATGGGGGAATTCTCGCCCATACATCTGGCCCTAGGTTCGAAACCAAAACAGAGATTAAGGCTCTTGGAAAAATGGGCGCGAACCTTGTTGGGATGACCTCTGTTCCGGAGGCAATCCTGGCCAATGAGCTCGAAATTAAGTTTGCGAACCTCGCAATTGCAGGAAACTATGCCTGTGGAATCTCCAAAAACCCGCTTACTGTTGAGGAAGTCCTGAATTCTGCCAGGAAAAAAGAGAATGAGATAAAAAAGGTTATTGAAGGAGTTGCGAAGAAAATCTGACTGCTTATGCTCAAACTCCCAACAGGCCCTTAAAGGATTTCAGGCGGACTATGCTGAGAAGGAAGAGCGGGGAGATTATGGCCGTGAGAAGGACGAGCCCGGTCGATATTGCCAGGAAATGCTGGCCTGCCAGGCCGCTGAAGATTGCAGTCTGGGCTATTACCAGTGAGATTTCCCCCCTTGGCCCGGTTATCACCCCGAGCGGTATGGCATCCCTCTGGCGCACTCCGAAGCGCATGAGCATGAATATGAATGGCAGTGCCTTGGACAGTATGGCCACAACGGATACGATTATCGCCACTGGGAGCATTGAGATGAGCAGCCCTGGGTCTATGAGCATTCCAATGCTTACGAAGAAGAGCGTTGCGAACAGGTTCCTTATCGGGATTATCGACTGGAGAACATCCTTATGCTTCATGGTCGACGTGAGAATCGTGCCAGCGAGGAAGGCGCCGATGAGCGGCGAGACGTTGAGTGAAATCACCGCATAGGAGAGGAAGAGACAAAAGGCAATCCCAAATGAGAAAGCACTGCCAGGGAAATGCCGCTCAATCAGGTAAAACATCCTCGGCATTATCCTGACGCCCAAAAAGAAGAGCATCGCAAGCATCGCCACTGAAGCAAGCACTGCTTCTATCACTATGGAGATGTTGGTCGAGACCGCCCCTGTCTGCAGGTAGGCGAGGACGAACGCAAGGGCGGCAAAGCCGTAGAGGTCCTCGATCACTATCGCGGCCTTTGTCAGCGCATCCTCCTTCTGGTTTTTTGGCTTGACTACCTCTTCGAGCAGTTTTAGGGAAATGGTCGTGCTGGAGGAGATGAATATGACCCCGAGCAGCAGGGACTCCGTCAGACCGAGCCCCATAAACGGGCCGAGCACTGACCCTGCCACGAATGTCAGTGCGCTTGCTGTTCCTGCAAGGAGGAATGCCTTTACCCCGACTTTCTTAAAGTACGTGTATTCGAACTGCAGACCGATGACAAACAGAATGAGGATTGAGCCTATCTGCCCGAGAGTGCTTATCTCCATGCTTTTGACTGTGAACCCTGGGGTGAATGGCCCGAGGATTATGCCTGCGACGAGCATCCCCACGACTGATGGAAGCCTGAACTTCTGGGCCATCGCTGCGCTGAAAAGAGCAACTGACAGGATAACCGCTAGGTCGAGTATTATGCGTGGGTCGTAGGAGGTGAGCTCCATGGGCAAGATTGTTTTTAAGGATGTATAAAAAACAGTGGTATTCGGGTTAAGGACCGTAGATGATTCTTCGGGCTGCTTCTTCCACTGTTTTCCCGATTGAGAATACCCCGTGCTTCTTAGAAATCGCAATGTCGCTGTCTTCGAGCAACTCGCATATCGCCTTCGCCTGCTCCAGGCTACCGTAGTGAAATTGCTCCTTCGTCTCAGGAACTCCTTTTGGGAACGCGTGGCAGTGGACGATGGCCTGGGCGTCCGGCCTTGTCAGATAGATGGCAAAGTGGAGCGGGGTTTCAGAGGAAGGAAGCTTGAGGCCGATTGCTTTCTCGAGAACGAAATTCTTGAAATTGAAATCCTCGACAAAAACAAAGTCGGTCTTGTGTAGTTCTGCAAATTTTGTCCCTGTTGCCTTAATCAGCAGCCCATGCTCTTTCCTCGCGCTGATGTTGCCCGAGTTTTCCGGGGCAAATCCCTTCTCAAACAAAACCCTGGCCCATTTTATTATTTCTGGGATTCGCTCATCGCTCACGCTCGTCCTTCTTAATGCCCCTCTCTTGACCTTGAATTTCACACCCGTGTATTTCTCAGGCAAAGGACCGCCTCAGTTCCCCCGGCCTAAACACTCCCTTCTCGCAAATGATTTTTGTGATGTACTTTTTCTGGGTAATGTCGAAAGCAGGATTGAGTGCTCGGGAGCCTTTCGGGAAAATCCTCTTCCCCATTAGTTCAAGCACTTCCTTCTCGTTTCTCTCTTCGATTATGACGTCTCCCTCTTTCGATTTTTTGTCGAATGTCGAAGTTGGCGCTGCGACATAGAAGGGAATTGCATTCTCCTTGGCGAGCACCGCCACTTCATAGGTTCCAATCTTGTTCGCGATGCAGCCGTCTTTCACGCAAACCCTGTCTGCCCCGACAATGACCAAGTCAATTTCCCCTTTCCTCATCAAATGGCCCCGCGCATTGTCGGCAATAACTCGGTGCGGTATCCCCTCGTTCAGCAGTTCCCAGGAGGTGAGCGCACCCTGCAAACGAGGGCGAGTCTCGTCCACATAGACGAATGGTTTTTTCCCATTTCTATGCGCCAGTCGAATCGGCGCCAGTGCAGTCCCCCAGTCCCCGGTCGCAAGGGCGCCTGCGTTGCAGTGAGTGAGGATTGACGAACCTGGCTCAATCAATCTCTCCCCGAATTCCCCAATCTTCTTGCAAGCCTCGATTGTTCTCTCGAAAATCTCGTTTGCCTTTTTTAGCATCGCTTCGGGAGTTTCCTCTTTTAACACTTCATCGACGCAGTTTGCGAGGTCCACTGCCGTCGGTCGGGCGGCTTTGAGGAGTCTTGCAGCTTTTTCTTTTTCCCTGGTTCCCGCAATTGCGACTCCATAGGCCCCGGCAATTCCAATCGCTGGCGCCCCCCTCACCCGCATCGTCTTTATCGCTTCAGCGACCCGGGCTACGTTCGAGAGCTTTTTGAACTCCAGCTTGCGCGGTAATTTCGTCTGGTCGATTATCCAAAGGCCATCATCATACCAAATCGGCTTGATTTCCTTCAGTTTCCCGTTCACCATTGCCTGCATTCCCTCACCGTTTCTTTTAATAATTTAGCCCAACGTATTAAAATCGTGATTGAATGAGCAAAGTCAAGGACCCGAAGCTTGCGGGCATTGGCGAGCAGGAACTCGAGTGGGCAAGGGAAAGGATGCCTATACTTGGGGTTATCCGAACCCGCTTCGAAAAGGAAAAACCGCTCAGGGGGATTACAGTCGGGACATGCCTTCACCTTGAGAAAAAGACCGGGGTTCTGCTCGAGACGCTGAAGGCCGGGGGAGCGGATGTTTATGCAGCAAGCTGCAATCCCTTGACGACGGACGATTCTGTTGCTGCCGCACTTGCAAAGAACAGCATCAATGTTTTCGCCTGGGCGGGCCAGTCGAACGAGGAGTATTATGAGAACATAAATGCCGTTCTCGACTCGAAGCCAAATGCCGTCATCGACGACGGATGCGACCAGATTTTCATGCTCCACAAGAAGAGACGGGACCTGTTGAGCGGAATTCGCGGGGGATGCGAAGAAACTACTACTGGAATCGCCCGCCTCAGGGCGATGGAAAAGGAGGGAAAGCTCGAGTTCCCAGTGATTGCCGTGAACAATGCTTACTCGAAATACCTGTTCGACAACAGGTTCGGAACCGGGCAATCGACTGTTGACGGGATTATGCGGGCGACCAATGTCTTGCTTGCTGGGAAAAATGTCGTTGTCGTCGGCTTTGGCTGGTGCGGGAGGGGGATTGCAGACCGGTTGAGGGGGCTTGGGGCGAGTGTGGTTGTTGTCGAAATCTCAGACAGGGTTAGGAAAAACGAACCATCTGGCCTTCACAAAGCTCTCGAAGCGCTCTATTCTGGTTACCGAGTCATGGACATGAAGAGCGCTTCGAAGATTGGGGATATTTTCATCACTGCAACTGGGTGCAAGAATGCGGTTGGCGAGGAGCACCTGAAGCTCATGAAGAACGGGGCCATCCTGGCAAATGCCGGGCATTTTGACAATGAGATTGACAAGGGATACCTGGCGACCAAAGGCAAAAAAAGAACCATGAAAACTAATCTCGAGGAATTCGTCATGAATGATGGGCGGAAACTTTACCTGCTCTCCGAGGGCAGATTAGTCAACCTTTCCCAGCCGACTGGACAGGGCCACCCAATCGAGATAATGGATGGGAGTTTTGCAATTCAGGCCCTCTCGCTGGAGTATCTGCTCAAGAATGACCTTAAGAAAGGAGTTCACGATGTCCCGCTCGAGATTGATGACTTTGTTGCCAGGTTGGCTCTCGAGAGCAACGGAATCAGGCTTCCCGCTCTCACGAAGGAGCAGAAGGACTATCTCTCGAGCTGGGAGGAAGGGACCTAGTAGGAGAACAGACTTACTGATGGACACGGTGTTGGTTTTGTGAAGCGAGGGGATAGGAAACACAAGAAGCCTTTTTCATCTCCTTCGAATGCGCTGACATCTTTATCGCCCAGGCAAATCGCAGTCATCGTGTTCTTGACTCTTCTTTCGATTATTCCAATCTGGATTATCCCGGTTGCTCCGCTGTCTGATTGGACCACTCACGTTGCCCTTTCCAGAGAGGCATTCTGGCTTCTCACTGGGCATGTGAGCCAGTATTACGCCGTGGATTTTTCGTTTTTGGGGTATCAAACCGTTTACCTGCTCCTCATTATGTTCCAGTACTTCGTTGACTGGCAAACAGCGGGAAAACTCCTGCTCTCGCTCCTCATGGTCCTGGCTCCTTTCTGCTGGTGGCTTTTCTTCCGTCTTTTGGATAGAACGAAAGAATCCTGGCTTTTCATCGGCTCGCTCATAGACTACACGTGGTTTTTTTACGTGGGCACCATACCATACGTGCTTGCGGTGCACCTAGGAATTGTTTTTCTCGCCTTTGGGATCCGGGTCCTGCGTGGCTCGCGCAAGTATTTGCCGCTCTTCATTGCACTTGGCCTTTTGACTTTCCTCACCCATGCATACGTGGCGTTTGTCGCCTTCGGAATCCTCTTTGTGGCATTTGCGCTTGCCGTTTTATTTGGTGAGAAGAGAACGTTCCTGCTTCCAGTTGCCGTGGCCTGCCTTGCGGCAGTCTCTGCCTTTGCGCTCTTTAGCGCCCACGCACCAAAGAGTCTTGACGCTGGTTTTTACGATAGCGTTAAGCACTGCGTAGCAATGAACACTGAGAGCAACGTCTATCCAAACTTCGCTTACTATGAGTATGTTTATGCTGTCGTAGACCGGGCAACTTTCTCCCATGTCTTTACTTCGCTTTTCCCGTTTTCATTTTTCTACCCGCTTTTTCCCTGGAGTTATCTCATGCCGCCCATGACATTCTTATCATTTTTCTTCTCGTCCCGCGCCGTTGTTTGGTCGCTAATCGCGGTTGCGCTGGGTTTAACCATTCTCCCGAAGATTGGCATTCAGATGGATTGGCTGTTTTCAAAGGAATATTGGCGTTCCTTTTTCAGCAGGTTCAAGTTCAACAAATCCGCTTTAGCCATTGCGATTTTTCTTTTCGTCATTTATCTCTTGCTCCCGGATTGCAATGTCGTTTTTCTTAGCGCCTGCCCCCTAAACACGCGACTGATTCCCTTTGCCTTTGCTTTCCTTGCGCTCGGAATCAGACATGGAGCACTTGAACGGCATCTTTGGGTTTTGCTGGCCACCGTCCTTTTGGGGAATATAATTTTTCAAGCCTTTATTTTCCTGGAAGACGCTCCTGCACAAGCATCGTTTCTCACGAAACTCGAGACCATTGCCGGTATGCTTCCAGAAAACGCAACTGTTTTTGTTGTGCCGGGCACCTGGACGACTTCGTCTGATTTCAACACTCTGCCCTTTGGCTCACATTACCATGCCTTGCTTCTTACATACCGGCCCGATATGTATGTTTCTGGTCTTTTCATGGCACAGAATAATTTGGTCATACGCTCGGACTTCTCGTATTATGACGAGATGACGAACTTCGGCCCCTTCAATCCGACTTCTTGCTATGCTAGCCCTCCCTGTGAGTATGGGTGGGTCATGGATGGCGTGGAAAGGCTCCGTCCGAATCTGAACTGCAGCAAAGCAAACTAGGGGATTATAGCGCACCCGGAAAGCAATTCGACAAAACCCAACCAACGAACTCGCGGGCGGCTCGGTGCTCGCTTCAACGAGAGCGAGTTCCCTGGCTCTCGAGCAACTCGAGTGTCTGGTTATTTGGCGGTTTGCTATAGTTCGAGAAACCCCGAGCTCCCTTTCCAGATTAGTTTTGATTTCGAGATTTCGAGTTCTTTCTTGAAGAGTGGTGACTTGAACACGAAGGTCTCGAATTCTCCTCCCTCTCCAATAACGGAAATTCCCCGCTTGTCGCTCAATCTCAACAACTCTTTTTTGCTTTCGCTTATCCTTCTCCCGAGCCACTCCTTCCCCATCCCGTCTGCAGCAACAGCGACAATTATCGCATCGAGTCCGGATTCGAGCATTTCCTCGAGCACCTGCTCTTGCTTCTTGTGCCAGAGGGGGGCGAAATGGACCAATCCTGATTCAACGCATGCTCTCTCAACCCTCTCCCGCTGGTACTCGCTTTCGATAGCACCAGTTATCACTGCCTCAAAGCCAAGTTTTCGAAGTTTCGAGAACGTATTGATTAATTCCTTTTCTTCCTTTTCCTTTTTCCCGCTTGTTTTTACCTCGATGTGCCGTATTCCTGCGAGCCTTGCCTGCTTTTTCACGAGTTTCGAATTTATCCCGTGGAACATGAACGAATCAAGACTAGCGGGAACGAATGTGACTATTGCGCTTATCTCAAGCCCGCTGGAAACCGCATACCAGGCCGCGAGCCAGCCGTCCTTTCCCCCGCTCAACAGGGCTGCGCATTTCATGGTTTCAGTTTAGCGAAGAAGGGTTAAATACTAGACGCCAATATTCATTCATGCGAGCGGGCCCGTTGATTTTCCTTCTGCTCCTTTCTCCGATTATTCTGGCTGAGATTCCGGAGTGCAGCATCATGCAAGCGCAGGAGAGGGACGGCTGCTACCTGGCTAAATCGACAAATCCCTCTGACTGCGCTCTCATAACTGATGTCAGCATGAGGGACCAGTGCTTCTTGGCAATAGCTGAGGAGCGGGCCAAGATTTACCTTGATTGCGATAGGCTTTATCAGGAATACCAGCCAGTCTGCTATGCCAGGATAACCTACCAGAAGGATAAGAACCAGATGGCGTGCGAGAACCTCGTTGCTGAGTTCAAGGAGCGCTGTTATATCTATTATGCAGACAGGAGGACGAACGGCCAGATTTCATCCTGCGATACGATTCCCCCGCAGTACAAGGGCAGCTGCCTCGAGTATTTCTTCGGGAAGCTGTCGGTCAAAACCGAGAACGACTGCAGACTCGGGCCAGTTGAACGCTATCAAGAGGAATGTGGGGAGTATGTGAGGGCGAAGCAAAACGCCATAGCTGTTTCCCTCTCGTTCATTGAATCTGCCTTGGCGTTCCTCACCTCCCAGAACACGGTGATGGTGGGCGGACTGATAATCTTCCTTGGAATATCGCTGTTTGGGCTAAAGGTGGTCTCCAAGGCCTGGAAAGAAGAGAGAACCAGGGATAAGTAGGATTTTAATACTCGGCTTTCCATAATCTATGGGGGGTTAGATGGCAGAAACCAGGGGGCTTAAGAGACAACCGAACTTCATAAACGGCCTCATTGCTAGCCATCTTAGTGCCCGGGACTCGATGCTGACCCAAACAAGGGAAGGTATCATATCGAGGAACGCCCCCGTGGCACTGGTTAAGGCTGGGACCAGGCTCGGAGGCTCCAGGATAGCCATGCCATGGACTGGAGACAGAAAGAAAACCATAAAATACTGATTCTGAAGTGCTGGCATGGTGTTGGATGAGGCGAATAGAGTAAGAAGAAAAACTCATCCCCACCTAGGAACTCCATCTCACGTCCTCGCAAGAGAGTCTTTGATTTCAACGGGCATTCCTGATTTTAGCCATAAACCAAAACATGCGCATTTGCCCGGGCAAAAGAAGCATGTTAAGAGCCCTGGCCCCTCCAACATAGAGATGCCTTGGAGTAAAAGAAAAGCCCGTTATGGCGCATCCGAAAAGTAATCCGGCAAACCGCAAACAAACGAACCCTTGGCGGCTCGAGTGGCCTCGGCGGGGTGTTCGCTTCAACGGGGCGGGTAGCTCGTTTCCACGTTCACGAGCGACTTGAGTGTCGAGTTATTTTGTTGATTTGCTACAACTACTCGACAGCCGCAGTGGTCCCGAGGGCCTGGCCGGGCAATCCCTTGTCGAATTTTGCTATTACTGTCCCTGAGCCCCCGTGAGCGTGGGTTATCTTCCCGCCTATCACGTGCTTGCCCGGGGTTTCCCAGGTTATCTTCTTCCCGACGAGCTTCTTGGCCTCTTCGCGGCTGGAAACGCCAACAATAGAGATTATGAACTGGTCCGTATGCTCCGTGTGCCTTCCTCTCCTGTATTCGAGAATCTTTGCTTCCATAGTAACACCGTCTTACATTCTGCCTGCGAGATTTAATAACTTTGCCGCCAAATAATAGCGATGCAGGTGGCCGCAATAGCTGATTTGAACGATTGCCCCGAAGCCTCGGTTTCAGGACGGGTGATAAGGACTTTTGAGGCGAAGGGTTCCTTTTACTCCACTGTCCTTGATGACAGCGGAAAAGTAAAAATTTGCTCAGATGAGCAGCAGCGGGTCGGCTCTCTGGTGACTGCGACCGGAAAGGTCTCGAAACACGGCACCTCGCTCGAGATGGAAGCCCGGGAGGTCGTTCTCCTTTCAGAGGGGCAGGAAGAGCTGGCGAGGAGGATTGACGCATTTGTCGAATCGAGATGCCGGCCAGTTGAAGCACCGATGCTTATCCAAGACGGGATTACCAAGTCCCTCCAGCACCTTGTTCTTGAATGCGCAGTGAGATTGCTCAGGGCATCCTTCCTTTTCAGGCCCATCGTGGCCAGATATCACGGGGATGCTGATGGCATAGCAGGAGCGCTGGCGCTCTCGAGGGCTATCACGAGCCGCGGAGGAAGGTTTGTCTCCTCCCAAAACCCCCAGACAGTCTATGAAGTGCCTGATGCCATACGGGACATAAACCTCGTCCGTTCTTTCGGGGAATCGACGCTCGGCCCCCTTGCAGTCATGGTCGACTCCGGCTCTGGCGAGGAGAGCGCCGATGCAATCGGCCTCCTGAAAGGCGCTGGCTTTGAAGTGGTCCTGATTGACCACCACCCACTTTCAGCCCAGGTATCGGAAAACGCCGATTGCATCCTATCGCCGATGCTCGTGGGCGCCACCTCCTATTACACGGCAGGGCTGCTCGCAGGCGAAGTCGCAAGGGCCATTGGCGGACCCGATCCGTCCGAACTCCAGCGCATATCGCTCGCAGGGGACAAGAGCGGGCTTGTTGTGCTGGACCAGGAATGCAAGAAGAAGGCTCTTGCCCTCGATTATCTCGGCAAGTATTCAAAGTTCCAAAGCAACCTTGAGTTCTACGAAAGCGTCCTTTCTAATGAGAAGATGCTCGCCTCGGTGCAGGACCAGGCCCGCCAGAAGCTCGAGAAGGCAGTCAGGCTGGCAAGGGAGTCGCTGAAGGTGAAGGAGCTGCGCAACGGGGTGAGGCTCTGCACTGTGAACCTGGATAAGGCATTCAAGCCTGGCTCGTTCCCTGGAAAGGGGATTCTTTGCGGGGCGCTCCATGACCAGGTAGCATCGGAGATGAAAGGACCGATTGTAACCGTAGGATATTCCGGGAGGCTCGTGTCCATGCGGGCAAATGCAGAAGCCAGGGAGCGGGGCTTTGATGCAAATGAAATGATAAACCAGATAAAGAGGGAGCTCATAAACTCTATAGAGTCCGGGGGCGGCCATGATGTGGCTGCCAGCGTGCACGTGAGTGAAGGTTTCGAAAACATCGTGCTCGAAGAGGTATTCAGGCATATCGGCTCGATATGAGTAGGCCTGTGACAATTGCTGCGCCACCGCCAATAGGCGGCTGCCCACTCGAGTGGGCAGGCCCGACCTCGAGGTCGGACTGAGCAACGTGTTGCTCACCGCGGCGTGGCGCATTAATCACAGGCTTAAGTGAGGTGTTTCCTATGCAGGAGATTCGAGTAAGCCATATTCTCGTTTCGAAGTTCGACGAGGCAGACCATATCCTTAAGGAGCTGAAGGCGGGAAAGGAATTCGAGGAACTGGCCAAGAAGTTCTCCTCCTGCCCAAGCTGGAAGAACGGGGGGGACCTCGGGTTCTTCAGCAGGGGGCAGATGGTCAAGGAGTTCGAAGAGGCTGCCTTTCAGCTCGAGCCAGGCCAGACATCTGGCCCGGTGAGGACCCATTTCGGGATTCATATAATAAAAATGCTCGAGAAGAAGGGAAACCCTGAGCCGGTGGCTGTGAAGGCCCCGGAACCCGCTCCAGTTCCCCAAAAGCAGGCGAAGAAGGCGACCAGGAAGAAGGGAAGGAAGAGATAGCAAAACACGAATGTTTAAAAGGGAGTTTTGCTATAGTTATCTGCTATGAACCTAATCAACGCCAGCGCCCTAAAGACTGATCGGAGAGCAGGAATCGTGATTCCGACTGCCCTGCGCCATGATTTTACTCCGTTCCTTAGGGCGTTGGAAAAGGCCCTTCTCGACAACAAGGTGAAGCCACTTGCAGATTTCCTTGTTTCGATGATTGAGACCATTGAGAAGGCCCCGTTTCATCTGGAGGAACAACCCGTCAAGGCGAGCGAATGGAACACCCAGATAAGAACTGGATTCTAGGGCTTGCCGGGGCAACTCTTTTTAAACCCTTTTTGCCGAAATAGTAGCTCGTGGGGTTATGGTGCAACCAGGCAGCACAGCAGGCTCCAGCTTGATTTGCTGTGGTGCTTATGCAGCAGGTATTATGACCTCGTATGAGGGATGAACTTAACTGTGGAGCGCTGATCTGTGATGCGCCCAAGGGGATACCTGTTGATCAGGGTTCTGGCTTTTTCTTTCTTTGGAAAAGAAAGTAAAAACCCAGGAAAAAGAAAGAATTTCCGCCCAAAAATCCCTGAAACCCCACTTTAGATTACTTTTTAAACCTCGAGCACTGAAAGCTACTCATGGTCAAGCAGACGAACCTGAATCTCCTGCTCATCTCCCTGGTGTGCGCATTCGGGGTTTCCCTTGGGGCGCTTGTACTACTGATGCTTTCAGGAGCTCCGGCCTGGGTGAGAGGACCGATTTTCGTGATTGGCGTCGCAATTCTCTCCTATTTCTTTTACCATGTGAAGGATATAAAGCTCGTTCTTTCGTACTCGCTCGTAGCGCTCGGGTTGCTGTTCATACTCTTCCCGACTTTCATGTATCTCGGGATTCCGAAGATGCTGCCTGAGAAAGGGATAATGATAACGATGGAACAGGCTGCTTTGATAATGCTCGCGACTGGATTCGGCGCCCTGGTTCTCGCAATCGCCCTCATCAAGTCCCCGCTGAAAGGTAAGTGAATGCCGTACAGATATCTCGAGCACAAGGCTGATTTGCTCATAGAAGCGACTGGGAAGGATTTCCCGGAAGCTCTCGAGTCCGCTGCCAGGGGGATGGCAGACGCCATAGCGAAAGTCGGGGAGAAGGACTCTTTCGAAATCGAACGGGAAGCGGATAGCCTTGGGGATTTGGTTGTTGATGTCCTTGCCGGGCTCCTTGCGGAGAGCGAGGTTCTAGAGATGCCGTTTTCGAGATTCGAAGTGAAGAAGTTCGAGAAAACGAAGGGCAAGAGATTCAAACTGATGGGAATCGCCTACGGGGAGAAGGACGCCCCGAAAAAGGGGACTGTCAAAGCGGTAACCTACCACGAACTCTCGGTAAAAGAGGAGAAAGGAAAGGTTACGATTCGGGTTCTCCTGGATGTTTAGTGTATTATTCCTATCTCCCTTCCCGCTTTCCCGAATGAATCAAGCACATAGTCGATGTCTGATTTGGTGTGATTCGCACATAACTGGGTTCGAATTGTTTCGTCGCCCTTAGGGACAACTGGGAAAGTAAGGCCCACTACAAGAATGCCACGGTCAAACAAAGCGCTCACGAGCTTCCTCGTCTTCATTGTGTCCCTTACCAGAACCGGCACAATTGGATGTTGCCCCGGCAAGGTTTCATAGCCCATTCCCTCGATGTGCTTCCGGAAATAGAGCGCGTTCTCCTTGACCCTGGCCAAAAGGTTTTTCCCCTCTTTGCTGTCGATGATTTCGAGCGATTTCGAACTCGCGGCAGCATCAGCGACTGCAACTGGGTTTGTGTAAATGTAGGTGTCCGCCCTCTGCCTCATCAGCTCTATGACTTTGGCGCTCGTGGCCACATAACCACCGTTGGAGCCGATTCCCTTCCCCATGGTGCTTGTTATTATGTCAAATCCAATTCCATTCGCGACCTCTGGGGTCCCGCGGCCCGTTTCTCCGTAGGCGGCAGTCCCGTGGGAGTCGTCAACGACTGAAATCACGCCATCCTTGAATTTCGAATCGAACTCCCTGCACGTTTTCACTATCCTGTCCATGGGGGCATTGTCCCCCCTCATGCTGAAAACTCCGTCGAAAACAACGACCACCCGCTCGATTCCCGCTGAGACCTCGCCCAATTTCTTCGCCAAATCATCGATGTCGTTGTGCTTGAAAACCGATTTGTTCTCGCTTTTGACTCCGGCGATGCGGAGGGAGCGGATGATGCTGTTGTGGTTCAGTTCGTCGCTGATGTAGAAAGTCCTGGGATTGGTTATCGAGAGCGCAAGCCCTAAGTTTGCCATGTAGGCTGAGCTGAAAATCTTCGCCCCCTCTTTCCTGTGGAATTTGGCAAGTTTTTCCTCGAGGTCTACGTGTGGCTCATAGGTCCCGTCTATGAATCGGACTGCCGTCGGGCCTACTCCGAGTTTCTCAGTTGCCCCGTGGGCCGCTTTTTTGAGCCTCTTGTCATAAGCAAGACCGAGATATCCATTCGAGTTCATCCGGATGAATTCCTTTTCCGAACCTCGGATTTTAAAGCGCGGGCCTTTTTCCCCAGATGGCGGAATAACTTCGATAATCACTCTCTCAGGCGCCTTAGCCCTTCCCTCGGCGCTAAGCTGCGCAAGTTCCTTTTCAATTTCAGCCTCAATCTTATCAAGCGACATGGTTTCACCGTGTGGTTTATTGCATGAAACTATTAAAAAATCATTTAAAGATTGCCTGGTATTTTCTATCGTTGATTTTTATGGCAAAGAACCATTACATGTCCGGGAAGATGATTGAGCCCCTAAAGCTTGAGGGGAATGAGAACACTGCTGATTTCATTGACAACGTTTTTGCGAACTCTGGATTCAACGCGAGGAGGCTGGGGGAGGCTTGCGAGCTCTATTCGAGAATGATAGACGAGGATGCGACCATATGCCTCACGCTCGCGGGCGCCATGACGCCTATCGGCATGAGCGGACCGATAATCTCACTGATGGAAAAGGGGTTCCTCGACTTCATAATCGCCACTGGCGCGAACCTCTACCACGACCTCCACCGGACCTTCGATTATCCTGTCAAGCAGGGGCAAGTCAATGTGGACGATGACGAGCTCCACAACCACGGAGTCGCAAGAATCTATGACACATTCATCAGGGACGACGAAACGCTGACTGCCACGGACTTGATGATTCAGAATGCGGTCATCGGGAGGGAGTATCCTGATTCTATTTCAACTGCAGAGCTCCACAAGATTCTCGGGGACTATGTCAACGAGAAGGCCCCTCATCCGGAAAAGTCGCTCCTTGGGAATGCCGCGAAATTCGGAGTTCCGATTTATACGTCCTCTCCGGGCGATTCATCAATCGGGATGAACCTGGTTACGCCCCAGCTCTTTGGGAAACGGATTCCCATCGATCCCATAAAGGATGTGATTGAGACCACTGCAATTGTCCGGGAGGCGAAGAAGAACGGGGTCGTGATAGTCGGTGGAGGCTCGCCAAAAAATTTCTACCTGCAGACCCAGCCGACCCTCTGGCAGATTCTCTTCGACAGCAGGGGAGGCCACGATTTCTTCATACAGCTTACGACTGACTCCCCCCACTGGGGAGGGCTCTCTGGCGCGACCCCGCAGGAGGCGAAGTCCTGGGGCAAGATTAAGGATGCACGGAGGAACAATGTTGTCGTCTATTCATGCGCCTCCATAACCTACCCTCTCCTCTGCCAGTATATGTCAATTCGAAAGAAAGGAAAAGCGAGGAAGGAGCTATACGGAAAACTGGGCGGGATGGTCGAAAGGATGACGAGGGATTCTAGGAATAACAGGACGCTTCTGGACAACCTCAAGAAGCACATTCCAAAAGACAAATTCGAGCCGGTGTATGGGCGAGAGTGATGCGGGCCAGGCTTCATTTTCTTGTTTCGGGAACCGTCCAGGGCGTTTTCTTCAGGGGAACTGGGCAGAGGGAGGCGCTGATTCTCGGCTTAACCGGATGGATTAGGAACTTGGATGACGGGAGGGTCGAGTGCGTTGCTGAAGGCGAGAGGGAGGGACTCGAGCGCCTGCTCGAATGGGCGGGGCGCGGGCCAGCTGGCGCGGTGGTTGAGAAAATAGATTTCAAGTGGGAGAAGGCGACTGGGGAGTTCAGGGACTTCAAGATAACAGACTAAAGAAGCGCAATTCTCGTGGCCTCTTTTGTTATGACTAGAAGCGAGGAATCCGGTTTTTCCCTCAGTTTCGCCTCGAGCCACTCCTGCGGATTGCGGGTTGAGGCAAGATGCAAATCGCTTAGCTCTTTTTCGCTGAGCTTGCTTGAGTGCGGGAGGTAAACGCAAACTTCGCTCGCCTCCTGAAGCAGCTCGCCCAGCTTGTAGGATTTCTGCATTCCTATCTGGAAATTGTCGCGGACATAGCCCATTATCTGGTCCTTCGGCTTCTTCGCCGCCTCTATGAACTGGCGGGTCTGCTCGCCCTCCGGTCCGATTCCCTCCGGGCATTCCGCCAGTATGAGCATCTTCCCTCCCTTTCTCAGGCCCCTTCGAGAAGTGTCTGCTCCATTGTGGACATAGAAAAGGTGACGGTCGTAGGGGGCGGGGCCTGCCCCGAGGATAACGATGTCCGCCGGCTTCGCCTTGAAGGTGTAATCCTTGTCGACGGCTCTTATGGCATTTCTTGTAACCGTTTCACCTTCCCCTGCACCGCACCAGACTACCCCCAGTTTTGAGTCCTTCAGGTCAGTGAAGCTTGCAAGAATAAAAACAGGGCGGGGGGCAGCAAGTTTTGTAACTTTGCCGCTTATGAGCTGGTGGGAGATTACGAGCTTGTAGGCTTCGTACATGTCGTTGGCAACTGGGTTATCCTTGTTCTTGTAATGGAGCGGGTGGGAGCAAACGCAGGAGCGAGGGTCGAGAATCAGCTTATGGTTTATCCTGACTGTCTCATAGCCCGCTGGCCCGGGAAGGGCGACCAGTTTCAGCATGTTGGAATAGCCGGCGAAATAGTGCATCTTCATGCTCGAGGTGCCGACTATGACATCGGCTTCGAGGTGCTTTTTGTCCGTGTAAACTGGAGTGCCTGAGGGAGTAGTTCCAACGAAAATGTTCCTGGAATATTCCTCCGGGTTTTTTCCCTGCTCGGAATCGTGCTCTTTGAAAGTTGCGGGCAGGCCATATTTCGCTGCAGTTTCTTTCAGCATCCCAATGATTTCCGCGTTCTTCGGGTCATTTGGTTTGTGGGTCCCGGTTGCAATGAGAACGTTCACTTTCAAAGGCTTGGCCCTTGCGAGCTCCTCCAGTATCGCTTCCCCAAGTTCCGTTTTTTCCCGAATTGACCTTGTTTGGTCCTGGACCATCAAAACTACTTTTTTGCCCTTTGCCAGTTCCGTCAGCTTTTTCCCGACAGGTTTTCCCAGGGCTTTCCTGAAAGCTCCGAGGACTTCAAAATCCATTTTGGGAGGATGAGGAGTTAGAACTTGCACTTCGTTTTCCTCAGGAACCGAAAGCGAAACCTCTCCCTTTCCGCAGGAAACCTTGACTTCCAATTGAACACCAGCTTAGTCCGAAACCCTAAATACGGCATTTCCCGGGTGGACCTTGCCAACCACTTTCATGCCGACTGACTGTCCCTGCGAAGCCTCCTGGACCTCCTGGTGGTCAATCTGCATCGAGTCGACAGTCTGCTCGAGCGGGCCTTCTCCCGAGCCCTCAATCATTATTCTGTCGCCCACCTTGAGCTCGCCGGAGACCTCGACCACGGCAACGCCTATCTTCGAGAAATAGTGCGTTATCTTTCCCACAGGATGCTTTTCCATGGAGAACACCCCAAAAGAATAGATGCGTTGAGCTATAAATAACTATTCGTACCTAAGGGACTCCACTGCGTTCATGCTGGCTGCCCTTCTTGCTGGGAAATAGCCTGCGAGCATGCCTGTTAAGAATGAAATCCCTATTGCGAATATGGCTAGCTCTGGGGTGACGATTATCGTGAGGCCGATTTGGGAGAGGGACGTTATGGAAAGACTAGCCCCAAAGAGAGACATGACGAATGCTATGAAGCCTAAAATAGTATCGATGCTGATTATGAGGAGATAGCTGAGGAGAACGCCGATCACGCCGCCAACAAGTCCTATCAGCCCGGATTCTATGACGAATATCTGCCTTATGACCGACTCGTCGGCTCCCACTGCCTTTAGAATTCCTATCTCGCGGGTCCTCTCGAGGACTGACATGAACATCGTGTTCGCCACCCCGATGCTCCCGACGAGCAGGGAAATCCCCGCAATCAGCGCAAGGAATCCGGTCAGAAGAACCGTTATGTTCCCTATTATGCTCTGGACCTGCTCGCTTGACTGGACCCGGTAATCCCGCTCGTCCGCGTTCTTTATCCTGTGCCGGATGTCAAGAACTCTCTTTATCTCCGAATCGATAAAGGTTGAGGGGTAGCCCTTCTTTACCTTTAGGTCTATCTCGCTTACTTGGGTGTTTGAAGAGTAAGTCGGGAGGGCGCTCCTCGCGTCCTCATAGGGCATGTAGATGCCTGCATCGGCTATTGAGATCAGGCCGCCGCCGGATTTCTTCATTATCCCTATGACCGTATATGTCTTGTTGGAAGCAATGAACGTGTCCCCGACTCGCATCTTCTTCCGGTTCTTTGCCGTTCCCCAGAGCTCATTGGCTATGCTGTAGCCAAGTACTGCGACTCCCCGTTCCCCCTCCTTGAACATCCTGCCGCTTTCTATGTCAAAGCCGGCGGACGCGTATACTTTCGTGTATTCGATTTT
>JBFYLO010000061.1:0-3185 GCA_041305385.1 Microcaldota archaeon | reverse complement strand
GGAACGGTCGGTCCATCGGTGATTACAGCGGGGATGGCTAAATCTGAAACAGCGAGAATCGGAAAAGCGAGAATTAGCAGATACACGAAAACGAATAGCAACTTGTTCACACGACCAACCTCCCACATTAGAATGTTCACGTTGATTATGGGTTTTTTAGTTTAAATACATTCGCTTTAAGCAATTAAAGCTTCAATCTCCCTTCCAGTCCTGCCCGGAGCGCTTCGGCACTTCCGTCTTTCCGCCAAACGAATAATGCGCTACCAATGCATTTATGAAACCGCCTCAGGTGAAAATCGACAGGAACGAGAATACGCCGCTCAGTGCGAGGCACATTATGAGCGCAGCCATCAGTATGCCTGCAATGCTTGCGACAAACAACTTCCTGTCGGATATGTTCAGGATTTTCCCGACCAAAACGCCGGTGTAGACGCCGGTAATCGGGAGCGGGATTCCGATGAATATTGCCAGCGCAATCGTCTCCCCAAGCTCGTGGTTCTTCTTAAAATCCTCAATCCTCTTTTCGAGCCTGGCCCCCATTATGAACCGCCCGATTTTTTCTATGTGGAAGAGGTCCCAGAGCATGATGAGCGCGAGGGCCGCTGCGATGTTTCCGGCAATCCCGTAAAGCACCAGCGAAGGGTCGCCCTGCTGGAAGGCGAAAATTGCAGCGCCCCTGACCTCGGAAATTGGAACCGCCCCCAGGAGGAACGAGGCGAGTGGTGGTGGAAAACTGGTCAAGAAAGCCAGAATCGGCTGGGTTATCGTCTCGAGCATCATCACCGCCTTATCTCCTGTGGCTCCAGCGCGTTGAGATGAGGATTAGGGATGATGCAACCAGGGTGAATATGATGGCAACGGAAAGCTCCCACTCCCATCGCTGGCTTACTGGAAGGAAATTCTTTATGGCAGAAAGAATGGCGTCCTTCCAGAAAAGGGCTGCGGCGAGAGCCAACGCAGAGCCGAGGAATTGCGTGAGCACTTTCTCCAGCGCCCGCTCATCGTGCTTAATCTCTCTCCTGAGGGCGTCAATCTTCTTGTCAAGGTTCTCAATCTTCAAGGTCAGGACTTTTTCCTTGCTCGGGCCCGCCGGGGGCGGTTTCTGCTCTTCCATAAACCTTTATCACAAGAGCACCAATTAAAACCTTCCTGGGGCTGCACCAAAAGGGAGATAAGCGTTAGCATCTATTCTATCTCGGGGGGTATCTTCGATGAGACGGATAATATCGTTCTTTCTTCCGAAGGAGATTATTTTCTTCGACCTTTTTGAAAAGCAGGCGCAGAACGCCCTCGAGGCTTCCGAGGCCCTGCAGAAATTTCTCAACGAATATGAGTCCTATGGGAATTCAGGAAAGAAGGACTGGCTCGAGCGGATAAACAAGTTCGAAAAGAGGGGGGATGAGATAACTAGGGAGATAATCGATACCCTCCATTCCACATTCATTACGCCCATAGACCACGAGGATATACACGAACTCGCGGTCAGGCTCGATGATGCGGTGGACCTTGTCGACGTGCTTACGAAAAAGATCCATTATTACAAACTAAAGAAAATCCCCCCCACCCTGAAAAAACAGGTCGACATAAGCTGCGAGCAGCTCTCTGAAGTAAAGAAGGAGATACTGAAGCTGAGGACACGCAATAAGATAACCGAGGAGCACAGGAAGATTCACGCCCTGGAGAATCTTGCTGACACCGTTCACAGCGAGGTCATGATTAAGCTTTTCGCGAACAAGCCCGACCCGCTGGAGGTGATAAAGCTCAAGGATTTATACGAAACTGCCGAGCAGCTCACCGACAAGGCCCAACACATTTCAATAATACTGGAAGGCATAGTGATAAGGAATGCCTGAACTCCTGCTGGTCTGCATCGGGATATTCCTCGCGCTCGCGTTCGATTTCGGGAATGGATTCAATGACTCAGCGAACGCTGTTTCAACTGTGGTCGCAACAAGGGTGCTGACCCTGAGGCAGGCGGTTTTGCTCTCAGCGGCCTGCAATTTCATAGCTGCGTTCCTCTTCTCGACCGCCGTGGCCGAGACTGTCGGGAAGGGGCTCGTTACGCCCGAGGCCGTAACTATCCCGATAATTTTATGCGCACTTGTCAGCGCAATAGTTTGGGTATATCTGATGACTCACAAGGGACTGCCGATTTCCGCCAGCCACTCGCTCATAGGGGGGCTCATCGGCGCTGCCATAGCTGCAAATGGGATGGGGGTTCTCATCTGGGGCGGGATATGGAAGGTGGTACTTTTCATATTCGTCGCGCCAGCGCTCGGGTTTATCGGCGCCATTATCTTCTCGCTGGTTGTGCTGAACCTCGCGAGGAATTCGTCGCCTGCCTCGGTGAACAATCTCTTCAAGAAACTCCAGCTTGTCTCGGTCTCGGTATACAGCCTCGGGCATGGGACCAATGACGCTCAAAAGACGATGGGAATAATAACGCTGCTCCTGTTTTCAGGCGGGGTGATTTCCGCTTTCCACGTGCCTTTCTGGGTGGTGATTGTATCGCACACTACAATCGCAATGGGAACCCTTGCGGGCGGAGCCAAGGTGATAAAGACCATGGGGATGAAAATCACAAAGCTCAAGCCAATCAATGGATTCTGCGCTGAAACGTCCGGGGCAGGGGTCATCTTGGGCAGCACCCTTCTGGGCATTCCTGTCAGCACCACCCACGTCATCGGGGGAGCAATCTCCGGAGTGGGAGCCACGAGGGGGGCTTCGGCTGTCAGATGGAGCATTGCACGAAAAATAGTGTATACGTGGATTCTCACGATTCCGGTCACTGCGCTGGCCGGGGCAATTGCTTACGTTCTCCTTAATCCGCTTCTGGCTTATTCCTCTTTTATGTAGATATAGACGATTATCGCAACGATGAGAATGGCCCCGACTCCAATAACGAGCCACCAGTTTATCTGGCCGATGTTGAAAAAATCCCCAACTCCGCTTTGGTTGCCGGCTGTTTGGTTTGCCCAGGTCTGGTTGATGGTCTGATTGATGATTGGTTGGGGCTTCCCGTAGGATTCCCTCGCGCTTGAAACCGAATTCCCCTGCTTGTCGACTGCCTTGATGTAATAGGAGACTTCGACTCCCTCGGGCTGGGCCGGGAGGGTGGCTGCAAAGCTCGACGCATCTTGGGGATACATCTCCATGGGCAATTGCTCATCCCCCTCAATTCTCCA
>JBFYLO010000060.1:0-23943 GCA_041305385.1 Microcaldota archaeon | reverse complement strand
CCGCAAATCTTTCAAACACGAAGGCTGAAGCAAACAAAAGACCCGACTTCAATGGAATCAACATCGACATAACCAACGTAGTCAACTGCATACAGAGGATGGAAACCCAGGGTGATGCGGTCAGGACGGGCGCATTATCCTCGCCGAGATTCGCGAGGATTATCTCAGTCAACGACATCTTCGGTAAATACGACAAGGGCGGGGAGACGGAAAAAAAGATCATGGATTATTATAATACTCACTGAATGCCCTTCTACCTCCTCTTGTAGAACCCGGCAACAAGCGCCACGACCAGGAACAGCCCAATCAAAAACACGAAGAACAGCGCGATTCCCCCGATGCAGGCAACTCCCGCCCCGGAAGCAAGCAAGTTCTGCCCTGCGGCAGTCTCTCCTGAACTGCCCTGCCCCTCGGAACCCGTGCCGGCTCCCCCGGCGCTCTGCTTTGCGATTGTCGCGAGAGACTGGGCGGAAGGATAATCTCCCTGGTTAAATTTCTGGTTCGCCTGGGCGAGCACCGCTTCGGCAGCTGTCATGTCCTTCCCCTGGGTCTTTGCCTGGCTTATGGCTGTTTCGGCAGCGGAAATCTCGGCTTGCGCAGATGTTTTCGCCGGGTCAATCTGGCTTCCCGGACTGGACTCAGAAACGCAGAGGTGATTTACGCACTTTCGCTCAGCAGTGCAATTCTCATCCGAGCAGCACTGGTACGCATTGCAGACGTGGTTTGCCACGCTCCCGCAGGCGCACGGGACCGCAACGCAAGTTTTCGAGGCGGTGTTGCACTTCTTGTCATCCGAACACTCGGTATCAGTTAAGCATTCGCCCGCAGTGCAGAAGCCTCCTGCGCAAACCTGCCCGCTGTTGCAATCAGTTTTGCTAGTGCATCTCTTGGGGGGCGCACAGGTGGTTATCTCTATCGGGTCGCTTCGCTCGACAATCGAGCCTGTTCCATGTCTCGCAGCAGCCCTGTGCGTTCCGTTGAACAGCGTGGGCTTGACAACTGTTCCAGAGCTTGCCGAGTCCATGGCATAAATCGGCTCCCAAGCCCCGTTAACGTTGTATTCGATATCGACTCGCGCATCCGACCCAAGGTCAGTCGTAACTGTGATGTGGGAACAGTTCGCGCTTATGGTGGTGAGCGCTGCAGCAAAGGCTGGAAGAAGCAAGAGCAGCAGTGCAATCCGATAAACGTTCACCTGGTCACCGCACTAAAATTAGACGGCCCTGTTTAAAAATCTAATCCTAAGGCCGGTTGTAGAGCTCAAACGAGCGGTAGCATTTCGAGCATCTGCTCGCGCCCTCGCTGTTCGCTGTTCCGCATGCAGGGCAATACCGGGCGTGCCCATGTTTTTTTCCCCTGCTGAAAAGACCGCCCAACGTTCTGTCGAGCGCCAGTTTCAGCTCGAACAGCGCATCGTCCACTGCCCCCATAAAAAACAGTTAATCAAGGGCATTAATATCCTTTTCCATCCCTTTGGGAATAAAAAATGGACCAGCTTCGAACCACAAGGGGGGTTCCACCCCCCTAAGGTTTCAGGTCCGATAAGTTCGGCGATCCGAACTTATGGACCATTTGTGCACGTGCACAAATAGGTCCCTCCTTATCCCCCAAACTAAGCACGTAGAAAACAAAAAATGGACCAGCGGGGATTTGTTCTTTCCAAAAGAACAGAACATGAGTATCCCTTTTCTTTGGGGCGTTCGTGTTTCTTTTGGGGTTGCTCCAGACCTTTTCTTTCCAAAGAAAAGGGATGGAGATTGAACCCCGAGCCTCTACCTTGCGAAGGTAGCGATCTACCGTTGATCTACTGGCCCAAATTGCGTGAGTTATTTTCCAGGTAAACATTAAAAATAGTATTAGCCCACGTCCCGTCTGTTGCGCCCGAGCATGTCAGAGAGCGGCGAGAGGAATTTGTTTGCCATTTCGATAGCCCCCCTGGCAGTCACCCTCAAATATTCATCGGCAACATCCGCAGCCCCGGCAATCTTCTTTTTGGTGTAGCGCTTGAGGGGCTCCCCGCCCTCCCCGAAAACAAGCTCCTCCCCGAGTGGCGGCTCTTCCCCAAAATCCTTCTTGCCCCCTTCTGCCACGACCCTCTTCGGGACCAGGCCCCGGATTTTCTCGCTCGTTAGCATCCAGCCGTCGTCGCCGGTTTTCGATTTCCCGGCATCCCCCAAGGTGTCGAAAAGAGCCTCAGGGGCGTTTTCCCTCCGCTTCTGCTTTTGGGGTGCCACGCAATAGTTTATCCGACCACGATATAAATACTTTGAGGTCAAACTAATCCATGAGAGCGCTGCTCCTCCTGATTGCGTTCATCCTGGCTGCTTCCCCCGCCTTTGCCGGTTGCAACGGCGTCTGCCCTTCAGATAAGTTCCCCACCGAGCTGCAGCTTTACATACAAAAAGATTCTTCCGGCGCAATCCGGGCAAGCGCAGCCCTCATCTCCATCGACTTGAGCGGAAAAGCGGCAATCCCGATTTCCAGGGAAAAGATATTCTTCCAAATGTGCGCCTTCGGGAATTTTGAGGAATGCCCCACAGGTTTCCACCGATGCGGCCCGGTTCCCCAGGATTACTGGCAGTGCAGTTCGGGCTGCTGCGGTGAAAACGCAGTGAAGGAAACTGATGACGATGGAAAGGCAACAGCGCTCTTCACCCCTGTTGAAAATGCCACTGTAGCTGCCGTTTATCCAGGGGGCGACACCTATCTCCCAACCAACAGCTCGGCCGCCTACCTCTACCCGCCACTCTACGGTGCTCTCAACATCAGCGCCTGCTTCCCGCTGGTTCTGATTATTGGTCTTCTCTTGGTCACGTTCTCAGCCCTCGGCTTTAGAAAACGATTCAGATAACCCCTACTCAACTGAGAACCTGATGAATTTCTGGTTGTCAGTTTCTGTCTTGGAGACCACTGTTGCGCTCGCAACATCGATGCCGAATCGCTCATCCTGCTTCTTCTGTTTTTGTATAAGGCGCGTGAATTCGTCCAACTCAGCCTCGCTCTTCGCCTCGGCTTCAATCTCCACGTCCCCATGGCAGTGCCTCGCAATCCCGTTCACGCCAAGGGTTTTCGCTATCTCCCTGACGAAGTCCCGATAGCGCACGTTCTGGACGTTTCCCTTCACGAGGATTTTTGCGTAAATCATCGAATCACTCCCAAGGTACATCGCTCGACTCGAAAACGGCGCCCCGGGGCGCTTCGGGCTTTCTAGTCACTGGCGAGTACCATTGTCTTCTGCGCATTATAACTTCGATATACGTGAAGATATACTTATAAATATTAGGGGCGTCAATCATAACACTCGTTCTCGAAAAACAAACGCGCGAGGGGATGAGTTGACCGAGAATGAAATGCTCAAGGACATACTCCAGGATGGGGGCAGCCTTTCTGCTGAAGACGAGGAACTTTTCAAGTTCCTAGAGGCTAGCAAGCCCAAGATTTACGTAGTTGGCACCGGAGGGAGCGGATGCAACACCATCTCCCGCATGCGCGAGATGAAGGTCGAGGGCGCGAGCTTCATAGCCGCCAACACCGATGTCCAGCACCTGGTGAAAATACGCGCGGACAAGAAGATACTCCTGGGCAGGAACACCACCAAGGGATTGGGCGCAGGCTCGAACCCCGAAGTCGGGGAGGCAGCGGCCAAGGAGTCGGAGGAGGAGATAAAGAAGTCCCTCCAGGACGGCTCGATGGTTTTCGTCACCTGCGGCCTTGGAGGGGGGACGGGAACGGGCAGCGCGCACTTGATTGCGGAGAAGGCCAAATCCAGCAATGCGCTCACCATAGCCGTGGTTACCCTCCCTTTCACTTCCGAGGGCCGGAAGAGGATGGAGAACGCCCTCACAGGGCTGAACAAGCTCGCAAAGGGCGCTGACACAGTCATAATTGTCCCGAACGACAAGCTGCTTACGATAGTCCCGGACCTTCCGCTGAACACTGCGTTCAAGGTCTCGGATGAAGTCCTCTCGAACGCCGTGAAGGGGATTGCCGAACTCATCACCAAAGCGGGGCTGGTGAACCTCGACTTCGCGGACCTGAAGACGGTTCTCAAGGACGCCGGGTGCGCAGTCGTGGGAATGGGCGAGGCAACGTCTGACGCAAAGCCGGACCAAAGGGCGCTGATTGCCATTGAGACCGCAATGAGCAGCCCCCTTCTTGATGTTGACATGTCGGAGGCCAACAGGGCGCTGATAAACGTGGTCGGCGGAGAGGACATGACGCTCCGCGAGGCAGAGCTGATGGTTAAAGAGGTCTCAAAGAGGATTGCGCCGAATTCCCACATCATCTGGGGTGCGCGCATCGAGAAGGACCTGCCAAAGTGCTCGCTCAGGGTTCTCGTGGTCATCGCAGGCGCGAAGCTGCCGCACTATGAAGTTGAAAAGACTTCGGACGAGGTTCTCGGCGGGGAATTCGACCAAGAAATCGACATCGATCTCATAGACTGAGGGATTTGCATGGAACTGAAACATCCTTTCATAGAATCAATAAACACGTTCATACAAAAGTCAATGCGTGTCCTTAGGGTTTCCTACAGGCCGAAGAGCGACGAGTTCTGGATGATAGCGAAGATAACGGGCGCGGGCATGGTGCTGATTGGGTTCCTCGGAGTTCTGATAACGCTGATATTCACGGGCATAGACTCGATAAACGTAAGGTGATTGGTGTGATATTCGTCTACAGGGTAACTGCAGGACAGGAAAAAGTTGTTGCAGACGTCCTGAAGAACAAGATAAAGAAAGAGAAGCTCGGCATCTACTCCATAGCAGCCATAGACGAATTGCACGGCTATCTCCTCATTGAGGCCGAGGACGAGGTCGCCGTGAGGCAGGCGGCCATGCGCATCCCGCACATAAAGGGCGTGCTAGCCAAGAACATGGACCCCAAGGAAGTGGATTCTCTCGTGGCTGCCAAGGCAGTCGGAGTTGCGATTTCCAAGGGCGACATCGTTGAGCTCATAAGCGGCCCGTTCAAGGGCGAGAAGGCCAGGGTCATAAAAATCGATGAGAGCAAGGAGGACATCACCGTTGAGCTGACCGAGGTGGCGGTCCCGATTCCAGTCACAATAAAGGCCAGCGCAATCCGCGTCTTCCAGAAGGCCGAGACCTAGGCGATTTCGGTGAAGCTGACTCCCAAGGATAAAGTAACGGACATGCGCCTTGCCCCGGGAATGACTGTCTCGGAGCTGGTCAGGCAGATGGGCGAGGCAGGCGGCTTCACGGCTTCCCACCTTGCCAAGGGCGCAGACATCCTGAAGTCGATGATTGAGGACGGGGGCTGCACGAACTTCTTCTCCTTTCCCGCTTGCGTAATCTCAACTGGATTGAGAGGGGCAGTCGCCCAGCACGTGCAGGACTTCGAGGCGATAATCACAACTTGCGGGACGCTCGACCACGACCTGGCGCGCTCCTGGGGCGGCAGCTACTACAAGGGCAGTTTCGAGCTTGATGATGCGATGCTCCACAAGGAGAAAATCTACAGGCTCGGCAACATTTTGATTCCGAACGAGTCCTACGGCCCGCCAATTGAGAAGAGGATGAACGGAATTCTTTCGGAACTCTGCAAGGACAAGAAGGAGTGGGGAGGCCGCGAGTTGATTCACGAAATCGGAAAAAGGGTTGAAGACAAGGGCTCGATTCTCCACCAGGCTGCGAAGCACAATGTTCCCATTTATGTCCCGGGAATCACCGATGGCGCTTTCGGGACAAATCTGCTGATGTTCTCCCAGAGAACTGGGTTCAAGGTGGACGTTCTCAAGGACGAGAAGGAGCTCTCGGACATCGTTTTCGACTCGAAGAAAACCGGGGCGCTGATGATTGGCGGGGGCATTTCGAAGCACCACACAATCTGGTGGAACCAGTTCAAGGGCGGGCTCGACTATGCGGTTTACATAACGACTGCGAGCCAGTATGACGGGAGTTTGAGCGGGGCCCGGCTCACTGAAGCTGTCTCCTGGGGCAAGATTAAGGAGAAGGCCCGCTATGTGACGATTGATGGGGATGCGACTGTCCTCTTGCCGATGCTGTTCGCTTCCGTCGAAAAAAATCGGGACTTGTGAAACCTATAAAAACCTTACACTGCAGAAATAGAAAACGCGCTTATTAAGTGGGGTGAATTGATGAAGATTTCTGAACTCAAGGCCGGCACTGGCAACGCAACTATCGAGGCTGAAGTTACCGCCATAGAAGAGCCGCGCGAAGTCATAACGAAGTTCGGCAAGAGAACCCGGGTCGCGAACGCAACCATAAAGGACGAAAGCGGCGAGATAACGCTTTCCCTCTGGGGCGAGGACATCGAGAAAGTTTCCATCGGGGACAAGATAAACCTCGAGAACGGCTGGGTCTCCGAATTCAGGGGCAACAAGCAGATTTCAGCTGGAAAATACGGAAAGATAAATATCGTGAAGTAAAAGCACGGAGCTTATTTTTCATCTTTTTATTATTTTCCTTCCAATACCCACCCATGGTACTCTCTGACAACGACATACGGAAACTGATGGGTGAAAAGAAGCTCTCCATTTCGCCTTTTTCCGAAGAGCAGATCGGTCCCGCTTCAGTGGACCTCACTCTCTCCAACAAGTTCTGGAAGTTCAAAAAGAAATACATCAAGCGAAGGGTTGACCTTCTTGAGATTGATTTCAAGGAGGCGACCGAGCCCCTTTCCTGCGACTCACTTGAGCTCGCCCCAGGGGAAATGTGCCTTGGGCTCACTGAGGAAAAACTAACCCTTCCCCCGAATCTGATGGGCCACCTGGAGGGGCGGAGCCGCTATGCCCGCATGGGCCTCGCCGTTCATGTCACCAGTTCGCTCGTCCAGCCCGGCTCGGACAACCGCCAGGTCCTGGAGATAGTGAACCTATCGCCCTCAAAGCTCGTCATCCACAAGGGGATGAGAATCTCGCAGGTCGTTTTCGAGCTCATGGAAAGCCCCACCAGCAGGCCCTATGCCAAGTTCGGGAAAATCGCCAGGAAGCAGTGATGGAATGAAGATTGCCCCTCTTGCTTTCGATTCCATGGGCACCCGCTCCATGGCGACCTATGTCGAAACAAAAGACCTGAAACTCGTTATCGACCCGGCTGTCTCGCTCGCCCCCAACCGCTTCGGCCTCATGCCGCATCCCAAGGAAATTGCGAGGATGGGGAAGCAGTGGGCGAACATTGAGAAAAAGGCAAAGGCCTCCGATGCACGGGTAATCACCCACTACCACTTCGACCACTACAACCCGGACCAGCCCGGACTCTACAAGGGCAAGACTGTTTTCCTAAAAAATCCGGAACAGAACATAAACGACAGCCAGATTGGAAGGTCGAAGGAATTCATCCCGAAGATAAGTGGAATCGCGAAGGAAGTGAATTTCGCCGATGGGACTGAACGGAAGTTCGGGAACACTCTCCTGAAATTTTCTGGTCCGATGTTCCACGGGATAGATTCGAAGCTCGGATATGTGCTCGAGGTCTTCATTGACGATGGGGCGGAGAGGTTCCTCCACACAAGCGATGTCGAGGGTCCTCCGCTTAAGGAGCAGCTTGAGTTCATCCTCCAGTGCAACCCGACCACGGTTTTCCTTGACGGGCCGCTGAGCTACATGCTCTATAAGTTCGGCGAGAGGGCGCTCGAGAATTCGTTCCACAATATGACGAGGATAATCCGGGAGACTGATGTGAAGAGGCTGGTCGTGGACCACCACTTCATAAGGGACCCCGACTATGGCGAGAAGATAGCAAAAGTTGTTGCAGCCGGAAAGGAGCAGGGCTGCGCGGTCATGACTGCCGCGGAATTTGCAGGAAAGAAAGCTGAACCGCTTGAGTCCATGAGAAAGCAGTTATACTCCAAGAGCTAGCCCGAGAGGAAAAAATTACCCCCACAGGTAATACGCCGCAGCCCAGGAGAACGAGGCTACGAGCGCGCATTTTATCACATTGCCCATTATCGCGGCGAGCATGAACTTCCACCACTCGTACTTGAGGGCGCCGGCAGCTATCCCGACGATGTCGAAAGCAGGGTTCGGTATCGAGCCCAGTATCACGATGGTTACCACTCCGTGCCTCTCCATCCAGTCGCGGACCTTTTTGTAAAGCGCAGGGGTCCTCTTCATTATCTCATTCTCCCCGCCTCTTCCAAGAATGTAGCCCGTTCCTTCGCCTATCCCTCCACCGATTCCCGAGGCAATTCCGAGCAGAATGGGGTTTATCCCCGGGACTGCCGAGAGCCCGACTATCGCGGCAAGACCTGGCAAGGGCAGGAAGATTGTCGCGTTGGAGAACAGCATTATGACGAACGCGCCGAAGTAGCCGAACTCGACCAGATGCTGCTGAGCGTAGACGGAAATCCCGCTGAAATAGATTGCTCCTGCAAGGGCCAGGGCGAGGACAATCAGCAGCAGATGCCTGTCAAAATGCATGATGCCTTTTTCGGTTTAGGCTTAAAATAGGTTATGCAAAGAAAAAATCCCGCCAGTCCGAACCGCGAGGGGGTTTCACCCCCTCCCAGTTCCAGGCCCTATTTTTGCCCTCGAAGGCAAAAATGGGCACAATGTGCTTCGCACATTGCTGTTCCTCCTGACCTCCCCCACGACTAACTGAACAAGACTTCCTCAATTCCTGTAACTATAGCAAACCGCCAAAATAACTCGACACTCGAGTTGCTCGAGAGCCGGGGAACGAACAGCCTCGCTCTCGTTGAAGCGAGCACCGTGCCGCCCGCGAGTTCGTTGGTTGGGTTTTGTCGAATTGCTTTCCGGGTGCGCTATAAAATAAAACAGAAAAATCCCGCCAGTGTGATTTTCAATACCCCTTAATTAGTTTTCTTTTGGGGTTCAACCCCCCGAGCGTTTTCGTCGCCCTTTCTTTTGGGGTCCAACGTCGTTTTTTCTTTGGGGTTGATCCAGACCTTTCTTTTTCTTAAAAAGAAAGGGAAGGATTTTCGAACACACAACCTGTCGGTTTCCACCTCGAAGGTGCATACAGGCTACAGCCGACCGCTCTGCCATTGAGCTATGGCGGGATGCAGGCAATATATGAGAGAATATCTTTATAAAACATATTCAGGGGCCTGCTCAGCAAGTTGCTCGGAATTGCCCGCCAGCTAAAAAGTCCTTGAGAACCCCGATTGCCTTCTCGTAATCCGCCCAGGCCAGGTATTCCCTGTCCGTATGGTCCAGTTTGGAGTCTCCGGGGCCGTAGGCAATGGTCGGGATTCCCTCCGCCATGGTGAGGTTCATGTCGGCGCTGCCGGATTTCTTCAAGTACCGGGGAACCATCCCATGGTTCCTTATTGACGAAACCATCGCCCTTGCGAGAGGATGATTGAGCGAGGTCTCGCAACCCGGGAAGCACTCGGCTATGCGGACCTTTATCCCAGGGGGCGCCGATGTCCTGAAGAGCGATTCAATCTTTTTTATGTCCTGATTCGGCGGAACCCTCACATCCATGAAGAAATCGAGGTTTGTCGGGATGATGTTGAGCGCGTCCCTCTTTCCATACTCGATGTGCGTGACGTTGAATATGACTGAATCAAACGTGTGGTGCCGGGGGAAATGCCCTCTTAGCTTTTCATAATACTCGATGACCCGCTCAATCGGGTTCTCGGCTTTCATGCCGGCATGGGCTGCCTCCCCCTCGCTCCGGCACTCAACCAGTATCCTGCCTTTGTAGGCAACAGTAATGCCATCGCAATTGGAAGGCTCCCCGTTCACCGCGAGCTTCGGTTTTAGGTATGTGAGAAGATGGCGGGTGCCTTTTGAAGTGGGGGCCTCCTCTTCCGTGACCCCTGCGACTACGAGCTTTAGCGAATCTGGCGCATGCGCTCCTGCCTCGATATAGCTCGCGAGGCACCCCTTTGCATCAACTGCGCCTCTTCCTGAAACCCCCAATCTGTCTTCCTTGACTTTCCAGAAACCCTTGACAGTATCAAGGTGGGAGAAGAGCAGCAAATCGGGCTTCCGGTCCTTTTGGTAATCATAATTTGCCCCCACTGCATTCCCTGCCTCGTCAACCGTTACGTGCTTGTACCCGAGTTCCCGCATCCTGCTGGCGCAGATTTCAGAAGCTTTTCCCTCATTTCCTGAAAAGCTTTCAGTGCTGACGAGTTCGTGAAGGAATTTCCTTGCGCCCTTGGAATCGCTCATGGCAACACCGAATCAAGGATTGGAAGCGCCCGCTCATAAATTTCTCGCGGAGTGTTAAGGGGCGGGAGCAGCCTCACCACAGTATCCCCGGCAGACAGAATCAACAGCCCTTTCGATTGCGCATCCTTGAGCAGCGGCGTGGCTTCAACCTTGAGCTCCATCCCCCAGATGAGCCCTCTGCCCCTGACCTCAAGAACCGACGGATGTCTCTGCTTCATGCTCTCAAGCTGGGCTTTCAGCCACTCCCCGTTTGTTTGGACCAGTTCCAGAATTTTTTCTTCTTCAAATGCCCCCAGCGCGGCACTGGCAGCTGCGCAGCTCAGCGGATTCCCGCCGAACGTAGAGCCATGCTCGAGTGGTTTGAAAACGCAAACATCCTCGTTGGCAATCGTCGCCCCTATCGGAACCCCGCCTGCCAGGCCCTTTGCCATTGTCGCGATGTCCGGGCTCACTTTCGAGTGCTCGAATGAAAAGAATTTTCCAGTTCTCCCCATGCCCACCTGGACTTCATCAAAGATTAGAAGAGCGCCCCTGTCGGTGCAGATGTCCCTTGCGGCTCTGAGGAACTCGTCCTTTGCAAGCCTGACTCCCCCCTCCCCCTGTATTACTTCCAGGAAGAGTGCCGCAGTGTCTGAATTCACTGCGTTCTTGAGGCCCTCAACATCATTGAGCCTTGTCCTTGTTATCGGGCCAATCAGCGGCTCGAACCTCTCCCTGTATTTGGGTTTGAAAGTGAGAGCAAGGCTTCCAGCAGTCCTGCCGTGGAATGAGTTCATCGCTGAAACAAAGCTCTTCCTGCCAGTCTTTGCCCTTGCGAGCTTCAGTGCCGCCTCGTTGGCCTCTGTGCCGGAATTCGAGAGGAAGGTGTGTCCCTTTCTCCCAGTTGCGCTGAGCCAGAGCTTCGAAAGCCTCCCGAGCAGTTCCGTCCTCTGGTCATTGGCGAATGCCTCGTTGCAGGTAATGATTGTGTTCGCCTGCCTTGAGATTGCTTCGCAAAGTTTCGGATGTGCATGCCCGAGAACGCTGACCCCGATTCCGCTCGTGAAGTCGATGTACTCCCTTCCCTCAGCATCCCAAACCAAGCTGCCCTTCCCCCAAACAATCGCGATATCCCTTTTTCTGTAGGTGTTCATCTCGAGCGCGGTCTCCAGTTCAACAAGGGAAGCATTAGTATGCCTCGTTTTTTCCTTTCCTCCAATATGCGTTCCCGCTCCCCCAAGTGCATCGGAAACAGGTTTTTCCCTGGTCCCGTTGGCGATTACTGCCTCTCCGACTCCCATGTCAATCGCCTCCCCGCAGGCCATCAGTTTCCTCTTCATTCCCCCGGAGGCGCTGCTGATGGCAGCGTCTATCTCCGCCCTCTGGAGAACAGGAGCCAAATCATTCGGGAAATTTCGGTAATACCCGTCCACATCAGTCATGAGCAGGAGCTTCTCAGCCCCGAGCGCGCCAGCTATTGCAGCCGCAGCCCTGTCCCCGTCGGTATTGAGCGGCTGGTTGTTCTCCCCGAGCGCAATGGGCGCGACAACTGGCGTGAAGTCCCCGGCCAGAAGTCCCTCGAGAGCTTTTGCATTAACCCGTTCTATCTTCCCGGTGAAATCGTCCCTCACAATCCTCTGCTTCCCGCTCTCATCGACAGCAGTCACAATCTTCTGCTTCGCCGACAGGAGGCGCCCGTCGATTCCCGAGATTCCGACTGCGTTCACCCCGGCATTTTGGAGGGCGAGCACAAGCGAAGCGTTGACCTCTCCCCTCATGGCCAGAGTGTAAGTCTCAATCCCCTGGGAATCCGTGTAGCGCGATTTCACTCCCGAGGGCGAGGTTATGAACTTCGGCTGGATTCCAAGCCTCTCCGAGAGCGCAGTGGTCTGCTTCGCCCCCCCGTGGACAATCACGAAGGAGAACTCGCCGGAGCGCATCGCTATGTCTTTCGCTAGGTTGGATGCCTCGCCTGCGATGCTCCCTCCTATTTTCACTACAACTATCGGCTTCGCCATCGAATCACCAGCTAAATCGGGTGGAATCCCGGCTGCCAAATCCCGGTTTTCTCATCGAGCCCGAACATGAGGTTGAAGCACTGAACCGCCTGCCCCCCCGAGCCCTTCACAAGGTTGTCTATGGCGGACATAACAATCAAGCGCGGCCTCTCCGGGTCGATTTCGAACCCGATGTCCGCGAAATTCGTGCCAGCCACGCATTTCGGCTCCGGGTATCGGTAAAGGGTATCCTTGTCCTTTACGAGCCGGATGAACGGGGACCCGGCATAGAAAGACCGGTAGGCTTTCCAGATGTCGATGTCCTTCACCGGCGAGTTGAGCCTCGCGTGGATTGTTGAGAGTATGCCCCTCACCATTTCCACGGCGTGGGGAGTGAGCCCGACTGAAACCTTGGTTTGCGCCCCGACCGAGGAGGCAATCTCGTTCAGCTCCTGCTCTATCTCCGCAGTGTGCCTGTGGCCAGAGGGCTTGTAGGAGCGCACGACCCCCTGCCTCTCCGGGTGGTGGGTCGAGATGTCGAACGCAGCTCCGCTCGCCGAACTCCCGATTTTCGCGTCCGCGATGATTGTTGAATTCTCTACAAGCCCCGCTTTAATGAGGGGCGCCGCCCCCAGTATGACCGAGCTTGAGAGACAGCCGGCGCATGCCACGAGCCTGGAGTTCTTTATCTGTTCCCGGTGGAGCTCCGGAATCCCGTAAACTGCCTTCTCGAGAAGCTCCGGGCACGGGTGCTCCTGGTAATATTTCGCATAAACGTCCTTGTCGTGGAGCCTGAAATCAGCTGAGAGGTCGATTATCCTCGCCCCTGTCTCGATGAATTGTTTAACATAGCCTGCCGAGACCTTGTGGGGCAGGCAGAGGAACAGCGCATCGATGTCGGTGTTGAGCTTTTTCACCGAGACGAACTCGGCCTGGGTGAATGCGCGCAGGTTCGGGTTCAGCTTGGTCACTGGGATTCCCGCGAACCTCTCCGAAGTGACCTGTTTCAACTCCATCTCCGGATGCATGAGGGCCCAACGCAGAAGCTCCCCGCCGGTATAACCCGACGCCCCGATTATCGAAACTTTGAATGCCATCCCATTACCTCCGTGCCCTTGAAACGAAGAAGTCAATCATCTTTCCAGGGATGTCGGCCCCGGTGGGCTCGACCGAATTCCTGAACTCGGTGGTGTGGTTCACCTCGTGAACAAGCATCCCGCGCTCCGATTCCATCATGTCGACCCCGTAGATTCCTTCCCCGAAGACCGACGCGGCTTTAAGTGCAAGTTCCCCAAGCTCCTTTGTAACCGGGCAGTTGGAAGCAGTCCCTCCCCTCCCGGTGTTCGTTATCCACCCCGACTTCTCGGTTGAGTTCCTGTAAATCGCCCCCACGCACTCGCCGCCGATGACGAATGCCCGGATATCCCTGCCGGGCTTGTTCACGTGCTCCTGCAGGTAGTAGACTTTCTGGAACGCGTGGCCCATCTCCTCCCTGTTCTCGAGCTCCGCCTCCAGGGCCTCGCGGTCGTTGAGCCTGTGCACGAGCCTCGCCCAGCTCCCGAAAACCGGCTTCATCACAACCGGGAATCCCAATTTCTTCGCAGCTTCGGTCGCTTTCTCCGGGGTGAAAGCCCCGTAGGTTTTCGGGGTCGGGACTCCGGCCCTGGCAAGGAGCGTAGAAGCGAGAAACTTGTCCCCGCATTTCCTGTGCGTTTCGTAGGGATTGCAAACGAAGGTCCCGAGCTGCTCAAGATAAAACGAGCTGTAAAGCGTCCTCGCATAGGACGAGGAGCGTTGAAGGACTCCGTCAAGCTCCCTTCTCCCGCCAGTGACTTCCATGAGCATCTCGCTGTCCTGGAGCCTTTCGAGCTCGACTCCCTTCTTCCTAGCGCTATCGATGAGCATCTTGTTCTCAGGGGTCAAGATAGTGAAAAGAAGGGCTAGCCGCATACCCATGCAAACACTTCCGCAGCCCGCGCGTTCGCGTGCGGGTTAAATTCCGTTTTTTCCATGTAAATCATCTGACCCGATTCCAGTTTCGCTCGAGTGCAATTGGGAACGCTTGCGCCTCGAGGCGCATTCTTTAGTTTGTGTCTACTCGCCCCAGTCCTCCTCAACAGAAGGCGCCTTGTCCACGGAGAACGGCCCGAGGCTCTTGACCTCCAGCTTTGTCCCGCAATCCGGGCATGCGATTATCTCCCCCACATCCACTCCTTCCCTTGGCGCTATGGATGCGCCGCATTCAGGACACTCTGCTCCACTCATGATAATTCACCTCAAACTGAACTATTGTGTAATAAAATGAGTTTGGCATATAATAACGTGATGTTATAAAAATAACAAAAAAAGAGAATCTGTGATTTTGCACCAATTAAAGGCCGAAACAAAAGAATAGGCAAAAATAGGCAAAAAGGGCCACCGGCCAAACCGCCCTACAACCAGAGCACGTCAGCAGGGAAGACATACTGGTCCTTGCACTTGGGGCACTTCAATATGGCGATGCTGGTGTTGTTCCGGTCCACCTTGACATCCATGACCTGGTTGCACTTCTCGCACTCGCTTCTCTCTATCAGGTCGACAATCTCCCTCTTGGTTTTTGCGAGAGTGTGCGAGGCGCCCCCCCTGTGCCTTATCTCGTATTCAAATAACTCTGGTTTTTCTTTTTCATACATGCTCATACTTTGTAATACTTGATGTTTAAATACCTTACTGTTGACGTTTAGTTTGATTTTTCTGAATCCTCGGCCACAGCTCACTCGAAATACTTTAAGAATTTGTTCTCAATCCCGCACATCATCGAGCTCCAGGGGACAAACGCGATGAGGGCGAGGGCCCAGAACCCCGCGAGATAAGTCTGGCTCTTGGAATCCGACTGGGCAACCTTGAACATCTCCGGGGTTATCGAGTCAGGCAAAACCCCGTAATGGAACGAGGTTACTGCGAAGACCGCGAGAAGGGGAAGCGCGAGCAGGACGAGCATCGGGACCGAAACCATCGCCTTCCAAAAACCTCCCGCGACATCCCGGGGCCTGTAGTCAACCGGCTCCACCAGGTCGAATGCGCTCCTCTGCTTGGCCCACGAAGGTTTCCTGTAAATATGCAAGTTGGCGACATGCCTTATCCCAGTATATGATACGCTCTCAAGCTCTGCTCTCCAATCGCCTTCTTGGACGGCATCCGCTTTAGTTGAAGAATCTTTTCCCATGGTCGCCACGATTGAACTGGTGATTCTGAGTTAATAAAACCCCCAGTTCCGGTAATATCAATTTAAAGTCGCTCGGCAAAAAAATGACCATGGCGTCGCGCTTCGGAAAAAAATTCGAGAGCAAAGTTCTCGGGACGATAAAAAAGCACCGGCTTGCGGGCAGGACCGACAGAGTCCTCGTCGCCTGCTCCGGGGGCAAGGACTCGACAAGCGTTCTCAGCATCATGCACAAGGACGGCTACCCTGTTGAAGCTCTCCACATAGACCTCGGAATCGGGGATTGGTCAGTTGAGAACAGAAAGAACATAACTTCCTTCTGCAAGGACGGCGGGATAAAACTCCATTTTGCATCGACCAGGGATTATTTCGGTGCGTCCGTTTGCTACATCAAGTCCTCCTTGCAAGCGAAGACCAGCCTCACATCCTGTTCCATATGCGGGGTGATGAAGAAAACGATTCTCAGCAGGAAGGCCCGCGAACTCGGGGCGGGCAGGCTCGCCACCGGGCATAACCTAGATGATGAGGCGAGGACCTTCACCATGAATCTATTGAATGGGAACCCCGAGCTTTGCCTCCTCTCCGGGCCTGGGAGAATCCATGGGGGAAGCGGCTTCGTGCCGAGGATAAAGCCATTGTATTTCTGCCCCGCTTCCGAAATAAGGCGCTATTCCGAAGAAATGAACTTCCCGGTTCTTTACGAGCGGTGCCCATGCTCAAAGGGCTCTTTCGGGAGGAACATATACGAGGAGCTTGAGAAACTCGAAAGGACATACCCTGGCCTAAGAAAAAACATAGTCGAAACCTTCCTGGAAATCCAGGGAAAAATCCGCACTCGAAATGAAAAACTCCTTCCCTGCAAACTCTGCGGGGAGCCTTCGAGAAAAGGGGTCTGCAGGACGTGCGAGATGTTCTCGATTCTGCGGGCCGAGCCTAATCCTCCTTCGCAAAGGCGATGAGCTCCTCTCTCGAGACCTCTCCGCACAGCGCCTTGCCTGTTTTCACGTTGTAAAACGCAGGCACTGCAAGGCCTCCCCCGCAAGCCGGGCCTATGGCGTCGAGGTAATTCTCAAAAACATGGTAATTCCCGGAGTTGTGCCAGACTTCGAGCCTTGAGAATGTCACGTCGATATCTTTCTCCACCTGGGAGACGACTGGCGCCATACTCACGCAGTGCGGGCATTCTCGCCCGTAGAACTCAATCAGATGGCTCGTTATCGGGCTCGGCTCGGTCTCGCTTTCGGAAAACGAGGAAAAGAGCAGAAACGCCGTTCCCAGCGCTATGAATACACTGAAGAGCGCCAATAGGAGGTCCGAGAGCCGGCTTCCCGCGGGCTTTTTTTTAGGGCCCTTCGGCTTACTAACTTCCCGCCGCTCCTTTTTTTTGGCCATAAAATTCGATAAGGTATTGGCGATGAATTTTATAAACTGCTTCTTCTGTCGAAAGCCGCCTAAAGCCCCAATTCCGAGATGCTCCTGAAGCGTCCTTCCGGCCCGTATTGTTTCGCCGTTTCAGGGGCAAGGGCCTGGGAAGGCTCGCTTTGGGCAACTGGCTTCGGGCACGTTATCTTAACGTCCCAAATGAACTTGTTCTGGTAGGGGACCTCGGAGAGGATGACCTTCACGCCCATGTCATTCTTCGCGATGAAGTCGTTGACGATGCAAATCTGGTCCTGGGTGATGGGGTCGGTGTTCAGCCACGTGTAAGAGCTCTTCCGGTTTATGCAGTTCACGACGAGTTCCGCATCGAGCTTCGAAACGCCCATCTCCAATAACTTTCCATGAATCTGCTCTGGAGTCATCTCCATCTAAATGCACCCCTTGGTCGCCTTTTGAATGCAAACTTTTTCTACGAAGTTATATTTAAGGATTCCGCTTTCGCCCGATTAAAGTTAATAAAAATGAGTTTGGATATACTCCCATGTTAAACGAGAATTTCTCGAAAAGATTCGTCGAGTTCTCTCCGAATGCTCGGGGGGCCCTGGCCGTATTCAACCTAATAGTAATTTTCGCAGTTGGAGGCGCGGCTTCCCTGTTCCTGCTGTTCCTCTTCCTCCCGCTCGGGCTCCTGGTCCTGTTCATGACTCTCCTTTCGCTCGTTTTCATTTGGTGGTACTGCGGCGAGTTCCTGAGGAAATTCGCTTTCGAGCTCCGCGCCGACCATTTCTTCTCGAGAAAAGGCGTGTTCAAGGCGAGCTACACGATGATTCGATACGAGCGAATCCAGGACATCCACATAAACCAGTCGATTTTCGAGATGCTCCTGGGCCTTTGGGATGTCTCAATCTACACTGCCACGGCCACGGGCAGGGGCTCGGAAAACATCCCCGGGCTCAGCAAGGATAACGCAGAGGCCCTCAAGACCGCGCTGTTCCAGAAGATAAAGAAGGTGAGAAAGGTTGTCGACTGAAACTCTGATTCAAGGCTACCCCCTCAAAAGGGAGAAGATAATAAAGAAGACGCTGGGCTGGACAGTGGGCAGTCTCACGGGCCTTGGAATTTTCTCCCTGGTAATCGCCTCAGTTGCCTTGAAATTCATTCCGGCGCCAGTCTTCGCGAGCTTGGCCATAGTCATCTTCTTCATAATCACGGCAGTCGCCTACCTTTACGAGAGCGAATATTTCAGGAAGTATTTCTATGACCTTACCGAAGAAGGAATCGTAATAAGCAAGGGGGTCTTCACGACCCACAAGATAATCGTTCCGCCCCAGAAGGTCCAGGACGTCTACCTAGACCAGGACCTGCTCGACAGGGCCTTCGGCCTATGGGACCTTCACATCTCCAGCGCCACCGAGACCTCGGGCATCGAAGCCCACATCGATGGAGTGAGCAGGGAGAACGCACTGGCCCTCAGGGAGATACTGATGAAGTCGCTTCTCCCAGAGTCTGCCTCTGCCGTGGCAAAGCCCGAGCCAACTGCGCTCGGGAGCGGAGGGGCTCTCCTGAAACAGGTCAAGCCAAGCAGCATGGGGCTCGTGAGCCTCCTGACTGGTTCGGCACTCGGTTTCTTGGTCATGCTCGGGCTTTTCTTCGAGGTTTGGCCCATCGCAATCCTATTCGGCCTGGCCGGGTTCATCTGGGCTTACCTGGATTTCACAGTTCTCAGATACGAGCTCCGCGAGGACGGCGTTTTCATCAGGAGGGGCTTCATCACCAGGAGCGAAAACCTTTTCCTCTACAGGAACATCCAGGATGTCCAGGAGATCGCCGGCCTATGGGACAGGCTCTTCGGCCTCAAAGCAATCTCGTTAAAGACCATGACGTCCTCTTCTGTGGCCAGCGCCCTCATGCCCTACATCGCCGCTGATTCCGCCACCTCTCTCCGCGAGGAGATAATTGCGCTTTCAAAAAAAGAGAGCCAGAAAGCGGAGAGAAAGGCAAAGGCCGAGAGACCGAAGTTCGCGGCAATTGCCGGGGGAACGATGGCGCTCCAGATGGACGCGGAGGATTCGTTGGAAAGACCAAAGATAGACGAGAAAGAGGTTCCCTACAAGAACAACTTCTACAGGGGCGCGACCTACGCATTGTTTGTTTACGGGGCGCTCTTCATCCCGGTGATGTTTCTCTTCGCCATCACCTTGGTCTCTTTGGGGCAGGGGGGGCTAGCCATTCTCGGGATTGGAGCTGCAATCGGCCTTGGAGTTCTCGCAGCAGGGTTCCTTTCCCTTTCCGCTTTCCTCTCGGACATCTCCTTCCGCTATACAATCTCGACTGATTTCATCCTTGTAAAGACCGGCATCCTAAACATACTGAAAAAACAAATTAACTACAACAAGATACAGGACTTAGAGATGCACATCGGCTTCTCCCAGAGTTTTGCAAAGCTCGCCACCCTTAAAATCGAGACCGGCTCAAGGGAGGTCGCCGGGTCACACGGCGAGACCGCATCGGCAATTACCCAGAACGAGACGATTCCCGACCTGGGGGAGCGAGACGCTGAAGAGCTGAAGAAAACAATACTGGCCCAAATGGGAATCTCGGAAAAGGGGATAGGGACGAACCCCCTGGTCTCACGGCTCCCGCTCGAGTCAATAAAGCCGCTCAAGAAAACCTTCTGGTGGGCGTTTTATTCATTGATGCTGGTGGTTCTCGCAGCCGCGTTTGCCTTCCTTTTTGCCGCGGCCATGCTCTGGCTCGTTCTGGTCCTTATCACATTCCTCGGTTCTGCCTGTGTTCTCAAATACATCTATGAGCATTACTATTACCACAGGTATTTCTACGATTTGAACGAAGACGTTCTTGTTATAAAGAAGGGAGTGTTTGGCTCGAGGGAGCTGACGGTTTCATTTGAAAAGATACAGGATGTATTTATAGACCGTGACTGGCTGGACCTGTTTTTCGGCCTCTACGATGTCTACGTGACCACCGTAACCTCGCGTTCGATACTCAATGCGCACATCGACGGTGTCAACGAAGCCAACGCCGAAAAAATAGCGCAGTTGCTTCTAAAGAGGATAAAAGCATAGAAGGGGGTGAAACCCCCCGGTTACGCCTTTCGGCCTGGCCGAGGAGTCTCGAAGGGGCGCGGTCCATTAACCCAATCCTAAATTTTACACACGCCTCTTACAGCCCCCCACCCTAATTCGCCTTGAGGCAAATTAGCATCAACTCCCTTTCCGGGATGACGGGAGTACGGAGTACCTCCCAAGGCCCCAGAGTTTCGCAGGGGTCCTGGAGTGGCTTCTCCTGCCCCAGAACATACGCTCAGTCTGTGCTTTTCTACCTTCCGCTTCCATCCACACCGCCTCCCAACTTTGACATGTGAGCATCATTTCCTTTTCTTTGGGCCCGTACAGTTGCCCTGAAAACTGTTTCCGTTCTTTTGAACGCTCTCCACAGGCACTTTGAAGCCCAGCGTCCACTTGACAGCCCCCAGGGTAGCAGTCCCTTTCAATTCCGGTTCTTGAGAGAATGACATTTCACTAATTTTTCCGACAAAGCTGGTTCCATGGGCAACCATCCATTCAAAGAAATCCCCCTGCAGGTCTCTCACATCTTTCTCAGTGGCTGGCCTCAGGAGAACTCCCTTGTTCGGGCCTTTCAAAATTGTTTCCCACCCAGAATGCATCCTGCCGGACTCAACCAATCCTCTGTGCTTTCCCCCCTCGAATCTCAACTCTCCCCACAGGGACCATTCCTTAAGCGTCACAATCGTCTGTTTCTGGCTGCTGCCATCCCATTTTATACTCTTGACTGGGAAAACTGCCACTCCCGCATCCAGCCAGTTTAGTTCAACTACGGGAGGTTTCACGCCCCGCGGCAGTTCGCTCCAGCGCCCAGCTTTGGCATACTCCGAAGTAAGCGGAGTCAAAAGGACCCCGTTATTAGAGCCGATGATAAGCCCAGTTCGACCGACTTTCACAGAACCTTGCATTTTGATATTAAACGTCATTTTCCTAAACCCCCTCTTCCAGCAGGACAGGTTCCCGCGGTTTTTCTATCCCCAACAAACGCAAAAATCCAGAGTTGAAAAGGTCTCCAGAAACCCTGTTCACTCGTTCATAGGCCCGCTGAGCTTTCTCCAAGAACCTTTCGAAGCTGCCGCTTTTTCCATCTTCATCTCCCAGCATCTTCCTACATGCCTCTAGATAATAATAAAGGTCGTGCCTGGCCAGATCTGCCCGTGTGAGCCCTCTATTTAGCTGCCGAGTTCCCCCATCAGCGCCCGCGTGCTCCTTGCATTCATAGGCGAATTTCGGGTCAATCAATACAAATTCCGGGGAGCCATACGGCGGCTGCACAATCATATTGTGCTTGAAGGCGTGTCCGTGAAAAACATCAGCGGCGTGCATCTCGGCAAACCCCGCTATCGGAGGCAATAGATACTTCTCGGCTGTCCTTATTTTATCTTGAACGGAAAATAAAATTTCACCTTCATAACGCAGGGACCAGTAAGTGCCGTTTCCCTCAGGGAAAAACGCAATGGGCTTTTCAAATTCGAATCCCCTGACCGCTTTTGTCGCATTATGGGCCCTAGTCGCAAACTCGAACCAGCGTTCCACATTATCCAACTCAAGCTGCATCCCGCCGGGTATTGCACTTGAAGGAATCTCAATGATGCGGTTTTCTTTCGAACACCGTTCCCGGACTATCGCGTTCCCGACAACATATGTTAAGGATAACCGCATCAGGCCCGCTCCATTCGCGGGCGCCTGCTTCCTTATGGACTCCATGGCTGCGTCTATTGGAAACCGCGGAACGTATGCAACGGCCTTCTCATTGCGCCTTTTTGGAAGAGCGCCATGTTGGTCCGCATCCAGTGCACTAAGCATTATCTACGGCCCCCCATCGTCTTCTGGTCGTTGGCAGCTGAGTTCCACCCATCGGTGACAGGACCGGCCCCCTTAGCCCCGAAAAAATTCCGTTTTGGGTTCATCATACTTGCCACCATTTCATTAGTCCTCTGATCCAGTTTGTCCGCTCCTGGAGTCTTTTTCACCTCATCCACTGCATTCACGTTCATCCACACCAACCTCCATTTTTTTCAACAGAAAAAACGCAATAGTTACACTCACTTTGTTCGAACCAAGCGCGGCAGCCCGAAATAAAAAAGAAAATTCCAGGCGCCGCTCAAATGCCTATAATCAGAATAAGCAGGAGAAGGACGGCCATGGCCCGGGCTGCTGATTTCAGGAACCCGGCATTGCATTTTTCAGAGCCATTCATCCAAATCATTCCATCCCGCCTTCCGCACAACTTCCGCCTCGCCTATCGCCTAATCTAGCAGTTTCAAAACCCGCGCGCGCCCTCAAGCCTAAAAAACAGACAACCTGCCGCGCCAACTAGCCAATAATAAGAAGGACAAGCATGGCTATGCCGAAGGAACCGACAAAATTACTTCCTGCGGTAAAGCCCATAGTTCCTATTTTAACGCTGTTCTGGTTTAAATAAATATCGTTTCATGGCTTCCACAGAACAACCCTAAGGGCCGCAGGCTTCCCGTTCATGACGACAAGGCGAGTTGTCGAGAAAATCTCGGAGCCCCCTGGCGGCTTCTTCCCGAAAGAGCAGGAACCCGAGCAGTCGATGTTCTCCCCAGAAAATTCAATCCAGTACTCGGTCTCGACAACCAGGATGGGCTTGAGGGCTTCGTAATCCTCCCCTGCAATCTCCCTGAATTTCGACAGCTTTTCCGGCGAGATTTCCTTCGAGTTTGGTTTTTCAACTATCCCGATGATTTTCGGGGCCCCGCTCTCCCAATCCGCCGGAGAGCCAGGGGTCAGCAAAGTCTCGGCGATTCTAAAGGATTCCCTTGAATAATCCGCCCCGGTCCCTCCGCTCGTTGAGAGCCAATAAGTCATCAGGAGAGATAGGGCGAGCACGAATATCGCCCCCGCGGCTATCGCATCGTATGAGAAAAACTGACCTTTACTGCTCAAGCTCAATCACTCCGTCCTGATTTCTTACAATCAATTTTTTCCTGGAATCGACAATCATCCCTTCCGAATCATACGGCAGTCCTTCAATCCGCTGGGCTGAAACTGCGCAGAGATAATATGCGTCATCCCCTTCCCCTATCCTGACGCTCAGTGCATCCCGCTTCACCCGGATTTCATACCTCTCCCCCAACTCCCGCTTGACTTGAGCTGTTTTCCAATACCCATCCCCGATTGCAACTGCTGTGTTAAGCTCATCCCGCAGTGAGAAGCAGGTTTCCTTCGCCAGTTCGCCCCTCCTGACGCCTATCCCGAGCATCTCCCTCTCCACCAGCGTGGTCGAAACAAACATGAAGACCACTGCGAAGAAGCCGAAGAACAGCATGAACTCGAGCGCAGCCTGCGCCCGTTTCCTTCTTTTATTCTTCAGAGATTTCAACATAATCACCGGCAGAACGGACAGCGAGCTGATGCGGACCCATCCCAGTCCGTATGCTTCCCAAAACAATCCCCTCGCCCGCCATCATAACGACATCGCTGCGTCCCCCCGAGGCCAGCACAGTGAGCGTCAGCTCGCGGCCATCCGCCCGGATGCTCTCCAGGTTCTGCGGGAAGACCACGATTATTTTTTCAGAATTCCCCTCCCCCCGGACATAAACGGAGTCCGCCGAGCCCACAATCTTGCGGGCAGCCTCCCTCGCCTGAACCACTGCCGAATCCTGCGCGCTCTGGGTAGCATTCAGGTAAACCAGCGAGATGACAGGTATGCTGAAAAGCAGCAGGAACGAGACTAGCACGAGCATCTCGACGCTTGCCTGCCCCCTGGAATTCAGCACGGTCCGCTCATGTTTCCGCAAACTATCCCTCCAAGGCCATACCTCTTAACATGCTCATCATCAAGGGCAAAAACCCGCGGCCAGTTATTCTCGCATTCTTCGGGCGATGCACAGCCTGGCACGCCCTTAACCGCCAGGCCAGGAGTTTTTGAATCGCGATAATAGAGATAATCCACCATCGAGACCGGAGTCACCCATTGGCTCCCTCCCCAAGGCTCGTTCACCAGCCCGGGCATGAGCAGCGACTCCATCCCGTTCTCAGAGTTGGCATACCTCTCGCCCTTCAACCTCTGGAGAAAATCCGGCGCTTCCGGGTATTGCCCGTACCTCCCGCAAAGGATAGCGACTCTCAATTCCTCGATGTCCCAGGCCGAAGCACCTGATGCCTCCCCGCTGAAAGAATCGGACGGAACCCCTGAGTCGAACAATA
>JBFYLO010000059.1:0-6814 GCA_041305385.1 Microcaldota archaeon | reverse complement strand
AGGGGAATCGGGGGCCAGTTTCTCGCAGGGCTCCAGAGCATAGGGGGCGGGGAAGTGAGCGCCTACACTTCTGAGATAGAAAAGGCACGATTTGAAGCTATTGAGAGGATGAAGGAGAAGGCGATTGGCCTTGGGGCGAACGCAATCGTGGGCATTGATTTCGAGACTGCGGACCTTGGGACTGCCATCATTGTAATCACTGCAACCGGAACAGCCATGGTCCTTGAGAAAGGGCCTGAGTGAGGGTTTGGATATGGCAGAAATTGGCGGGCTCATCTGTTTTGCCGGGTATCTTGCCATAGGATTGGCCGTGTTTCTCCTGGCTTTCTATTTATACCTGAAAAGCAGGGGCCGCGAGAACGCGCTTGAGGACAAGATGAGGAAAAAGCCGAAGGATAACGTCTAAATTCCTTCCTGGGAGCTGGCTTTAGCCAGTATCTTGAATCCAGTCTTCCCTGAGCTTTTCGATGCGCTTGAAATGCTTTTCTCTCATCTCAGCTAAAGTGGTCTCAAGCTTTCCATCGTGTTTCAACTGCTCTTTCTCTGCGGTGAATTTCGAAAACATCTCCACGAATTCTTCCCTTGTAATCGTATCAACGGTTTTCTTGTCACTTATGTAAATATCAGCGATGCTAAGAAGTTCATACTCATAATCCGAAAGAGTTTTTCTTGCAACTGTCTCGGCTTTATCGTGAAGATACTGCACCCTCCTCTCAATTTCGCGGAGATTAGGAGGAGAAGCGGCAATACCTCCGAGTTCACTCGAGTCAAGGAGTGCTGGCGGGAATATGCTGCGCTTTTCTGGTGAGGCTTCCGATGCCCCATTATTCTCTTTAGTTCCCGGTTCTTTTTCTCCAGTTTCCTTTTTCTCTTGCCGCTCAGGGGCGCCAAAGCCATTTTTCACTACGGCCCTGGTGAGCAAGGTCCGCGCTTCCTCAAAATCAGAAGAGCCTCCTCCTGAGCGGAATTGCCGGCAAGTCATTTCTTCCGCCATTATCCCAGTCAAGTAGAGCGCAACTGCGTTTATGATGTCGATTTCGCTATTCTGCTTCCGGGAACCCTCCCCCAGAGAAAGGCTGAATCCGAGGGCGGATACGGCGCTGAACATTACAAGGTCAGTTTTATGTCCGAGAGCCTCACCGGCTATGCTGTGTCCTAGTTCATGGTATATGGTTGAGGCGCGTTCGAATGGGTGCTGGATGATGCTTGTTCCAATTGAATCCCACACGTGCATTACAGCTCTTGTGAGGTCTCCGTTCGTTATATACGCTGGTCCGTCTTCCTTGCCGTCTTTCAAATCAGCTTCTCTTTTTCTCTCTCCTGCAAGCCTTTTTCCTTCGTCGATCAAATCCGAGAGATTCCTGTATGATGAAACTACTTCAGTCTTTCTAGCCCATATTCCAATGTCTACGCTCGAGTGGATAAGTCCCCGGCCAGTTTCTTCAGCTTCCTTGGAACTCGATGTCACAAGTGTCTTAAGAATTTCCATCCTTTCTATAACGTTTGGTCCATTGAACACGAACATGAAGTTGCAAAAATCTCCTTCGCCGCCGCTGTTGCCAGAGTCAACAATTCCAAGCAAAGTGACCTCATTTTTCTTTGCTATTTTTACAGTGCTCTTCCAAACCGACAGCCAGGGGAGCTGGGGCCCAAAATCCCCCAGAGTGGAAAGATTTCTCAGCTCATTTACCAGCAAAACGAACTTTCCATTCTTCTCCTTTACTTCCTTCAGAAGCGCATCAAGGCCCTTTTCGCCCCAAATTTCGACAAACTCAGCTAACTTGGTGAAGTCCATTGGAAGGATTGAGGCTCCAATCTCTCCAGCATAGCACTCCGCAAAGAATCCTCTCCCGCAGCCTATGGACCCCTGTAGCACTATGCTTTTTGGCTTATGTCCTGGACCGGACACTGAACGAAGCACTTGCTTGTTCTCATTTTCTCCTATGAAGTCCCTGAAAGAAGTAGTTGGCTCGTAAACATCAGCAAGAAGCGGACGTAATCCTCGTCTCAAGAAATCTTGGGCATAATAATCCTCTTTTTTTAAGATAAGGGCCTCTCCCTTTGGGCCATATAAAAGAGGTATTAGCGTTTTCCTTTCGATTGCACGTCTAATCTCTTCCTCTGTCTTATGAGTCAGCCGTTTCTCAAGTAAGGCCATGCCGCTAATATGTACAAATTAAGGTTTATTACCCTTTCGCATAATGCGAACTAGCTCCCGCCCTTAAACTTTGGCAAAGTCTAAACAAAATCCGAAGTGTTAAATACTCAAATGAGCTACTCAAACGAGGGAATCGCGCTAACTGCTCGCCAGTTCTGCCAACTCAATTGCGAGCTCTTCTTTTTGGGTTTTTTCCGGCTCCTTTATCCCGACCCTTGAATCAATATCCGAGCTCATGGCCCCTAAATTCGTCCTTATCGCGTTCGTAAGCTGTTTGTAGCTCGTTTTCGTCTCTCCCAATTGGCTCAGAACCTCAGCTATATCCAGGCTTGGCTTCAGCTCAGCTTCATGGGAAACAGTAAAGGATTCGAAATCAGCCGCCCTCTCCTCAGCTCCCTGCATGAATTCAACATATCTCGCGCAAAACTCCAAATAACTCTTGTAAGTGCTGTAACCATGGTTTGAGTTGTACTCGGTTATTAAGTCAGTTGCCTCGTTCCCGAGGGAAGCGAAAGTGGTGATATCATCGTTGACTTTATCGAAGCGGATGTTATACTCCTTTACGAGTTCCTCAGTGGTAAGCTTTTGGGGCGAGGGCTGCGGCGAAGTCTGTTCTTCGTTAGCCTCGGGGCTAAGTGCTTTTGGGCAATCAGCCGTGTTCTCCACAATTGAGGAATCAGGGCAGACATAGGACTGTTTCGGGCTTGTGCAGCCCAGCAAAAGCAATTCGACCAAAAGCACAGCAAGGACAAATGATGTTCTCATATCGTTTCTCACCAAACAGATGGAATCAGTCGATAGCGAACTTTCTGGCAATACTCCGTATATCCAGGGAGCTCCTTTTTCAGCAGTTCCTCCTCATTCAGGATGCGGAGGGCTATGAAATAGGGAATGGAGAGGAAAGGAAGCAGCGCCCAGTACGAGCCTAGGGCGATTGGCGTGGCGAGGAACATTATGGATACCCCGACGTACATTGGATGGCGGACAATCGAATACGAGCCAGTTGATATTACTTTTTGCCCCTTCTCGACCTGCACCACTCGGGACGCGTAGCTGTTCTCCTTCAGAACCAGGGCGTTGATGATGTAGCCCAGGAAGACCAGGACGTTTGCGGCAATCACTAGCTCGAATGGTACTTCGGACCAGCCGAATCGTTTGTCAAGTCCTGGCAAAAGGAAGCCGATGACGAACAGGAGTGTTGAAGCGCTGATGATTTTCTTCTGTTTCTCCTCTTTCTCCCTAGTCTTAAGTCTCCGTCTTACAAGCTCCGGGTCCGTCAACATGAGATAGGCAGCAACAAAGAAAAATGGGATGAACACAACTCCAAGATAAAGCCAGGCCTGCCAGTAGTCTAGCGTGCCTGCGGGAATGAAGAGAAAAGCCCCGGTCACGATAAGTCCGAGCAGGGATATGGCCAGGCCTTTTAGTGCTAATCTGCAGTCCATTTTTCCACCAGCGTATCTGTTAATTGTGATAAAGTTTTAAGGTTTATGACCGGCCGAACAAAACCGCTCTAGCTTAAATATCCAAGAAAGAAACGATTCTTGGTGATTTTTATGAATGCTTCGCTATTCGCGCTCATTAGCCTTCTCCTGCTCGTTGGCTGCGCTTCAAACCAACCCAATCCCGCGCCATGGGAGGGGAAAATAACAAACCAGACGTGCGATGCAGTAAATCGCTGTCCCGAGGGCCTCGAATGCTATTCATTCCCGGATTTGGGGTTGAGATGCGCCCAGTCCAACCCATGTTCCTACTACTGCCCCGGTAAGGAGTGCCTTGTGCTCGAGTCCTACCCCGAGCAGATAAGGTGCCGGTAAGTCGTCGCCATAATTTCATCTCCTGAACAGGACCGCCCATCACCGGCATACGCTTATAATGTTTTCAAGTCAATATGAAAACATGTCTCTTAGTCACAACACTATAAGGTATTGATTACGATGCAACAGCTAGACCTTTTCTTCCTGGATTTCGGCCTGCTCGCAATGTTCGCCCTGCTCGGCGGCCTGGTTGCCGCGCGCTGGCGCCAGCCAACAGTAGTCGGACTGCTTCTCGTTGGCGCACTTATGGGGCCCGGGGCGCTTGGCGTAATAAGTGATGACCAGATTGTCTCAATTCTTGCGGAATTCGGCGCAGCATTGCTACTGTTCTCAATTGGTGTCGAGTTTTCGCTTTCCAAACTGCTGGGAACAGGCGCAAAAGCCCTTGTCATCGCCTCCATGGCCATGCTCTTTGGCTTTTTCGGAGGCTATGAAGTGGGACTCCTTTTCGGCCTTGATTATATCGAAGCTTTGCTCATTGGAGCCTGCCTCTCCTTCACGTCAACTGCCATAGTCACGCGCGTGCTTTTGCAGGCGAACCTTCTCCGCTCACCGGCAGTGCCTCTTATTTTCTCAGCTCTCGTCATAGAGGATATTGCCGCAGTCGTTGCCCTGACATTCTTTTCAACAATCAGCGACCAGGCACATCCGGGAATAAGGGCAATAATCTTCAGCGTCGTCCAGTCGCTTGCCATAATCGGATTCGTCTACCTTGTCATCGACCGTTTGTTTCAGCGATTCTCGTATTTGTTTAAATCATATAAAACCGAAGAAGGCGACGTCCTTCTTGCCTTTGCGCTCTGTGTTCTGTTCTCTTTTGCTGCGAGCGGAATCGGGCTTCCCATCTCAGTGGGGGCTTTCCTTGCCGGAAACCTGGTATCGACGCTCATAGAAAAACAGAGACTGGATAGAACGATAGCTCCCTTCAGCCTGGCCTTCTCGTCTTTCTTCTTCCTTTCAATCGGGCTCGCCTTTTCGCTTCCCGGCCTGCTGGCGAATCTCCCCCTGGCAATCTGCCTGCTCGTCGCATTCGTCGTGGCGACGTTCCTCGGGGCTTTCATTTCCACATATCTTACATGCTCTTCCTTTGAGGAAGCAGTGTTTGCAGGCGCTTCCATGACAGTCATAGGGGAGTTCTCGCTCCTGCTTGCGCGCCAGTCCGGGACCATAGTGGACCAGTTTGACCTCACGAGCGTGATGGTGGCCCTCGTCATCAGTTCTACGGTGATTTCGAGCTTCCTGCTTTCGAACAGGCCGGCGCTGGCTGCAATGCTGCGCCGGGTCTTCAGGCTCCATGAGATTGAACTCGTCCCCCGGGTTTGCGGGTACGCGAGTGCAGTGGTTGCCCAGTTCGAGGCTGACGGCCCGTTTCTTAGGGTTGCCCACAAGAAATCCCGCGTCATGCTGGACCATTTCTTCCGTTTCGCAATTGTCGGAGTCGTCTTGTTCATATTGCGCAAGATGTTCGATGCTTCAATCGACATATCCGGCTATCCTGTCAGCATAAGCTTCGTGCTGCTGGCGATTGCCCTCGCACTCCTGCTGCCAACGCTAATCGATGTCCTGCGCGAGCTGCGCATCGTTGCCGATGCAGTTTCCACTGTTTTCGTCCGCTTCCACTATGGGGAAGAGCGCACAGGCAGGCGAATCGCGCGCAATTTCCTTGGAATCGTAGCCCTGTTTGGGTTGCTTGCAATTTTTCCCCTGGCGCTTTCTTTTCTGCGCTTGCCCGAGTTATCCCAGCTGTTTGTATTTTTCTCAATCGTGGCGCTCGTTTTCCTGGCCCTGGATACGCTGCACCTGGTTAACGCATCCGCTGCAAGAAAAAAGCAAAAGCAGACGACATCTGGGAAATGAGTAGCCAAGTACAATTCACTGGCAAACTCCCCTCTTTTTCCTTTTAAACCGCCTTTTCGAACTTTCCCACATGATTAAGGGAAAAGCCGAATTCCTGAAGAGAATCACCGACAAGATGCCATTTTACAAGAGCGCCCAGAGCGTTCGGGTCGATAAGAGGATGGAAGGTTCCTCGCCTCCTTCAGTCTTCGTGGGGCGATACGGCTATCCAAAAGTCTCGGTCGGCCCGCTCATTCCCCCAAAAATAGGCGACACGCACATCATGGATGCCCCCGAGGAATGGGTCGGCCTGGCGGGCGGGGCTTCGGAAGTCGTTTCCTACAGGCTTCAATTGGTGCGGGGAAAGCGAGAAGTTCACATTAAAGACCGCTCCCGCTTCTCGGAAATGCTCCAGGAAGTCGCGCTTTCGAAAACTCCTTCAGACGTTGAGGCGGAATTTTCGGGCTCCCCGCGCGGGAGCTTTTTCCATGAGGAATTGCAACCATTCGGGCCTTCTGCACCACTAAAGGAGTTCAGGGTTGATTCCGGCTATCTTGAGCACAGGCTTGAGAAGGCTTACTACGATACGGACTTAATGGCTAAAGACGCTTTCCTTGAGCTCTACTCAAAAGGATCGCCTGTCTCATCAATAATAAGGGCTTTGAGCGTCGGGGCACTCGGGATTGGAAAAAACCGCAAATTCGTCCCAACCCGCTGGAGCATAACGGCAGTTGATTCGACAATTTCTGAAGAATTACTGGACACAGTCAAAACACTTCCAACTCTCGAGGAAACCCTTGTTTTTGAGGGGGAATCTTTCTCTAACCGCTACTTGGTGATCCTTTTCCCTTCGCTTTGGCAATACGAATGGGTCGAGGCATTCTACCCCAGCGAATTTGCCGGGGGAAGCATCTGCATATTTGGGGACAGCGAGGGATTTCCAAAAAAGAGGGAATATTCGCAAGTCGGCGGGTGTTACTACTCGACCCGTCTCGCAGTGGCT
>JBFYLO010000058.1:0-9998 GCA_041305385.1 Microcaldota archaeon | reverse complement strand
TTCAAAGAAGGGCTAACTCTTTGTAGGTCTCTCCCCTCTCTTCAGCTTGGGCCTCGCGCCCTTCCCGAACTTCCTGTCGAGAATCTTGTGAATCCCGCTTCCATACTGCATTGCCTTCTTGGGCCTCGTCCTCGCGCTCTCCGGAACCCCCAGGATTTTGGCAATCTCCCTCAAAACAGGCTTTCTCTCCTCCCCTTTGAAATGCTCAGAAATCGGGATGGATTGCGCCAAACCGACTACCTCTTTCGAGAGGAAAGGGAATCCAACCCCAATTCCCTCCCCCGCGGCAATCATCTCGCTTTCCCTGACATCCTTCCCAATGGCCAGCTTCAAGTCTTCATCCATCATCGCGCCCACGTCCTTTTGCCCTGCGAATCCAATCCCATACTTGCTATACCCGGCAAAAAGCTCGTCCGCCCCGTGCCCTGAGAGGATTCGCCGGACTCCTTCCTCCTTCGCCATTCTCGAGCAAAGGAGAACTGCCATCCCGAGTTCTATGGAAAGCAAATGCTCGGTTTTCAGCAGTTCCTTAACTTCGGAATAAACATGAAGGACTTCGCCCTCGCTCAGTACTCTCACCCTTAAATCCCCGCCAATCTCCGATGCAATCTTCCCGGCCCACTCCAAGTCCTGCGAGCCCTCAACCCCGATGGTGTAGAGCTTCGCCCTGGCGAATTTTTTCGAGAGGAAGGCGACGAGCGTGCTGTCGATTCCACCGGAGAACATAACCCCTGCGGAAGTCTCGCCCGAAACGCAGTTCTCGACAGAGCGGGAAATCGATTTTGAGAGTTTTCCGAGAACCAGTTCGTCCATACCCTCACCAAATGAAACGGTAGCGGGCCCGACGTGATTTTCCAACCCCCGTTTTCGGTTTCTTTTGGGGTTCAACCAGACCTTTTCTTTCCAAAGAAAAGGGATGGTTTTTTGAACACGTGACCTTCACCTGTCTTCTCAAATGCCCAGTTATGGCATTCGATAGGAGGGTGCCGCTCTATCCAAGCTGAGCTTCCCGGGAAAACGTGAGAGTTCTCTCTTACGGGCCCACATAGAACTGTTTCCAGCGGTTCCACTTTTGAATGTGGAATTTATTCGATGGTTTAACTTCATTAAACCAGCGTTCTACCTGCAGTATTGTTTTTATACGTATGCTTTGCTTATGTCGAATCACCTTAAAATCATTTTCTTCTAGTACTTTGCGCATCCAAGAGAGCAACTCAGGGTTATATGAAGTTATGCACAACACGGGATAAGGTCGTTTATACCCTCTTCCGTTATCGAAGTAGATACCTCCGTCCGTATCAAAGATACCCCGAAGTATGTGTACTGATTTGACCCAGTTCGTCGGGAACAACTCCGTATTGAAGCGTGTTTTGTAACCTATCGGAAAATCAAAATTATTTCGAAAGAAGTCAAACACTGGAAAGGAGTTTACAGTAATATAAAAAGTTGAGGACTCCTCTCTAAGTCGGAGTGCCCCGCGAACGCCGAAATTTTTTCGAAGTAATTTTTGCAGATGACGCGCATAAGCTATCTGGGACAGGTTCCCGCAGAAACATGTTTGTCTTCGACCAGCGCTTATCCCGATCCAACCATCTCCGATTAGCGCGCCTAACAGTTCCAAAACACTACTGTTATCAGAATGCGGCAGATTATCCGTGATTTTAACCCATTTTTTCTCAATGCTTTTTCTTCCACCCGCGATCCTTCTTTTCATCAGCACGCTTTCTCCGTACTTTTTTCGTAGGAGTTTGTAACATTTTCGCCCCCCTTTGACCAAGCCCCAATTGATATTCCGCAACTCAACAACATGATTCAAAAAATGACTTAGGTCAGGAGATGTTTGGATAATCCTTGTGAGCACTTTTAGCGGGAGAAGGTGTTTCTCGTAAACCCAATTTCGAAAAGAGCGCCTCGGAACTCCAATAAAAGTTGAAGCCTTACGTTGGGACATGTGGTTCGAAGCCATAAACGCATTTATGAATTCGCGTTGTTTGCCCGTTTTGAATAAGACCCTATAACCTGTCAAATGCGCCCCCAGGTAGATCATATAATCAGCAGTAATAAACCAATAGACACTAAGTTTCCATTGAATCCACGGGTAAATGAAAATTAGAACTCCGGATTCTTGTTCTATCCAAGCTGAGCTACGGGCCCACCGCGTCATTCTTTCCGATATTAAGATATTAAAACGTTTTCTGCCAGAAGCCTACCATGGAAGCCGAGAAGCTGACCTGGGATAAGATAGAGGAAATGTGCGGGAAACTTGCCGAGCAGGTAAAACGCTCCGAGTTCAAGCCGGAAATCCTAATCGGCATCTCCAGGGGCGGGTGGATTCCAGCCCGAATCCTCTCGGACATGCTCGGGGTTTACCGGCTCGCTTCAATCGGAGTCGTATTCTACAAGAGCGCGGGCAAGACGATGAACAGGCCGAAGCTCACCCAGGAGCTCAATGTCGACATCCGGGGAAAGCGCGTACTCCTAATCGACGATGTTGCCGACACCGGCGAAAGTCTCCTTCTCGCAAAAGAGAAAATCCTCGCCCTCAAGCCATTGGGGTTGAAAGTCGCAACCCTCAATTACAAGCCAAAATCGAAGGTAAAGCCCGACTTCTTCGTTGAGGAGACAACAAGCTGGCTAGTTTATCCCTGGGAAAAAAGGGAGTTCGAACAAAAGGGATAAACTGCAAAAAGCGAATCTTTATAAACACTAAAACCCATAATATCCACAGGGGGTATCATAATGTGCGCCAATGTAATCCTTACTCCAGAACGAAAGCACGATTTGGATATGCGTATTAATAGGGACAGGAGTCTGTTTTTCTCGATGTTCACTCGCCGGGGAAGAGAACTTCGAAGTCAAGCCAACGCTCGTGGCGCAACGGCCGAAGACAGGGAACTGGCTCAGCTTCATGAATTCAGGGCAAGGTCAAAGGTTCTCAACAGGTTGGTGCGCCTCACCATCGGCGCTTTGGCAAACGTAGGCCTAAGCAGGTCTGTCGGAGTGACGAACATATACGGAATTGCAAATAATTACGATTCAGTACCGGCAAAGTTCATCGGAGAAGCATTTGGGGGTGCTGTTAAACCCAACCATGCCAAAATCTATTACTACGCCTTTTACCTGCCCCTAGAGGTCGGGCTTAATGTTCTGGTCGCTTTTGCAGAGACCAACATCTCCAAACAGACCAACGGCGTTGTTGCAGATGGGCTGGCTGCCACGACCCACCCGATGTTGGCAGCGGGTTATAACATATTCACGAACATCAGCACTAACATTGCGGAAAGCGCCTCGCTCACAGGCCAACAGTGCATAGCAAGATCCGCTACTAAAAGCACGGGCCTTGTCGCCCGGCTCATTCTCGACATAGCTCTCCTGAAGGGCGCAAAGTCTATCGGCCCTGAGACGTGGGACAAAATCACTTTCCAGGACAAAATCGATTACGCGTCTGAAAGGATGAACAGAATTCATGAGGAAATCCAAACAATATCTGCTATCCTACCCACCATTGATCGCAATGGCGTTCTAAGCGATCTCGCCTCGCAGTTGAATTCGGCCCAGCGATCCAATTTCGTAGACTGGTTGGTCTCGAACCAGAACGCCACCTACGAGAAAGTTGAGCAATACTTGAACAACGTCTTATCCAGGGCAACACGCCCAACTTTACCGCCAGGCCAAACACCGGGTCCAACACAACCGGGCCCAGCACCAGATCAAGGACCAAACCAGCCACAACCGGGGTCCGGCCCGGCCCCAGAAGGCAAAACACCAGGTCCCGGACCTGTTCCTACCCAGAAACCAACTGGGCCAACAAACATAGACCCAGGCCCGATTGAAGGACCGCCTTCACCTGATTCCCTTTCCGCCAGTGTGTCCCTTAAAGAACCATTAACAGGAGTGGCAGCAGCAATTTTGAACCAACCCAACAGTTCTGATTTCTCGAGTTCCGAACTCAGTACAGCTGAAACCGCCCTTCGGCACCTGACTGCCATCGGCCTCAGCGAAACATACTATGAAGCAATCCCGAAAATGCCCATGTCCCACCAAATCGCGTTTTTCGAATGGGTCGATTCGATTTATCCGGGCTTAAAAGAAGTGGAGGCTGCCTTATCAACTTATGTTCAAAACGCCACGGCCTCTCCGGAACTCGAAAGAACCAGGTTCCTCTCCCCCCGGGACCTCGAAGTTGCAGTCTCCTCCTTATCCGCGCAGTTCGGAGACGATGCCCTGAAAGTGTTGACACAATTCCCAAACGCCACGAGTACCGAAGAGCTGTCCCAACTGGCGTCGGTGGAAGTCGGCAGAACCCGCGAAATTCTCGATTCCACGATTAACCTTGGCATATTGGAGGTAAGGGGCGCGGAACCTGGGGCGCCATCAACACTGTGCCTCGCAGCAGCTCCGGATGAGATTCAAACTGCCATCCGTTCCATCCAAGCTCTGAGCCAGCCGCCTGCGGAGGCTGGAGCCGCTCCCGTGACTGGGGGCAAAGTTGAGAAACCGGATGCGCCCCAGACGTCGGCAGAACAGCAAACGACACCTGCAACTCAGGTGCCATCAACCCAGACGCCGGCAGCCCAAACACCAACAGAACAGCCAGCACCAACCGCAACCCCGACACCTGCAGAACAGACCCGGCCGCCAACAACGGCACCGGATGTGAAAAAGCAACCCCCACCCCAAAGTGACGTGCCGGAATCCGCAAGCAACGGGCAAGGCGAAGAGCCACTTCCGCCAATGCAATCGGAAAAATAAAGCGCCCTCGCCCAAGGCAGTTTCCCCATAACTTTCCATTTTCCATAAAAAAAAGCGATAAATGCAAATCAAACAGCGAACATTAATATATCCGGATTCCCATAAGATATTAGCGTTTTCGGAAGACAGTCGGTTCGGAGATTATATCCTGAATAGGTAAATTGATAGGCGGAGGTAGTATGCATGTCACTAACGCTCGGGCCAAGACGCTTTTTTCACCATTCTGATGGCGGAGGTCCGGGCGGCTTCCCAGAACAGCGCCATGGAACCGAAAAAACCTCCCTCAATATCGGGCTTTTTTTCAAAGACTTTGCCCAAAAGACTGGGTACTCCTCTGCGGCGGATATTTTTGAAGAGAAGAACAGGGATAAACGTGCTACCGCGCTCCATAATTACTGCGTGTCGGCATCGCAAAACGGCTACTCCCCCAAGGAGATTGCCGAATCAATAACCACTTGGAGTTACCCGTCACGGATAAAAAGCCACCAAAGCACGAACATGGGACAGTCCCCCTCGCTCATAGTCATCGGAATAACATCCAAGCTGGCAGTTTCCGAGATTTTCCTCGCAGGAGTGAAGGTGATTGAGGACGGGCAACTCATAAACGGGGTTTCCGGGAGGACGACCACGAACTACCCTGATGCATTGAAAAAAATCGCAGACGTCAACTATTTCACCGAACTTGCGCCCTCGCACGACATGCCCCCGGCAGCGTTCATACCTATCCTGGGAAGGGCCGCTAAAACCGCGGACCTTGAGTCAGAGTCAAAACAGGTTATCTTACTGAGGGCAAACCTGGAGGACAAGCTAGGCAACCTCATGGTCGGGAACCATTATTATAAAATAGACGACCAAACCCACGACTCGACTTTAAAGTACAGGCTCCTATGCATAGTCTGGGACTCCGAGCAGGGAAAGTTTTTTGTCGTTAGCGGCAACATCAAGAGGGACAACAGAAAGCCAGAGATAGCGGAACTCAAAACGCCGGCTCCTTTCAGCGACTGGGTTGCGAGGAACATGAACGACTTAATCTCTGCTTCCGATGCGGATATTGGGAAGATAGATGAATTCGCGATGAGGACGGGGCTAATCCAGAAATTGACTGCCCCGGGAAACGGGCAAAAGGGCTTCACGCCCTGGTCCAGCCTGAAAGAAGCAGTCGAGCAGAGCGGAGGAGTATACGCGCCGTTGGCCTCCGAGCCCGTCTACCGGCAGGCTTCAAAGGTATGGAGATATGCCCTGCTCAAATCCATGGCGGCCAACGTAATCAAATACGAGGGACTGTGGCCGGCGCTCAAAAAAGTCGAGGAAACCCTTGCAGTGGACATGAGCGTAATCTGCGACGACTCAAGACAGATGGGCAAGTTGGACATGGCCGGCAAGCTCAAAATCCTGGGCCCGCCAACCGTGCACGAGTTTTCCGAAATTTTCGGGAGGCACAACCAGCACGTCAACACCCTTAACATGGTTTTCCATTACAACTGCGGGTTCCTGACCGCCATTCACGACATATCCCAGTCCGTGCAGGGACTCAAAAAGGCAATCCTCTCAGAAACCAATGAGTTTGAACGGAACCGCAAGCTCGAGTTCTTCAGAGTCAGATTCGGGCAGATTGCAGATCTGGAGCCTTGGAAAGGCGTGACGCCGCAGAGAATAACCCGCGACTACATGCCTTTCGAAGACAAAACCATCTATGCAATCGTCTCAGGCAGCAGCGAAAAATACCGCGAGATAATCAAGCGGGGTTTGGACACCGGGGTTCTCAAGGTTGATGAAACGGGCTTCTTCTCAATGCCCGCTGCCCAGGTCGTTCATGACATGCTGAACTCCGAAGAAGGAAGGCAGAAATACTCCCATCCTACAAAATCGCAGATTATAGCCTGGACTACCGACGAGGTTGCAAACGAAGTCGGCGAACGGCTTTCCGCATGGAACAAAAAGCTCCCAAGAGGAAGCAGGCTCAACGTCAGGGTCATTATGGAAACTTTCGATACCGGACAATTGCTGGAGGTTCCTCCGCGCGCAGGAAGTGCCGGCGAACTAACGCTCCAGAGAACCGACCTCATCCTGACAGAAAAGTTCTCCCCCGAGGACTTAAAACTCCTGGGGCTCGAGGACAAAGTCACCTATACGATAAAGTAGTCGTTCCGATTCCCCAATCTGGGTTCCCAGTCATCCCTTAGTTATCTTCCTCATTATTATCTTGAACGTGAGGGCCTTCCCTGCGAGCGGGTGGTTGAAGTCTATCTTTACGCTTTCGTTGCCAACTTCGACCACGGTTCCGGCCATCCCGTTTGAAGCCATGAGCTGCGAGCCTTCCTTCACTTCCGGCGGAACGTTTGCCTTGGGAATGTCCACGACATACTCCGGGTTAACCTCGCCATATGCGTCCTCTGGTTTCAGCGTGACTGTCTTCTCGTTCCCCTCTTCCATCCCGACCACTGCGCTGTCGAAGCCAGCAATCATCTGCCCGGCGCCAACGGTAAACTCAAGAGGTGCGTACTCGGGCCTCAAGGGGAGATTCGCCTTCACCGCCTCCTCCCTGATTGACGTGTCGAAAACAGTCCCGTTCTCGAGCGTTCCCAAGTAGTCAACGGCAACCAAATCTCCCTTCTCGGCTTTCAAGTCAACACCCCCAGTTTCAACAGTCTTGTTTTCCGTCACATTCTCGGTTGTTCCTGCCGAAGCACCAGGCCTTTCCGTCTGCGAGGCGCAGCCCAAAAGCAAGAGCGCGAATGCAAGCGCAATAATTATTTTTTTCATAACCTCAACTTGCACAGGAATTCAGCGCTAGAATTTATAATACCTGCTTCGTTTCGCCTAAAACTCCTTCAAAAGAAGAAGCCTGAAGGGCCTGAACCCGAGTTTTCGGTAAAGCGCGAAAGCCCGTTTGTTCTTGTATTGGAATTTGCTAATTCCAATGCGGCCAAATTTCTGCGGAAATTTGTCCTTTTTATCTACTGTCAAGGAGATGTCCTCGATCCCGGCTTTCTTCACAGCCCCGATGCTCCTCTCGAGTAACTCTCTCCCAATCTCTTTTCCCCGGTAGCCTTCCTTTACAAATATCGACTTAACCATGGCGGCCTTGGCAGAGAATGAAACAATTTTAGCAGTAAAAACAGCCCCAACAACTTCGCCGTTTTCCTCGGCAAGAAGGCACGCTCCGGGCACTTGGTTCTTCATGCAATATTTGAAAACCTTTAGCGCCTGCTTCTCGCTAGTGTCGCCAAAAATTTCCGAGTTAAGTTTCGCGAGGCCGCGCAAGTCGGAGTTGGAAGTTTTCCTTACTCTCATCAGTCCTCTTCCCCCGGTTGGTTTTATATCAGTCACTGTTGAGGCTTGGTTTCCTCTTTCTTCCCGAATATCGCTCTCCAGCCAGCTTTCGCAAGTTCGCTTATTATATGCTTCCCCCCGTGAATTCCCTGTCCCATCGCCGCAAAGAAATCGGAGATTTTTTCTTCGAAAGTGTTGTTCATCTCTCGGATTATTTCGAGATGGATTCCGTCCTTCTTCCTGACGGGCACTGCGAAAACGACGCTTTCCATTTTGAAACTCGCGTTTTTACTAAGCATGCCGTTCACGAACCACTCGCCAGTGATTTCACTAGTGCTTGCATCCGTCGTTATCACGGTTATGGCTCGCCTGAAGGCGCTTACCCCGGACTTGTATTTCATGGCGTGGAAGTGGTGCTTGTCCGTCTCAGCATAGACGAGTACTCCCTCCCCGCGCATGGCTTGCCCGAAAGCATAGTTCACGTTCGGTTCCGTGAGAACTATCAAATCGTCCGCATTCCTACCGAGTTCAAACGCACTTCTTATCCAGATTCTGAATCTGCGCCTAACCTTGTCGCTCACTGGATTCATATTTGCAGGTTTTATGGTGAGGTTGAAGTTTGCAACAGCCATGCTGAATTCCTGTATGTTTCGAATTAGGTCTGCGAGCCTGAGCTTCCCTATCTCCACTATGTTCAGGGCCCCACAGGCGACGAACGCGCCCTTCACTATGCTGGTAAGCCTGCCGGCGGGGTGCGCAAGGCCAATCGCAAGCTTCCCCTCGTCCACCCATTTTTTCATGTCTTTCAGCGTTTTCCAGTACCACACGTTATCGGGAGCCTCGCCAGGCAGTTCACGGCTTTTCGGGACTAGGAATTGTTCATGGAATCTCTCTCCGTCTTCTGGGGTTGCAAAATAAACCATGTGGTGGGCGCCGTTCCTGAATCCAAGCGGCTGGGTCGTGTCCTCGACCGGGAGCGTCAGCTCCAAGGAAGCAATCTTCCTCACCCCTACTGCCTCTTCAAGCCGGGATATTGCCCGGAAATCCTCAATATTAAAGACGTTATGGTAGCCGCTCGCGTCGATGTCGTAGTTTGCGATGAGCAGGTTCCTTATCAGGTCCCTGTCAGAGGACACCCCGTCGTCAGCCACGTGCTTCATCCGGACTCCGTTTCCACGAACAAGCCCTACGTTGAGATACCCCAGATGGCTGTGCATGTTCGTGAACAGGGTCCTGGCCCCCTTTTTCCCAGAAGTTTCAACCACTTCCCCGACAGCGCTCTCCATCCCCTTTTCCGAGAAGACAACGAATGTCTTCACTATCGCCTCCCTCTTCAGTTCCCAGGCCTTTTCGCTCGTATCCGGATTGGTGAAATGTATCTTGATCCCTCCCTTCTCCTTCTTTGCGAATACGAAGAAGTTCGAGCCGTCTTTCCGCTTGAAGAGCATCTCGCCTTTTCCCGAATCGAGGAGATAATCGAGTTCGGCCCTGTATGTTTTATAGTGGTCGCTTCCTTCCTTGTTTAGCAGTATGAACCCCTTCTCTTCCATCAGGGAAATGAAACGCGAGGTGAGGTCTGACCGATAGCCCTTATCAATCCTATCGGTTATCGGCTTCTGGATTATCCTCCTCGTCCTTTTCAAAACTTTAGAAGCTTCAGCTAACTGTGCCCTCATGTCCCCCGGTTTAGAAGCTAACGCAGCCATAAGCTCCCCCTAGAACTAGATATACTGTATTTGCACAAACTAGTATATAAGATGAACTGACCGTTCTATTCTGGAAAGCGCAGCCAGATTCTGAATGTGCCCGCTCCTGGCCAAACCCGAAAGCGGTTTCGCTCGGGCTCGCGCGCCAGTTCTTTTTTTTGGCAATGGGCGCGCCAATTGCCGGGGGCCCGAGCCGCGGTTTCCTGGCGGAAAAACATTCCGGGAATCGGCCGAGCCTTCGGCAGACCTGATTTTTGGTCCAAGCGG
>JBFYLO010000057.1:0-14904 GCA_041305385.1 Microcaldota archaeon | reverse complement strand
TCGGAAGGCATTTCTTCTGGACAGGCCTGATGAAACCACTCCTGCCCAAATGGTCGGGCTCAAAAGCGGTGAAGTAGGTCCACCTGGCCTTCTGCGGACCGGCATTCCCTTTCCCGCCGCGGCATCCCTTGCCCCTGCGGTTCTTGGTGTTGCCTGCGCCCCACGACCTCGTGCCGTGGTATTTGTGCGTAGCCCTTTTTCTGTGTCTTACAACCACGATAACAACCTCGCGCGATTATTAAAGATTACATCATCCTCTTGAGGAGCTCGTTTATTTCCCCTTTTCTGTAGCCCAGGGCGCCGGCCGGGTAATGGAGCTTCACATAGCCGTGGCCCTTTCTCGGCGGGTGCAGCCTGAAGACTTTCTTGAGGCCGAGGGCCTCGAGCTTCGCTTCAGAGCCCATGAATTTTTTAACGAAGTCCTCGATTTTCTTAACCCCTGCCTTCTCGATATCTTCGGGGGCTATCCTTTTGTTTCCGGGTTTTCTTCCTCGCTTTGTTATGAGCATTGAGAGAGTCTCTTCGTCTATCTCTCCCCAGGTGAGATAGTCCTTGCAAAGCTGAATCATGCCCAGCTGAGCCTCGTCCACTATCGAACAGTGGTTCACTCTCGTAAGCCCGAGCATTCTCATGGTGTCGTTCAGAATGCCGCGCACCCCAACTGAACCTCGAACCCTCACGACTGCAATCTTTTTTCCTGCCATTTCAAAACACCTGGATAATCATTAAGCTGCTTTCTCGCCTTCTGGGGCAGCGCCCTGGGCGCCCTCTTCCTTCGGCGCCTCCGGCTGGGGGGGCGGCTCCTCGGTTTCCCAGTTGCCCGTGAATTTCATCCTGTTGAGGCTGTCGAGCGCATTGAAAACCGCCATCGCGGAGTTGTAGACGTTGCTGGTCTTGCCCCTCGAAAAGGCCCAGGCATCCCTGACTCCGGCGAGAGAGAGCACCTTCCTCACGACCTGGTTTGAGACTATGCCCACGCCCCTGGGCGCTGGCTTGAGTGTTATTTTTACGCTGCCGTTGTGCCCAAGCACCTTGATTGGGACCGTGTGCCTCTTGCCGCACCCGCACTCCCAGGAACCGCAGCCGAGCGGGACCTTTATGAGGTTCCTCTTGGCATTCCTTATGCCTGTCTCTATGGCCGGCCTGGTCTCGTCGGCCTTCCCTACGCCGACGCCAACGTGGCCGTTGGAATCCCCGACTATCACTATTGCGCGGAACTGCGTCTTCCTGCCGCAGTCGGTCATCCTCTGAGTAATCGAAACTTCGAGAACCTCCTCCTTCAGGTTCGGAACGAGGGTGTTGATTATCTGGTGCTCGAGTATCGGTTTGCCCATCTCGAAAATCTGGTCAATGGAGATTATCTCCTTGTTCATGACCTGCTTTCCGATTGAAGTCTTCGGAACCCACGGAGCCTCCTCTTCCTCGCGTCGCGGTGGGCCGCGGTCGCGCTTTGGTCTTCCTTTAGCCACTCACTTCACCTCTTGAGATGGAATCCTTAGCCTTCTCGAAAAGCTCGGAAATCTGCTCGGGCTGCACGCCCGCCTTCAGGTAAGCGGAAAACTTCTTTTCATAATCTGGCTTTCCCTTCAGGGTCTTTGCCAGATTGGCGATGTGGACGCCCTTGGCCCTCGACTCGTCGGCCATTCCCTCGCCCACTGCAATTTGGATTCCGGCCTGGGCAGCGCCCTGGACTGCTGCAAACAGCACGGAACCCTTCGAGGGAGTCTGGAGCCCTATGTCGAACACGGACTTTGAAACTCCCTTCTTGAGCGCCTTCTTCGCTGCCAGCATCCCTGTGAGGTATGCGGTCGGGGTGTTGCATCTCTCAGGCCAGCCGTGTTTCAGAAGCTCTTTCGAGAGCGTCGAGGTTATAGTCCGGTCTCCGCCCTCGGCGTATTGGATGAACTGAACGAGCACATGCTTGGAACTTTTCCTGACAACCATTCTCGGCACCTTAGACTTCACTAGCCCGATGCGCTTGCCGTAGTTGGTGAGATTCTTTCGTCTCCTCTTCAGCGGAACTCTGTAAGCTGGACCTGTCGCTTTTCCCATAAATCTCAACTCTTAAGCATTCCTGCTTCCTTCATGTGGGCCAGGAGCTGGTTCTTGCCTTTAAAGGCCCCTCCTTTTACCATCCTGTAGGTTTTCCGGTAAGCCGCACCTTCGATTTTTCCCTCTCCGAGGAGACCTTTGATGAGCTTTCTCTGCGCCCTGATTCTTGCCATCCAAATCTCCTTCTGCGGGAGCCTCGAGTACTTTTTGCCCCTTATCCCCCCTGCACCCCTGCCCCTTCCTTTCTTCTTCTGCGCCCGCCTGTGGCGCGCCCTCCAGCGTGAGACTCCCTTCTTCTGCTTTCGGGTGATTATCCCTGAGCTGATGAGCCCCCGGACATCCTCGCGGGTGAGGGCCTCTTCTATCTTCTTGGCTTCGTTAGGGTCTAGCAGAACCCTGCTCTCCCCGCACTTGAGCAGTTCAGCAGCCATGCGCCTGATTGTCTTGACGGACATCCATTTCACCTTAAGCATTCAATACCGTGAGCTTCATCTCCTCGGCCTTCTTGACTATGAGCATTCTCTTCTTCTTCCCAACGGGGCCTGCAATCCTTATGAGCCTTCCCTTGGCTTGGGAAAGCTCATCCGGGTTGTGGACGATGACTTCGTAGGCTCCGAGCGGGTGGGTCCCCCTGATTTCTTTGGGGTTCCTCCAGCCTATGCTCGGGAGCTTTCCGTGCTCCTTTCGTTTCATCCGCTGCTTGTTGTCAGTGCCCCTTGGCCTCTTCCACCCCTCCTTTATCCTCTTGCGGGTGGTTCGGCCGTAGTTCTTGCGCCTGAAGTTCGGCTTGTCCCTCTTGGAAATTTTCATAAGCATCCTACTCCTGAACCGGGTAGAGCCCGTCCTGGAAAACCCTTGAGTCCCTCTTCCTTATTTTTGCGGCAGTCATTATATTGGCGATTGTCTGCCCAACGTCCTCTTTGTTTGTGCCAGAAATGAATATCTCCTGGCCCTTGATATCGACCTTGGTAGAGCCGACTATTTTTGCGCGCCTCGGCTTCTTCTCGCCCTGGAAGTTCTTTATTGAGATGAACTGGCCCTTGACTTCAAGCGTTATCGGGAAGTGAGAGTATATCAGCTGCATTTTCTGGGAATAGCCATCTGTCACTCCCCTGAACATGTTCGCCACGTGGGCTTCTACGGTATTTGTAATCATGAGGTTAGGCGCAACCGCCGTCAGCGAACCGTTCTTGCTCTCGAGCTTGAGGTCCTTTATGGGAAAAGTCCTCGAGAGCTTTCCCTTCGGGCCTTCGGCATTGACAGTAGTTCCGCTTACGGAAACCTTCACTCCTTCAGGAACTTTTATCATCATTATCTCCTCAGTATATGTACGCGATAAGCCTTCCGCCGATTCTCTTCTTCTTCGCATCCAGGTTGGTCATGACGCCCCTTGAGGTCGAAACCACGAGCAGGCCGAAGTCCTTGCTCGGGATGTATCTCTGCTCCCACTTGTTCCAGTCCTGGTTCTTGACCGGGAAGCGCGGCTTTATGGTCTTGCAGTCGTTTATCCTTCCCAGGAGCCTCACCTTGAACGCGCCAGACTTCCCGTCGTCTACCATCTCGAATTCACCGATGTAGTTGTGGGACTGGAAGAGCCCGAGCACCTCCTTGATTAGCTTGGAAGCTGGCTTTATCTCGCAATCCCTCTTGCCTACAATCTCATGAGTCTTTATGACGTTGAGAGCATCTGACAGTGGGTCGTTAGCCATTTCATCACCTGAACCTAAAACTTCCTGAACCCTATCTCTTCGCCTACTTCCCTGAAGCATCTTCGGCAAATGTAGAGTTTGTATTTCCTTACGAGCCCCCTTGCGGTGCCGCAGAACCTGCACTTCCGATTGCCCTTGCCCTTGAATTTAGACTTGAGCTTCTTAGAGGCGGCCGTCTTTTTTGATTGAGATTCTGCCATAACTATCACCATTCTATTCGATATTAACGTTCATCCCCTTGACGAAAGAAATGCCCTCGTCGCGGGTTATCTTCTGCCCCTTGCCGATTCTCGCCCTGGCGCGCCTCCTTCCGGAAACCCTCGTGCCCCTGCGCTTCAGAGTCACGCAGACATCGAAGCCGATGATGCCGATTTTTGGGTCGTACTTCACACCTGGGAAGTCTATGTACTCCTTCACACCGAAAGAGAAATTGCCGTTACAATCGAATGCCCGCGCAGGCAGCGTGTGGTCGACGGCCCGGAGGGCGCGATCCAGCAGGTCCTTTGCGCTCTTGCCCCGGAGGGTGACCTTAACGCCTATCTTGTCCCCCTTCTTTATCTTGAATAGGGGATTCCTGATTTTCGCCGTAGTTATGGCCGGCTCCCTGCCCGTTATAACGGCAAGAAGCGTTTTTGCGTTCTCGAGTTTCTGACCGGCCTCGCCAGCGCCTATGTTAAGCGTGACCTTCGTAACCAGGATTTCTTTCATCGGATTCTGAGTTCCTTCCATCTTAAACACCATTCATGAGCATTACTCGACTACGAACAGGAGCCCCTTTGAGGTTATGAAATTCCCGCCATCGACCTCCATGTGGGCCTCGCATTTCCTGTTGCCGACAACCCTGAGCTCCTTGAGGCTGCATAGCTTGCCTGCGTGCTTTCCCTTCACAATCAGGCAGCGGGCGCCAGGCGCGAGCTTCAGGAGCCTCTCGACCTTGTTCCCAGGAAGCGTTATCTTGACGGTGTCGCCGACTTTGTAGTTGTTGTCCCCGGGAATTGACTTGCCATCGTGAAGCCCGAGCATCAGCTTCCCGGTGGAGAGGGTCCTCTTGCTCTTTATTTTGCAGAGCTTCAAGCCCGCCTCCTCATGTGTTATTTCGTTGAGCACCAATCTCTCGTGCGAATCTATGCCGACCCTGTAAGCTTTGCCTATCTTCGAAAGCGAAACCACGTCCATCAAGCCTACCGGGAAGTTCGGGCTTTTCACCTTCCTTCCGTCCACGAAAGCCTCGCCGTTGTTTAGGATGTATTTCATCTCCTTGGAAGTCGAGGCAAGGCCCAGGTAATCTCGCACGAGAACCCCGAGCGGAATCGCCCGGTTGTTGCTGTGGGGGCCAGGGCCTGGCTTTATAATCCAATCGTGGGTCTTCTTGGCCACAGTAAGAGACCTGTAAGACGAAATCCTTTTCAAGTGAGATGAGCCTCCCTTCTTTGCCATTCAATCAACCCCTGTTCTTCCTCGCGAGGAGCTTCTTCCTCCCTTCGTCGCCGAAATCCCCATCAACCATGAGAAGATTGGACGGCTGGAGCGGCACCTGAACCTCTCCGCCCTTGGCCTTCCGGACTACGATGCCCTCGATGAATGCAATGCTCTTCTTGAGGTCGACCTCGAGCACCTTCCCGCTCTTGCCCCTGTGGCTTCCCCTCATTATCTTGACCCTGTCTCCCTTTCTCAGCGGGAGGCTCCTGGCGCCTGTCTTCAGCTTCGCCTTGAGCTCCTTGCCGATGTGGACGCTCACGAGGGCGTGCTTCCTGTGGAGCTCGAGCGCGTAAAGCGCCTTCCTCTGCGTCCTCGGTTTCGTTGGCATAAGCATTACCTCAAACCACTGCTGCTGCGATTGCGGCGACCTTCGGATACCTGTCCGCCACCTCGCGGGCTATGGCTCCCTTGATTTCGGTCCCTTTTGGAAGCCCCTGGTCGTCGATGAGTATGGCCGCGTTGTCCTCGAAAGAAAGCCTGTAGCCTGCAGCGCGCCTTATGGTCTGCCGCTGCCTTATGATGACTGCTGTCTCGACCTTCTTCCTCATCTGGGGGGTCCCTTTCTTGACTGCGACAACCACCACATCGGCTATGCCGACCTTGGGCTGGCGCGACTTCCTGCTCTTCCACTTCTTCACTCCTATGATCATGATTATCTTTGCGCCGCTGTTGTCATCGCATGTGAGCACTGAGCCTGTTGAAAGACCCCTTGTGATTTTTGATTCAAGACCCCTCATCTGTTCACCTTGTTTTCTTGGTCCTCTTCTGCCTGCCAGCCTCGGCCTTCGCCAGCACCTTGGTGACTGTCCAGGCCTTGGTCTTGCTCAACTTCCTGCATTCGCCTATCTCGACGGTATCGCCGAGCTTCGCTCCGATGCAGGGGGGGTTGTGCGCCGCAATCTTGGACTTCCTCCTCGCATATCTCTCGTATTTCGATATGAACTTCACGAGGTCGCGCTCTATGATGACCGTGTTCTTGCCCTTGTCGCTAACGACAACGCCTTCGGTCCTCGCGCCCCGGACCTTCAGGTCCCCGTGAACAAAACACTTCGAGTCTTTGCATTCCATCAAAACCACCGATTTGGGAGCATTACCTGATAGTCCTCATCAATTTCTTGGGCCTGTCTTCGGGAGCATAGCAGACGGAACTTCCGTCAACGGAAACCCATCCAGGCCCGATCTCGATTTCGAAAGTGCAGGATTTCTTCGGGACACGCTTCACCTGTCCGCCGGGACCTTCGAGAGCAACCGTATTCCGGGTCTCGTCGATTATCGTTCCACTTAGCCCTTCCATGGCCCGACAAGAGCTCTTGCTCACTCTCGCTTTCAAGCCAATCCATTCGTGGACCAGCACGTTGTCCCTGTTCAGCACGGATACCAACTCATCTTACGGTGATGCTGCTCTCGGAATAGCCCAACGCCACCAGCAGGGATTTCAGCTTGTCCTTGTGATTCCCCTGAAGCACGATTGCGCCTTCCTTTGCAGTTCCGCCGCACGCCAGCTTGTGCTTGAGCTCCTTGGCCGTCTTTTCCAGGGCGTCCTTATCGAGCCCCTCAATGATGGTCACGAGCTTCCCGAAGCGCTTCTTGGTCGAATAGACCTTGATGCGCTGGGACTCTTCCTTTTCCAGCACGTCGCAGGCGCAGATGTCCTTCAACAACCCGCACTTTGGGCATATCTCAGCCATTGCTCCCAATCACCCCGTATCATTCTTCTTGGCATCGACCTTGCTAACGGTTTTGGCCTCTTTTTCCTTTTCCTTCTTTATCGTGATTATGCGCGCGATTGTCCTTCTGATTTCCCTAATCCTCCCTGCATTGCTCGCCTTTCCTCCGCTTGCGACTGTGCCGCGCTCGGAGTTGAGCTCCACCGAGAGCTCCTCAATCCTCTTGTCGAGCAAGTCCGGGGCAAGTTCCCTGATTTCCTTAACACGCATTATCGCCATGGTCATTCTACTCCTTTTCCTCTTTTTTCTCAACCTTTTCCTCGGTTTTCCCAACCTTTTCCTCGGTTTTCTCCTCGGCCTTCTGTTCCGGGGCCGGTTCCGGCTTGTGTTCCGGCTTGTGGTGGGGCGCGTGCTCGGAAGTCCCCTCCTGGGCGACCCTCCTCACTGCCTCGTTCTCGTCGGTCAGCTCAGCGGAGCTTATGACCCTCGGAAGCTCGACCGGCTTCACCTCTTTCTTGTCCGGGAATACCGTGCCTGGAGGAACAATCTTGACCACGACGCCGATTGCGCCGGATTTCGGGTAGGCGGTTATGGATGCGATTCTCACAAGCCTTGAGGGCTCGCCTGCTTTCGGCAGATAGCCCGCTGAAACGCGAAGCCTCTTTGACCTGCCTCCCTTGGCTGCTATTTTTCCGCTCGCGATGACCTCGGCACCCAGGGCGCCGGCGTCCATTATCATCTTCAGCGTAGCGTGGAGGATTCTCCTGATGTTCTTGCCCATCTCTATCATTTTCACCGCTTTTTTCGCCATGAGCCTGGGCTCGAGCTCCACTGTCGATACCTCAACCACGCTGATTTGCGGATTGTCGATCTTGAATTCTTTCTGGACTGCAGTTGTGAGGTCGTTGATGGACTTTCCCTTCTTCCCTATCACGCGGCCCGGGTTCGTTACCGAGACCGCTATCCTCGTGACCATCGGGGTCCTCTGAATCTCTACGTGAGAGAATCCCGCCCTGTCAAGCTCCTTCTCCAAAAACTGGGCGACCCGGTATCTGTTTATGGAATCCTCGATGAATTTTCGTTCAATTGCCAAGCAATCCCCCTAATTTTCCTTCATTCCTTTTTGTCAGCGCCAATCACTTCTTCCTTCTTCTCCTCTTTCTTCTCTGCAGCCTTCTTCTTAACGACCCCTGCCACGTGGGCTGCGAGCCGCTTCGCCTCGTCGTTAACGAGCTTATCCTTCTCGGGCTTTGAAATGGCCTTCGCGGCTTTCTCCTTCTTCTCGGCAAAAGCCTTCTGCGCCTCGGGCGACTCCTCAAGGACCAGCTCAACCTTGGCGGTCTCGTAGTTGGATCTCCTGCTCGTGCCCTTCGAAGCCATCCTCGGGTATATCATCTGCTTGTTCGCGCAGGCGTGGGCGACCACTAGCGGGTCGCCGAGCCCCTTGGTCGAGGCATTTGCGAGCGCGTTCTTCAGGACTTGGAGCACGATTTTTGCTGCCTTCCTTGGATACCGCCCTTTCTTGCCGCCGAGCTCGTGCCTGTGGCCGAGCCTCTTGTTGTGCGTCCTGTAAAGGATTGGGGTCCCGCCTTCCGAAACCTTCTCGAGCAGCTCGGCTGCTGCATCGGCGTGCTTGCGCCTGATTGCGTCGCATACGGCTCCGAGGTCCTTGAACGATGCATCGACGTCGTGGACCTGGGCCTTCGCGAACTTCGCAGCGGTTTCCTTGTATGAGTATCCGTAGTGCGGCATAAAGACATCCCTACTTCAATGGTATGAACTTGCTTCCCCTGGTGGCTCCGACTCCCGGGCCCGAGTGAAGAACCCTGCCGGTCGAATGGGCGAAATCCCCGAGCCTGTAGCCGACCATCTCCGGGGCTATGACCACTATCTTGAATTCCTTCCCGTTGTGGATTCCGAACTTGAGCCCGACCCAATCCGGGAGAATCACCGCCTCCCGCACATGGGTCTTTATTGTGACATCCTTGCCGTCGAGCTTCTGCTTCCTGGCGCCCCTGACAGTCGAGAGCAGTTTCTTGTAATTGGCCGCCGCCCTCTTCAGGGTTCTCCTGGCCCTCGAAGTGAGAAATGGCATGAGCTCCTCGAAGGTCAGGTTGCTGATCTCCTCGATGCTCTTTCCCCTATAAACAAATTTTCTTGCCATCGTTATCAGCTCTTTTAGTCATTGGTCTTCAGAACCTTTCTTCTTCCCGTGCTCCTGGCGGCAATGTGCCCGGCCTTCTGTCCTGGGGGCGCGTTTCTCGAGACGGTCGTCGGCTTTCCAGCGTGGTGCTGCTTGCCTCCGTGCGGGTGGGCTACTGCATTCATTGCAACACCCCTGACGTTCGGCCAGGTCATGTTCCTTGCGTGCATCTTGTGGAAGTTGGCGCCTGCCGTGAGCATGGGCTTGTCGAGCATGCCTCCGCCACAGATGACGCCTATCTGAGCCCTGCACGATGCATCCAGCTTCTTGGTTTTCTTTGAAGGCAGGAGAACCGTGACTGTGCTCCCCTCGCGGGAGACAACGAATGCGCTCGTTCCGGCAGCGCGCACAAAAGCGCCGCCGTTGCCCGGGTGCGCCTCTATATTATATATAGGCACCCCTTCGGGAATCTTGGAAAGCGGAAGGACGTTCCCAAAGGAAATCGACGCCTCGATTCCCTGCTGGAACGTATCCCCGAGCCTTGCCCCCTCGGGCGCAAGCAGGTGGATTCCCTCTCCGTTTTCAAGCTTTATCTCCATGAGTATCGCGGTCCTGGCCGGGTCGTCTATGAACCGGGTTATCTGCCCGCTCAGGACCCCGGTCTTCTCCTTGTCGTCGTATTTCCTGTAGGTGAGCTTTGTGAAGAACCTGTGGGAGGGCCTCCTGTAGGCTGCAGAGCCCTTCCCTCTTTTTTGCTGTATGAGCATCTTTCCCATTTTTTCACCCAACTAACCTAAGCGATCTTGAGCTTCGCCGCAATGTCGTCTGCGGTGTAGCCCTTTGCAAGCTTGACGAACGCCTTCTTCCTGCCGTCAAGGGAATTCATCACGTTTACCTTCTCGACCTTGACGTTGTAAGTCTTCTCAACGGCCTCCTTCACCTGCTTCTTGTCGGCCCTGTTGTCCACCACGAAAACCATCTTGTTCTCGCGCTCGATCATCCCGACCGCTTTTTCCGTGGTGACTGGGTAGAGCAACACTTTCATGCAATCATCCTGAGAGCTTCTTAATCGCGTTCTCGGTCCAGAGGGTCAGCCTTCCTGCGTGGGTTCCTGGGGCTAGGAGGCTCGCCTTCAGCTGGCCTGCGAAAGCCACGTCGACCCCTGCGATGTTCCTCGAACCCTTCAGGGCGCCGCACTGCTCGCCGAGGACCACGAGAACTGTCCTCGGGGACCTCGTTCCGCCCCTCCTTCTCCCGGCAACTCCGGTAAGCTTCTTCCTCTCCTTTCCCCTCTCGAGCTCCTTCTCGAGCCCAAGGGAGGCGAGGACCTTGATAACGTCCTTTGTCTTGGCGATTTTCTCGAAATCGCCGCTGATTATCAGCGGGAACTCCTTCACTCCCTCAACTGCGTGTCCCCTTTTGGAAACCAGCTCCTTTTTCGCGGTGGCTGCAATGGCGCTGTTGATGGCCTTGGCGTATTCCTTCCTGTTGATTCGCTCTATGAGTATTTTCTCCGGCTTCGGCGGGTGCGCCCTCCTTCCCTTCACGGAGAACGGGACTATCCTCACCTTGCCGAACCTGCCCTTGGGCAATTTCTCCCTCGGCAGCCTGGAGATGCCGTGGTTCTTTATCGAGCCGTAGTCCTCCTTCCTGCCCTTGTAGTCAGCGCTCGTCTGGACACCGGCCTGCTTGAACGAGCCCTTCGGCTGGTATTCCCTTGTCTGCTCGGAAATCACCGCCCTCCTGATGAGGTCGGGCCTGACCGGCTCGGTGAACTGCTTGGGCAGCTCGACCTGCCTGACCGCCTGGCCCTCAAGTGAATAAACATTTGCTTTCATTGATTCCACCAATCATTCCATCAATGCATCATCATACTATCCTTGCTTTGAGCTCTTCGAGAGAGATTTTATGTCAGGCTTCTTCGGCGCCGGGGCGGGCCTCCAGGATTTCCGCATCCGGATGAGCCTCTTCTTCGGCCCTCCGACTGAGCCCCTTATGAGCAGGTAATCGTTCTTCACGACCCCGAAGTTGATGAACCCTCCCTTCGGGTTTATCTCCTCTGGCTTGTCGCTGATTTTCAGTATCCTCTTTGAAATCTCGGTCCTCTTGTGGTATCCCATCTGCCCTGCCTGCGGGGCGGTGAACATGACGCGGGCCGGGTGCCATGGGCCAAGGGTTCCGACGTGCCTGACTTTGCCCGTCGCCTTGTGCCTCTGGAGCTCGACCCCGAGGCGCTTGACTGCGCCCTGCCAGCCCTTTCCCTTTGTAACGGAAATCAAATCTACGACTTCGCCCTCCTTGAAAACTTCCGAGGCGCGGACCTCCTTGCCGAGAAGCCCCTTGCAGTAGTCGAGCTTCTCCTTCACGCTCTTGCCCCCCACCGCGACCTCCATCTTTACGGGCTTCTTCGCGCCGATTCCCGTCTTCGAGGGAAGTGTCGCTATAAGGGCCCTGATTTCCCTGACCTTGTCAATGTTCTTCTCTATGGTCTCGAGGCCGTTGGTTTTCGGGAGAAGGAGGAGCTTTGAGATTTTTTCATCAGTTGAAAAAGCGTCAGAGAGGACCTGCGATGCGAGAGAATTTTGATCGTCAGCATACGCCCGCAGGCCGTACAAAATCACCGGAGGAACTTCGACGACGGTCGCAGCCACGACGATTTCCTGATTCTTCGTCGCCGAGTGCCCGTCGTCAATCATCGAGAGGTGGGTCATGCCCGCCTTGAAGCCCGCAAAGCCGAGAAGCGTGGCTTCCTCTACCTTCGGCCAGCTATTGATGCGCGGCATTTGCGAAGATGCTCTTTTCCTCGGCCTAACCTGGAGCGAGCCATGGCTTGGCCTGTTTCCTCTTCCCATAACAGAGTCCCTGTAAAAATGAGTTGTTTTTTGAACCGCCGAAGGTATGCTTTCGCATTTCTTCGAAGGTGGAGTTTTTCCAACCCATCGTTTTCGTCTCGCCTATCGGAGAGATAAACGCGACAGGCTATGATATACGAGATAGGATTTAAATACCTTTCGCGCGAGCGGACGACGGGAAAAAATGATGTGCCGAGTCCTTGGCTTGGGAGGCGGAAGCTCGCATTTGGGGAATAGCTAGTTGATAAAGTCTTTCCCGGTTTTCCGTTTATGTTCTCTGGCCACCTCCTTAAGTAGCTTTTCCATCGCTTTTACATAATCGGGGAGGTTTTCAGATTTCCCTCCTCTTTTTTTCTTTATAGTCGTGCCTGGCACTGCTGGGTCTTCGGACAGTTTAACGCCCTCTGGGAGGTAAATTGTTCCTTTGCCATGAGGTGGCATTTGGAATTTTTCCCGCCTTCTTTTAGTCGGCAATTTGGCGCCAGGTATTGATTCGGTGGTTTCGGGTTTTATTGTTCTCGAAAGCACGCGAATCGCTGTTGATGTTGCCATATCTAAATTAGTAATTGGTATCGACCCGCTTTTTCTTCGGTTCACCATTTCCTTTGGAATTGGCATATCTCCCACCCCCCCATTTCTTTTGCATCTTTTCGTTTTTATCTGTTTCGATTGCCAGAATCTAGCCCGTTTACTTTTTCCCCGAACCGATAGTTTTTTCTTCGTCGAGGACGACGTTTTACCTGCGACTGGGATGAGGTTCGGCTCTGGCGGTCTGGCCGCCGTAGGGGCCTCGGTTCGAGAGAACGGTTAGCTTTTGCCTTTACCGGGCGAGTGACGAGCGCCCCCGAGGGCGCGCTTTTGTTTTGATTCGAATTATTCAATGGCCTAAGAATCCTTGCATCTCCGGCAGTAAAATCTATGCCCATCCAATGGCCAATAGATATATATACCAATGCACATCTAATAATCACGGTGGGATTATGAACGTCAATCTAGGCGCGCCCTACGAGGCGATTCTCAGGAGGATGATTGAGCGGGGCTACGCCGGCAACCAGACCGAGGCGATAAGGCAGGCGCTCATCGAGATGGACAGGAAGATAGACGAGGAGGAGGTCATGCTCGTCAACAGGGGAGTGGAGTTCGAAATGGAGCAGATTAGGTCCGGAAAGGTCAAGACAAAAAGTCTTGAGCAAATAAGGAAGAAATACGGCGTGTGATGCTCTGTGAAAGTCTGCATCTCTGAAAGGGCCGAGAAAGAGCTCGACGACATGGAGCACCAGCTTCGGAGACTTTTCATCAAGCATATGGTGAAGCTGCAGAATATGCCTCCCAGGAGACACCTTAAGTTCGGCTTACCCTTCGATGTTGAAAACGTGACCAAGAACGCACGAATGGTTTACGAAATCGATGCCGAGGACTTGTTCGTAGTTCGCTGCTTCTCGGATCACAAGGAATACGAACGGTGGTATAAGAGCTTCAAATTATGAACTGTTTTTTGCCCGAGCCTGAACTCTATTTTATCTTTGAATGAGCTGGGTCTGCCCGGACAGTAATCAGGCTGCTGAAGAGACAGTTATAATGCCAAATGGGGTCGTGTGTATGTTGAAAACAACTACGGATGGCTCGCCCCCGGGGGCAATTCCGCATAGGGATATGTGATTGGGTAGAGATAGACTGAGTTTGTCCCGTTCCAGTCCTAGGTGGACATCGAACTTTGCTCCGCTTGCCGGAGTTATTATCGTCTCTTTCTTCTTATCGTCTATTCTAACTTCGTAAAGGAGCTCGGCCTTTCCATTGTCGAATACTGCCGGTTCCAGGAAGAGGAACATCGTGCCGAAGTCTTTTTGGGGATTTATCTCCCTCGGAGTAGCCTTGTATGTAACTGTGGCGCTGGAGGGAATGCCATCCAAGATTCTGACCCATCCAGTAGTTTTGTCTGCAATCTTAAGGCTGGGGCCCGGAGGAGACCCTATTCTGCAATAGATTGTCCCGGTGATTGGGAGAAAAAGACTGATAAATTTACTTGCATCGCGTATTTTTTTGAGCTCTGTTGCCAATTTTCCCGATAGAAGGGTCTCGCCATTCTCGTGGTATCTTAGGGCGTCCTCAGGAGTTAGAACGCGCGTGAATGGCCCTACCCTTCCAGTAAGCTTAAGCCCCTTCTCGGGGAGTATCAGCACGTTTTTACTTTTAGGTTGCGCCATTGGAATGACCAAGAATAAACACTGTATTATCCCAAAACAAGTATTTAAAGCCAAATCATTACAAGCTATCCATGGCCTCGATGAAAGGGCAGGCGGCAATCGAGTACCTGATGACCCACGGGTGGACGATACTCGTCCTCACGGCGATTCTGATTATCCTTTATTCTGTGGGGATGTTCAACGCTTCTAGGTACATGAGGGAAGAGTGCTATTTCCAGCCGGATTTCTATTGCCAGAGCTTCAGGCTCGCAAAAGGGGAAAGCGCGCCTTACACCATCTCGTTTTCAATAAACAACGGGCTCGGGTTCGATATTTTAGTTGAGGAAGTGAACATTACAACGACTGATTTGGGAAAAAGAGGCGAATACACTTACACAAATTCGTGCTCGGGCGGGATTTGCTCCCCTGGCTCGGGCCTTGTTAAACAGGGGGAACTGCTGAATGTGACGCTCCCGATAAACCAGGCCGAATCGACTCCTGAGAGAGGCTCGCTCAGGCAGATGAAAGTGAGCATCGCTTATAGGAATTGCAAGACAGATTCAAGTTATGAAGGGACTGTCCAGACATGCTCCCAGGGGTCCCCACACGTGGTTTCTGGGAGAATAGTCGCGAATGTCGAATGATGAGTTATTTTTTCAGGTATTCGTAAACCTCGTCCCTGTTTTTGAAACAAAGCAGAAGAACCTTATCGTTCTTGAACTGGTAAATTAATCGGAAGTTGGAAATTCTTTCGGAATAGACTAAGCCGAGATGCTTCAAAGGCTTCCCGCCCTTCGGGTTCTCCCATATTTTGGTTAT
>JBFYLO010000056.1:0-7379 GCA_041305385.1 Microcaldota archaeon | reverse complement strand
ACCACTGACAAGCTCATCGATTTCTCCACGATTTACGAGACCAAGGTGCGGGAGTACAGGGAGCAGTTCATAAATCTGGCGACAGCCCAGGGAGTCCCGCTCTCGCCCCAGCAGGCCCTTTCCATGGGCCGCGAGGTCACAAACTGGACAGTCGGCCTTGGGAGCCCGATAGAGAACCTCTGCCTGGACCGGGACAACATCACCGATATCTTCTGCGACGGCCAGAATTCCCCGCTCTATGTCGAGCACGCAAAATTCGGGCTCTGCCACACGCTCTGGAGATACAACGAGGAGATGCTCGACTACGTCATAAAGAACATACGCTCATACACCAATGTCGCATTCGACCAGAAGAGGCCCATCGCGGACACGATGATGACGAGGCTGAACCTCAGGATTCACATACAGGGCCCGCCCGCCACATTCGGGGAGACCCAGCTCGCCCTCAGGCTCACCAAGGAAACGCCCTTCACCTATGCGCAGTATATTCTGCTCAACAGCATGTCCCCGTTCTTCGCTGGCTACGACGACCTTCTAGTCAGCCTCGGCTGCTCCGAGGCAGTTCTCGGGCTGAAGGGGACGGGAAAAACGGCATTCACCTCCTCGAAAATCATTGGCATCGGAACGAAGAAGAGGATTCTCCCCATTCAGGACATCGAGGAGATTCCGGTCAACGCCTACAGGAAGAGGGGCTTCCACATCGGCGCCATGAAGGTGCAGAGCTCGGACAAGGAGACTGAGACGACAAACGAGCTCTCGCTCATAGCAATGGCGAACGCGTCCCTGAGAATGGGCGAGTCCTGCCTCATCATCAACGAGATTCGCTCCCGCCTGGCGATTCAGGGAATCATAAACCTGCTCAACACGCAGCCCGGGGTCTTCTGCCTCTACAACCTCCACGCCCACAGCATCCGCGACATCCAGGACCGGTTCGAGCTCGTGTTCGGGGTTCCCTCGGCTTCGATGTTCGCGACAGACCGCTACTCGTTCCTGAAGAAGATGAAATTCACCAGGAAGGGCCGGGTCTTCAGGGTGATTTCGCAGATTCTCGAGACCGACCAGGAGAAGAAGCAATTCGTGGAGATATTCAGGTTCAAGAGGGGCGCGGCCATAAGCGATTCCCAGCTCTCCTGCCTGTTCATCGACAACCCGGAGGCCTCTGCCTGGAGCCTCGAGGACCTCGACCTTGCGAGGCTCGAGTCCGAGCTCTCGCTGAACTTCATCCCTCCTGCACTTCAGAGGCGCTCCGATGAGAACGGCATCCCGCCCAACCAGTACGTGCTGCAGGCGTTCTTCAAGGGCAAGATATATTCGGACCTTGCGCGCGATTCAGTCGCGCTCGGGAGGCCCGAGCTGGCCGAGATTGACTTCCTGCTCAACTGCGAATCCGCGGCGAACAAGCTCCTCAAGGAGATGGAGCAGGAGAACGGTTCAGTTGATTTCAAGGCAGTGGGCATCGAATGGGAGTCCCGCTACAAGGAGATGCTGAAAGCTGAACTGAAAAGCAAGCAGGCCGAGGAGCAGGGGTCAGTGGGCACTATTTCTGAGTCCGGAGATGAGGGTGCGACCCAGTGAGAGCATGGGCATTTCCGAGAAGATTAAGGAAATAGAGGACGAGATGAGGCGGACCCAGGTCAACAAGGCCACTGAATTCCATCTCGGGCTCCTGAAAGCCAAGATCGCAAAGCTTCGGCGCGAATTGATTGCCGCTGCAGCGAAAAAAGGAGGTGGCGGACCGGGCTTTGCAGTCAAGCGGAGCGGGGACGCGACAGTAGTCCTCATTGGGCCCCCATCAGTCGGGAAATCCACGCTCCTCAACCACATCACAAACGCGGATTCCCGCACAGCTGCATATCATTTCACAACTCTCACCGTGGTCCCCGGGCTGATGGAATACAATGGCGCAAAAATACAGGTGCTCGACCTTCCCGGAATACTCGTGGGGGCTTCGGACGGGAGAGGCAGGGGCAAGGAAGTCCTCTCAGTTGCCCGCACTGCGGATTTAGTCCTCATAATGCTGGATGTCTTCAGCACGAAGGATAACTTCATTTACAGCGAGCTTGACGCAATGGGCATAAGGATTGACCAGAAGCCGCCCGACGTGGTCATAACCACGAAAAGCAGGGGCGGGGTTACGCTGAACGCGACAGTCCCGCTGACGCATTTGAACCAGAAGACAATCGAGTCAATCCTAGCCGTTTATGGAACGCACAATGCAGATGTCGTCATAAGGGAAGACGTGACTTCAGACCAGTTCATAGATATTCTCGTCGGGAACAGGCGCTATGTCCCGTCGCTTCTCGTGCTGAACAAGGTCGACCTCGTGAAGAAGGAATACCTCGGGCAAATAAAGAAGGAGCTCGGGGCTTTCGTTCCCATCTCAGCCGAGAACGACCAGAACATCGAGAATCTCAAGAAGGCAATTTACGACAAGCTCGGCATGATTCGGGTCTACACGAAGCCGAGGATGGGCGAGGCCGATTTGAATGAGCCCCTGATGATTCGGAGCGGCTCAACCGTCGAGGACGTCATTCACAAGCTCCACGTGAAGGGCCTCGCCGAGGGCTTCAAGTACGCCTCGATTTGGGGCAAGTCGGCGAAATTCGGCGGGCAGAAGGTCGGGCTGAAGCACATCCTGAAGGACGGGGACATCATTCAGATTTTCAGCAAGTAGTTCATCATTCATTCTTTTCGGACATTTTTTTCGCGCAATAAAAAACATAATAATCCGTTATCAAAACAAGCCCCATAAATAAAAACGAAAGAGACATCAAAATCATGATGATTGACATGTCAATTCCTGAGCTGTTGGCCAAATCCGGCTTTACGTCCCAGGAACGGCGTACGAACACCTCTTCTTGAACGGCAGCGAAAGACCAGGCGGCCGCAAAGAGGCTCGATATAAACAAAATGAGCGAAGTTCCCCAGCCCATTATTTTTTTTAGGAAAAAAACCAGCTGGGTCGCACTCAATGCCACAACGAGAATCATAGCGTAAAAGCCAGTATCGAACCTAAGTCTCCATCCCTCGTTAACCGCCAATCTCAAAGCCGGAAAATACATCATGAAAGTTAGAACCGTTAAAGCGCAAAAAACCGTCTGTGCAATACATATTATTTTCTTTTTTTCTTTATTCTCGACAAGTTCGTATGCCTTAATCAAGACAACTATGGCGATAAGCGTAACAACTGCAATAACGGAGTCCAACATGTTCGCCATATTATCAATCTTTCTTCTTGCTCCTCACATCGTCGACGATTGCGAGCCACGAGTCCCCGATTTTCATCAAGTAGTTCCCGAAAGTCTTCGAGAGCGAAATCCTCATCGGCCGATATTTTCTTTTTCCCTCTTCCGCAACAATCGTGTCCCTCTCCACTTTCAGCATTCCCACTCGCTTCAGCCTGGGCAGGACCCGGTTATAGAAAGTGGCTTTGGAAACCCCGCTCACCTTCACGAACTCATTGATTTCGCTTCCCCCGAGCACTTCCTTCTCCTGCATCAGTTTCATGAACGCAAGCGCGGTGTCGTAGTATTTCCTCTGGTATCTCTTCGCGAAGACGAAATTCAGCACTTCCTCGAGGCTCCAGAGGTTCCGGGTTAGGTTCTCATTCGCATCCTGGAACGACCTAATCTCCCCGCCGTAGTGCGATGGAAGATAGAGAGTTTCAGAAGACGGAACTCCCCTGGAGGCAATCCCCCGGGTAGGAGAGCTCGGGCTCTCGGGTTTCTCGTCCTTAGACTCCCCAGTTTCTTCCTGTTGGTCACCCATAGTTACTGTTTCAGTAAACCTGGTATTTAAAAGTTGAGGTGAACCAGCTTTGCACATAACCTTCATTTAAGCGATTTTTCCAGTCCAATTTCGTGCGATTCCATTAGACAAACTATTTAAATATCACGCCTCAAATGGACTCTGTTGTGCTATGGACGAGCAATCTAGAAACATCATAACACGAAAGCTCCAGAAGCTCGGCGACGTCAGGCTTGGGAAGGACCACTTGAAGGAACTGCGAGATGAAATCTCCAAGGGCACCGGGCACAACAAGTTCGCTTCTTTTAAAAATATCCGGAAATGGGTGGCAATGGTGAAGAAGGAAATGAAAAAAGAGAAGAAGGAAGAGGCAGCTCCGAGGAAGGAAAGGCCCGCGGCCCCTGAAAGGAAGGAGACCGATGAGCCGATGGCTGCCATCAGCGACAGGGTCTTCATGCAAACGATAGGCTACGAAATCGCGGGCATAAGGCGCACCATGGACAGGATAAGCACACAGCTCACCGACATAGAGAAAAAGCTCTCCTCAAAGAAAGAGTAATCATCTAAGCGCGAATTTTTTCGGTTCTATCCCCCTCACCCGCAGGACTTCCGCAGTCTTGCCGGCTATGGCAATGGGGGATTTTGAAAGGGCATCCAAGTCCTCTGCCCCGCATAGGAACATCGCAATCCTCAGTTCTCTCTTCCATTCCTCGAGTTCAGCGCACAGCGATTTCGAGCCCCCGGAATGGATTTTCTTCAGGAACGGCAGCGCAGCCCCGGCATAGGAAGCGCCCAGGGCTATGGCCTTCGCCGCGTCATAGCCAGACCTCACCCCTCCGGAGGCAATTATGGGTATCTTCACATTCTCAGAGCACTCCACAACTGACTGGACCGTGGGGATGCCCCAGTCCCAGAACCCGTTCTCGCCCGTACCTCGGTATGATTCCACGGCGCTCCAGGAAGTTCCTCCGGCCCCAGCAACATCAATCATCGCGACTCCGGCTTTTTCAAGCTTCACCGCTGTTTCCATCGATATGCCTGCCCCGGTCTCCTTTGCAATCACTGGACAGTTTAAGGAGGCGCATAATTTCTCGAGAGCTTTCAGAAGCCCTGAGAATTCCGTATCCCCCTCTCCCTGGCACACTTCCTGAAGCGGGTTGAGGTGAACAACCAGCCCGTCCCCCTCGATTTTTTCAACTGCCGCGCCTATCCTTTCAGCCCCGTACTTCTTCACCTGGGCTATCCCGATGTTTCCAAGTATCGGGATTGAAGGGGCCCGTTCCCTAACAGCGTAAGTCTGGGCGAGGCCCGGGTTTTCTATCATCGCCCTCTGGGAGCCCAGGGCCAGCGCGACCCCTTTCTCCTCGGCAGCAACAGCCAGGGCGGCATTTATCCTCGCAGCGCCCGGATACCCTCCCGTCATCGCCTCTATGACGAACGGGGCCGAAAGCTTTTTCTTGAGAAATTTGCAACCGGTTCTGATTTTCCCGAAATCCAGCTCGGGAAGGGCCTGGTGGATGAACTCGGCATCCTCGAAGCCGGCGCTCTTCGCCCTTGCCTCCACCTTTTTCCTTAGGCATATGTCGACGTGCGCGCCCTTCCTCTTGGTTGTTTGCAGCATATCCCTTACCTGCTCACTATTACTGCGGCATAGGCAACTACTGACCTGTAGTCCCCGCTTGCGTCCCCGGAGGTCCCGTATTTAATGACCTTGGCGGCAGAGGCATTTTTCAGCTTCGCATAGACGAGCATCGAGCCAATCGGCCCATACCCGCAGACGGAAATGTGGTTGTCCTCTATGGCCGAGATGAATCCTTTGTAGTCCAAGATTTCCACAGCCTTCAGCGCCAGGTTGTCCTTCGTCTTGGCCTTCTCAGCCTCCTCGTAGTGCGTCATGTCTGAGCTTGCTATCACAAAGACGTCGCGCCTCGTTTCAGCGCTCGCCTTGAATATCGCCCTGCCGACCTCCTCAATCGTATCTATGCCCGTTCCCATCATGCATATGGGGACAAAGCGGAATTCCTTCCTCTGCTTTCCGTAGATGCGCTGGAGGAAGGGAAGCTGCACCTCGACCGCGTGCTCGAATTGGTGCGCCTCCTCGGAAATCTGCATGTCCGGGGAGTTCCTCACAAGGGACTTCACGAAGTCGGAATCGACCTTCACTTTCCCGAGCGGAGTGAGCCAGTCCTGGTTCGATATGGCGACCGGCGCGCCGTTCCCGGTGTGGTTCGGGCAGATAATCACGAAGAGGGGCGGGTTCTTTACGAAGTCCTCAATGGCCTTGAAAGCGTAGGCTGCAACCTTTCCCGAGTACATATACCCGGCGTGCGGTATCACGGCAGCCATCAGGCTTATGACTTCGGTGTGGGTGAACTCCACTTCATTGAGGTAACCGTCAATCTCGTTCTCGAGTGCCTGTTTGTTTAGGGGATAAAATGAACCAGCCACTGCCGGTGTGCGCAATTAACCACCTCGCTGGACCAATGTTCGGTCCCGAAGTTTTAATATCTTGCGGTGAGTTATAATGTCGTGATAATCGCGATAACCGGCGTGCCGGGCACGGGCAAGAGCACTCTGGCGAAGCTCCTCTCGAAAAAGCTCGGGTGGGGCCTCCTGCCCGCCAATGGCCTCGTTAAGGAAAAGGGGCTCTGGACCAGGAAAGAGAAGGGCGTCCTAGTCGCAGACATGGGTAAATTGGCCCGAGCGCTCGCCGTCTCACTCCGGGGGAAGCGAAACCTCATTCTCGAGGGCCACCTGCTCTGCGAAATGAAGCTCCGGGTCGATGCATTAGTCGTTCTCAGAACCAGCCCCAAGATTCTCAGAAGGAGGCTCGGCAAAAGGCACTATCCCCAGGAAAAGATTGACGAGAACGTTCTCGCAGAGGCGCTCGACTACTGCACCCTGAAGGCAGAGGCCAATTACAAAAAAATTTACGAAATCGACACGACTGGGAGCATTGCAAAGTCCCTCTCTCGGCTTGAGAAAATCGCCAGGGGCAAAAAAACAGAACCCGCGAAAATAGACTGGTCGCAAGAGCTCGAGGAGGAAATTCTCCTAACTGTAAAGTAAACTTCGAATCCGTGGCCCCCAATCCTGCGCCCCCGAGGGCGCAACGTCTGTTTGAAGTGTAGCGGTTCGAATTTTTTTATTGTATTGGAATTTGCTAATTCCAATGCGGCCAAATTTCTGCGGAAATTTGTCCCTTAATACCGACCAAAAGCCTTTAATAGTAGAAACGAAGAAAATACTCCAGGTGATCAGTATGGACCTAGGACTTTTCATGAGGTGTGAGCAGTGCCAGAAGGAGCTTTCAAAGGAGGAGAAGAGAACCTCAATCGACGAGAACGGCTTCACCCACACCTACTGCACAACTTGCTTTTCAAATCTTAAGAAATAGAACTGTTTCTCTTTCGCCTTTAAGCTTATCCGCTTCCAAGGGCTTCTATTGTTTTACGGCAACCACAACTTGAAGGGCGGTTCTGCAGAAAACCTTGGGGCAGCAGCGCACCGCGGCAGGCGGCATCCGGATGCCGCCTGGTCGGCTCCCGGGCGCCGACCAGCCTGCCCGGGCCGGCAGCCGCCAGGTGGGGGCGCTGCGGCCGGGGCCTTTCTACAGGGCCGCGAGCAAGATA
>JBFYLO010000055.1:0-4903 GCA_041305385.1 Microcaldota archaeon | reverse complement strand
TATTACAACGGACACGGTGCTCGAGAATGATTTGCTCAACTGCTCCGGGAATGGGCTCATCATTGCAGCTGATAACATCGCCCTGGACTGCAACGGACACAGAATCAATGGAGACTATGATTATCCGCTTTACCCCTTATTCACTGACTCCGGAATTTATGCAGAGAACTCGAGCTATATAAAAATAAAAAACTGCAACATCTCCGGCTTCAGAGAAGGCATAGCCTTGAACTCCATTCTTTGGGCAACGGTTACCGGCAACAGTCTCTCGGCGAACCATTATGGCGTGTTCAGTTATCTCTCTAACTTCAGCACAATCTCCAATAATTCTGCATTAAACAACGTGTATTCGGGTTTCATGCTATCAAGGAGTTCCAACGTACTTTTGTCTGAGAACGATGCAAACGGCAATCGATACGGAGTGGAACTGTATTACGACTCCGACAACGAAGTAGTCGATAACTCAATCACCTACAACGAATACGGTATTTATTCCCAAGGTCCGAACTACAACAAGATAATCTCAAATACTCTTAGGTACAATTGGCCCGAAGGGATTACTATCCTTAACGGACAAAACAACCTGATTTCTGGCAACCACGTAAACGAATCATTTCGTGTGCTTTCTGATTCAGGAACCAATGAAACCATAAGGAATAATGTATTGAGGGGCGATTATGCGGGCACCGGTCTTTCCGTGTATGGATTTAATTCTACAATAGAAGACAACTACATAGTCGCGAACTATTGGGGCGCAGAGATTGGCGGGTCAGGAATCATCGTAAAAAGGAACAAGATTTACACCGGAGGAGCGGAAAGTGTTACACTTTATGCAGATTACAGCGAAATTTCGGAAAACAACATCACTGCTTATGACGGGCGCGGCATCAGCCTCATTGGAGCTACGGGCAATCTCATATGGAATAATATTTTCATAAGAAGCGGGTATAATTACGAACTTTTGGCATACGAAGATACCTACTCAACGGATAATGATTGGAACTCAAGTGCGATTGGCAACTTCTGGTCTGATTTTGCCGACAACTCCGGTTATCCCTTAACATATGTACTCTCTGGCCCTGGCGACGGAGTGGACTATCACCCAATGCCGACTGGCCCAGTTCCCCCGGTTCTCTCGCCTTTCGTGAACATCACTGTAAATGAGTACGGATTTGTGAGAATTGTCGCGAATGCGTACGACCCGAACGGAGACGCCCTGGCCTACTCCATAAACTCGCCGCTCTTCACCCAGAACGGGAACGTATTCACTTGGAGGACGGGCCCGACCTCGAGCGGGGGATACAACTTCATGGTGAACGTCACCGACGGGACATTCTGGGACAGCGAGTCCGTCCACGTGACTGTTCGAAACACCTGCAAATACTTCGACAAGAAGCACTGGTGCTGGGACTGCCGGTGCCCAGTAATCATCGCAGAACAGAGTTCCGTCCCGACAGTTGACTGAAGAACAGCAGGCTCTTGAGCATCTTGTGCTTCGTCCCCGGATGCTGCGTCTCAAGGCGCTCGATGAACGATGAGAATCCAGACTCGAGTTCAGTCCTCTTTCCAGGAGCCTTGAACCGGAGTCCCTTCAGCTTCGCGTATTCCTCGAGCTCATGTCTATAGACTCTGAAGGCAGGGGCAGGGAATGAAACCCCTGAAATTTTTCCCCAAATCCCGGTTTTTGGCTCGAGCTTCAGCAATTTCGAAGTCTTTTTTGATGAGGCGAGCAGGAGCATCTCAAGAATGAAATCCTCAACCGAGTGCCCGGTAATCACAACATTCACCGAGTTCTTTTTCGCAATTCCTGCGATTTCTTTCGGGCTTAATTTTTCCTTTTTAGTTCTTATCTCAACTATTCCGGTTCCTCTCTCTTCGGCAATTTCTTTCATGATTGAATGGACTGCCGAGCTTCCGGCATCGCAAGCAATGAGAACCCCAAGCTTTTTCGCTTCGAATATCCCGATCTCCCTGGCCCCGAGCTTTATCTTTTTTTCCACATAGCGCAGGAAGTGCCCGTCGCAATAGCCTACCCCGGCATGGGCCACTGCATGGTTCGCTTTACCCCTGCAGACAGCGCACTTTCCAAATCCCATGATAATTTATTAAGGAGAATATTGAATAGGCTTGTGGAGGCGGTTTCGATGGCAGAAAAAATCACCAAGATTTTTGCTAGGGAGATTATAGATTCAAGGGGCAACCCCACGATTGAAGTTGATATCTCGACCAAGTCCCATTTCGCGAGGGCGAGCGCCCCCTCGGGCGCTTCAACAGGAATCCACGAGGCGCTCGAGCTCAGGGACGGGGAAAAACGGTTCGGCGGAAAGGGCGTCCTGAAGGCAGTTGCGAACGTGAACGGCCCGATTGCGAAGCTTCTCAAGGGCAAGGACCCGGCCAGGCAGAAGGAAATTGACAATGCGATGCTCAAGCTCGACGGCACTGAAAACAAGAGCCGGCTCGGGGGCAATGCGACAGTCGGCTCCTCCATGGCTCTCGCCAAGCTAGGGGCAGCCTCCCAGGGGCTTTGGCTTTACGAGTGGATGGGGAAACTCAGCGGAAGAAAAGGCGTCACCCTCCCGGTCCCGTTCATGAACATACTCAACGGCGGAAAGCACGCAGGGGGCAGCCTTTCGATTCAGGAGTTCATGATTGTCCCAGCAGGGGCGAAGTCATTCTCCGAGGCGCTCCAGATGGGTTGCGAGGTCTACCATGCCCTCGGCAAGATAATCGTTAAGAGATACGGGGTTGGGGCGAAGAATGTCGGCGACGAGGGCGGGTTTGCGCCCCCCATGAAGGAGGCTCGCGAGTCATTCGACTGCATCTCCGAGGCAATCCGGGAGACCGGCTACGAGGGAAAGGTCTTCATCGGAGTCGATTCAGCCGCGAGCTCTTTCTATGACGAGAAAAAAGCAGCCTACATGCTCGATGGCAGGGAGACCACGGATGAGGGAATGCTGAAATTCTATGAGGAGCTTGTCGGCGCCTACTCCATCGTGAGCCTCGAGGACCCGTTCTTCGAGGAGGATTTCCACTCGTTTGCGCTCCTGAACAGGAGCGTCGGGAGCAAGGCCCAGATAGTGGCGGATGATTTGACAGTCACCAATCCAAAGCGGGTGAAGCGCGGGCTCGGGTCCGGTTCCATGTCCTGCCTGCTCCTCAAGCTCAACCAGATAGGCACGGTCACCGAGAGCCTGGAAGCCGCGGACATGATGTTCAGGAGCGGCAATAACGTGATGGTGAGCCACCGCTCAGGCGAGACTGATGATTGCACAATCTCTGACCTAGCTGTTGGCCTGGCAACCGGGCAGATAAAAACCGGCGCGCCAGCGAGGGGCGAGCGCATAGCGAAATACAACCAGCTCCTCAGGATTGAGGGGCATCTCGGGAAAAAAGCGCGATACTCAGGCATGGGTTTCAGGGAACCCTAAAAAGAGAGCAGCAAGGCGAAGGCCAGTCCCGCCAGGATGCAATAATACCCAAACCAGGCAAACTTCCCGCGCTCGAGGATTTTCATGAAGAAGGCGATTCCCGCATAGCCGGCCAGGAAGGCAGCCACCGCTCCGACTGCGAGTTCCGGGAGCCCGGCCCCGGCGTTTTCAGCCCCGAAGAATTCTATCCCAGAAGCAATTGCCATGGCAGGGGCCCCAATCAGGAATGAGAACTCGGCTGCATCCTTCGGTTTGACCCCGAGCAGCATCGCAGTGCCAATGGTGCTTCCAGAACGGGAAATCCCAGGAGCCACTGCTATCCCCTGAGCTATCCCAATCAGCCCGGCCCGCGCCAGGCACATCTTTTCCCCGAGATTTTTTCTGCTAGATGCAATTAAAAGAAAAACTCCAGTTGCGGCAATCAATAAACTCACAATCACAGGCTGCCCGAACAGGCCCTTGAAAAAAGTTTTTCCAGCAAAGCCGATTATCGCGGTGAAAAAACCCGCAGCCGCAATAAACAAAAAATATTCAAAAGACTCCTTCTTTCCCCCAAAAAGCCCTCTTGCGAGCCCGATTATTTTTTCCCGAAAATAGATGACGAGAGCAAGTGTCGTTCCAATCATTATCACTATGTCGAACTCAGGCGGAACCTCAATTCCGAGCAATGCCTGGACCACCACCAGGTGCCCGGAGCTTGAAACCGGCAGCCATTCGGTAAACCCCTGGATGAGCCCGAGAAGCGCAGCAGAAAAAATGTCCAGCTCCATGCTTGCCCTTTGCCTGCTTGCCTTTAAATAATTGTTTTTTCAAATCCCATCCGTGACAAGGGAACGAATCAGGAACCTGCTGCTCCGAAAGGCCGCCTCCAAGGGCCACGTCGAAGTGGCCCGGCAGCTCATAAAAAAAGGGGCTGATGTCAATTTCAGGGGCCCGGATGGCCTGACTCCGCTTCACGAGGCAGCCTACAACGGGCACCTCAGAATCGTTTTCTTCCTTCTGGACAAGGGCGCAGACCCGAACAGCCATGACAGGAACGGCTGGACCCCGCTCCACTATGCAGCGGAACTTGGAAGGGCGGACGTTGCAAAGGCGCTCTTGGAGAAGGGCGGCAATGTTGATGCCATGAACTACCTTGGCCAGACCCCCCTCCACCGCGCTGCTTTCAACGGAAGGACCCGCGCAGCGTTGATTCTGGTTGAGCTTGGCGCAGACGTGAACGCCAAGGACGGGGGAGAGCACAACCAGGATCCGGAGCGTGAGGAAATCGAGCACGAGGCAAAGAGGCACGAGCGCACCCCGCTCCACTATGCAGCGGAGATGGGAAGGGGCGACGTGGCAAAGCTCCTCATAGGGAAGGGCGCGGACATAAACGCGAAGAACGTCGATGGCCACACCCCGCTCCACTATGCTTCCGAGCTCGGTCGCCTCGAGGTGATAAAGCTCCTGATTGACCGCGGCGCAGCCATCGATTC
>JBFYLO010000054.1:0-9276 GCA_041305385.1 Microcaldota archaeon | reverse complement strand
GCGGCGCCGGCTCCCCAGAAGAAGGCGGGGAAGAAAACTGCGGCGAAGAAGGAGAAGTTCTTCCACGCGAGGGGCAAGCGGAAGGAGAGCATCGCAAGGGCTACGATAACAGAAGGCAAAGGTGTTGTAAGGATAAACAAGATGCTAATCGACTTCGTCGAGCCAGTCAGGCTCCGCGATTTGGTGCTTGAGCCCATTCGTTTGGCAGGCGACCTCGCCTCAAACATCGACATAGCGGTGAACGTAAAAGGCGGCGGAGTGGTCGGCCAGATGCAGGCCGCGAGAGTGGCAATCGCCAAAGCCCTGGTGAAGCAAACCGGGAGCGAGGAGCTCAAGCAAAAGATGAGCTCCCTCGACAGGAATATGCTTGTCGAGGACAAGAGGCGTGTCGAGCCCAAGAAATACAAGGGCCCGAAGGCAAGGGCAAGATACCAGAAATCGTATAGATGAGCTTATGAGAAGGGGCGCTGCCCCTTTCTTCAGGCTTAATGGGTGGTAACATGTTGATACCCGTGCGATGCTTCACGTGTGGTTCCGTCATTGCGGATAAATACGAGGAGTACCAAGAGCGAGTGAACGCCGGCGAGAAGCCTGCCGAAGTCCTCGACAGCCTCGGCGTGAAGCGCTACTGCTGCAGGAGGATGTTCGTTTCACACGTTGAGGTTGTTGAAGACGTAATAAAGCACGGGAAGTTCTAGGCTTCCAGCTTTACATCGTTTACATACGTCTCTTTAAATTTTATCATTTAACTTCTTGAGGGGTGGGAAAAAATGTCCAAGGAATCGAAAATTGAACCCGTTAAGCAGGAAGGTAAGAACGAGCTCAACATCTGGCAGATCTCCACAGCAGTTTTTGCGCTTCTCCTCATAGTAGTTCTTTACTGGGGAATTACCAAACCATCGACAGCTGTGGCCGAAACATGCACCGGAAACCAGACGCTCACGGGGCAACAGAACCAGCAAGCCACGGGCATTCTGACCTCCCAGCAGGCATCTGACAAGACCATGAAATACATAAACGAGCAGATATTGCAGGGACGGTCAACTGCGACTCTCAAGTCCATTACTGAGTTGAACATGGTATACCTGATAAAAATCTCGGTGGGCGGGCAGGACGCTGATACCTACGTGACAAAGGACGGCAAGTATTTCTTCCTCAGCCCGTTCGACATTGACGAAACGCTTCCGGTGCAAGAGACCCAAGAAGCCCAAACCGTCCCGAAGACAGCGAAGCCCGAGGTCCACCTCTACACAATGAGCTACTGCCCCTACGGCAACCAGGCAGAGGATGTGGCGGCCCCGGTGGTCAAGCTCCTCGGCTCCAAGGTTGAGATTCAGCCCCACTATGTAATCTACTCGAACTACGGCGGAGGCGGTCCGAACTACTGTCTCGACAACGAGAGCAAGTACTGCTCGATGCACGGGATACAGGAGCTGAACCAGGACGTCCGCGAGCTTTGCATCTACAAATACCAGAAGGACAAGTACTGGGATTTCGTGCTTAAGGTGAACACCGCATGCAACTACCAGAACGTTGACTCCTGCTGGGAAGCAGTTGCGAAAACCTTCAGCATAGACACTGAGAAGATAAAGACCTGCGAGAAGGACGAGGCAATCGCCCTGCTGAAGACGGAAGTTGAGCTCAACACAAAATATGCCGTCCACGGCTCCCCGGCGCTCGTTATAAACGGAGTGCAATCCGAGGCTACGCGGACGCCCGAGGGATACAAGCAGGGAATCTGCGCTGCTTTCACCAACCCGCCGGCGGAGTGCAACCAGACCATAAACGGAACGACCACGACTACCACGGGCAGCTGCTGAGCTTTCTCTTTTTCGTTAGTTTCTTTTTCTATTCTTTTTGTTCTTGTATTGGAAATTGCTATTTCCAATGCGGCCACAATCATTTTCTCGGGAAAATGATGCCTGTTTTTGCCAGGCAAAAATTGGGAATTTCTGCGGAAATTTGTCCTTCTTCATCGAAACCCTTTTAACCCTTACTTGCGCCAATACAAGAGTTTCGGCGATACGGCTGTCCCGACGATTAAACCATGAGGGGCATACGAGTATCCTGGAACAAGAATTTGGGGCCGTAGGGTAGCCTGGTTATCCTTCCGGCTTGGAGATGCGCTCTAGCGAGACTTCTCCCTGGAATGGGGTGTCGGCGACCCGAGAGAGTGCGGTATGGCAATACCCAGCTCCGGGCATTCAAATCTCGGCGGCCCCATTACGATTGGAGGTAATCCTATGAGCGAGTTGCTGATACAGCAGGAGAAGTATCTTGAGGCCGGCATCTACATCGGCACAAAGATAAAGACGTCCGACATGAACCCCTTCATCTACAAGGCGAGAAAGGACAAGCTCTACGTCCTCGACCTCAAGAAGGTGGACGAGAGGCTTCGCTACGCAGCGAAATTCCTAAGCAGGTACGACGCATCCGGGATAGTGGTCGTAGCCTCGCGAACATATGCCATAAACTCAGCTTCAAAATTTGCGCAAATAATCGGGTGCAGGATTCTCCCCGGGAGATTCAACCCAGGCACGTTCACCAACCCCGGCAGGGGGAGCTTCGTCGAGCCAAAACTCCTCTTGGTCTGCGACCCCAAGGGAGAGAGGCAGGCAGTCAGGGAGGCCGCAGTGTCGGGCGTTCCGGTGATTGCCCTTTGCGATGCCGACAACTCGACCAAGTTCATCGACTGGATTGTGCCGTGCAACAACAAGGGCCGCAGGTCACTGGCCCTGATTTTCTATCTCCTGTCGCGCGAGGTTCTCAAGCTCAGGGGGCAGATAAAGGACGATTCCGAGTTCCAGCACAAGCCCGAGGAGTTCGAGGCTTCCCCGGAAGATGCGGAACAGGGGGAGGCGGAGGGCCAGTAGGCTCTTCCCAGTTCTTCCTTTGTTTTATCCCAAACTTTATATTCTCCGGAAACAAAAGGACCCCGTGGACCTCGTTCAAAAGGAAAAAAAGAAAAAAGAGGAAGAGGCGGGTTTCGACCCATTGAAAGCCAGCTATCTCGCGAAAGGGCTCATCGCAGGGGGCGACGACCACTCCGTCGCTCATCACGCGATTGGGCAAACGCAGGCACATGAGCAAACGCACCACTCCGAAAAGCTGAAGACCCAGGAGAGCAAGTTCAAGGCAGACATTGGGAGACAGCACGAGAGCAGCGTGAGACTGATGCGGGGCAAGCTCTCCATGATCACTCCGAAAAAACTGATTCTGGCGCATAGCAAAAGGCCGCATCAGCTGAAAAAGCCAGATGTTGAAAACCCATCGAGCTCGAAAGGCGGTTCTGGGAAGAAGTAGCGAATAACCGGATACATTTATCAACCTCCCCGCGTTAATCTATTTGATACAATGGCCGAAGGCGACCCAGAAGTAGACAATTCCTTTTACGAGCAGAATGCCCAGTGCTGGCGCTGCAGGATGTACGTTCCCCGGGTCGAGATGAAATACCACGCAGGAATGCTCTACTGCCCCATCTGCTACCAGGATGTTGCGGAGGCAGGGGGAAGGTGCCAGCTCTGCGGCAGTCAGCTTGAACCCGGCGAGCAGCAGTTCTGCCATCAATGCATCGAGAAGAAAAAACAGAAGGAGAGATCCAAGTGTCCGAGGTGCGGTTCGGCAATGGAGGGGGGAATCTGCCCAAGGTGCTCAAGGGGCGAGCCGGGCGAAGGCGGGCACTGCCCAAGATGCGGTTCCCGGCTCGAGGGAGGGGTTTGTTCCCGTTGCGCAAGGGGAGAGCCTCCGGAGCCCCCGAAGCGATGCCCCAGCTGCGGGGCCCAGTTGGACGGATGGGTCTGCCCGAAGTGCTCCTGGGAGCCGGACAGGAAGCCTTTCGGCGCGAGCACGGGCGTAGTGGGTTGCTCCAACTGCCACGGGCCAGCCAATCCGCCCGCATGGCGCGGAGGCCAGCCCTACTGCCAGGTTTGTGCTGAAAAGCAAGGAATCTCCACGCCCATACGGGTGGCCACGCGCATCCGCGGGTTGTTCAGGGAACTTGTGAAACCAAAAACACGGGAGCGAGTCAGGGTCAAGGCAAAGGAAGAGAAATCCAACGAAGAGCAGAAGGGAAAAAATGAATAGGAGGAAACTCATTGCAATGGCGTTTCTAGCGATAATAATCGGCTCGGCAGTAGCCTACTTTGTTGCCGCTTCCAACCGCCCAGTCGAGGTTGGATATTACAAGCCGAAGAGGGGCCTTGTGCTCGAGGACCAGCTGAGGAAGGGCGCCTACAAATCCGTTCTCGGGGTTCTTCCAATCCAGAACCCAATATACTTCGACATCGGGTTCGGCGACCCGGTCCCATGGATTAACAACGCACCGAGCCACGGGGTTGAGCTTCTGGCCCTCGAGAACGAGCTCATACGGGCGAATTATGACGGCACGGTGAAATTCATCCGCAGCGACCGCGCTTGGAGGCGCTCGCACATCGACATCGACAACGGGGAGATTGACGGGCACCGCTACACCTCAGTCTACGAATATGTCGGAGACATCCGCGTCAGCCCAGGGCAGGAATTGAAGATGGGCGAAGTCATCGGGCAGGGCTATGTCGGGAGAGGGGTCGTCTATTTCGAGATTCAAGTGGACGGGGTTCCGGTCGACCCAATAGAACCAGCCTAGCCATCGCGTCAATCTTTATTCACGACAAATCTTGCGAGGTAGTCGTTGACTTCCTCCGCTCTTCCACTCGGCTTCCCGTATGGCAGGTCGGCGCTCAACAACTTTATCGTGTAGGAGCCGATTTTCTTCTCTGCAAGTTTCGGTTCCCCTGACCTTAGCGTGAGTTCGAAATTTCCCAATTCAACGCCATTCTTCTTGGCATTGACAAGAACCGTCACCTGCCCCGCCCAGAAGCATTGGACATCCTTTGGGCACCTCGAGTCCCCAGTTACATTCAGGAACCTTACTACGAGTCCCTCGGATTCGATGACTGCCAGCTCCCCGCTCTTGAGCCTGAACTCCTCGCCGAGTTTCGCTTTGTAAGCGTTGTCTTCCGGAAGAGTTCTCGAGCATCCGAAAAGGGTGAGGGCTAGGGCGATGGCAAAGCCAAACACAAAAACAGTTCTCGAGTCCATTTAGAACATTCTCGCGAGAGTTTTAAATCAGTTGGCATTTCGTTCGGTTCTCCCGAATAAAGCTTTATAAGTTTTAACGAAGAATCAATACTTGGTGGGAAAGGGTATGAAACTAATACACGCATTCGGCACGAGAGCAGCTTCCATAAAAATGGCCCCCATAGTCAGGGAAAGCGTTAAGCGGGGGCACAAGACACTCATCGTCTGGACAGGCCAGCACTACACCCCGCACCTTTACGAGGAAGTTTTCGATGACCTTGAGATGCCCAGGCCGAATTATGACCTCGAAGCCCGCGGCTCGACATGCGAGATGGGCGCCACCATCATGAAGCGCATGGAGAAGATATGCTACGAGGAGAAGCCGGACCTCGTCCTAACTCACGGGGATACGATTTCATCGCTCTTCATTTCTCTTGCAACTTCCCTCTGCCTCACTCCGCTCGGGCATGTCGAGGCAGGCTTGCGGACCGGCTCGTGGGAGCCTTTCCCTGAGCAGATTTGCGCCAGAAGCGCCGACTCCTGTTCGGCACTCTATTTCGCTCCCACTGAAAAGAACAAGGCAAACCTGCTCTCAGAGGGATACCCTGAAGACAGGATATTCGTGGCTGGCAACACAGTCGTGGATGCAGCGCTCCAGCACGCGGAGATTGCGAAAAAGAAGAGCACCATACTCAAGCAGCTTAAAATCGACCCCGGGAAGCCCCTCATTTTCTGGTCCTGCAACAGGAACGAAAACGTGCTCTCCAAGGAGAGGATGCAGGGGATTTTCGACTCCATAATGGACATGAAGGACTACACGGTCTTCTGCTCGGTGATGCCGTCGACCCAGCAGGCTGCTTCCAAATACGGCTATTCCAGAATGCTCGCAGGGATGAAGCACATAGTCTGGAGCCCATGCCTCCCGAAATACACCGATGCGCTGAGGATACTCCTTGAGAGCGACGTCTGCCTCACCGATTCAGGCACCCTGCAGGAGGAATGCGCATGCTTGAAAATCCCGTGCCTTACACTTAGCCATGTCACGGACCGGCCCGAGAGCGTGGAGGCGGGCGGCAACAAATGCATCGGGGCCGAGAAGGCGGGCATACTCAAGGAAACCAAGCACGTGGTTGAGAACAAGGAAGTCTCTAAGAGAATGAGGGACGCGAAGAACCCCTACGGCGATGGGAAGTCAGCCTCCCGCATCATGGACATAATAGGAAAATTCGAAGGCAAGCTCGAGAGATGGGAGAAAAAACAGTAAAAGAAAAATTTAAGTCGGGTTCTGCGGCTGCTCCGGCTGAGCAGGCTGGGGCAACTCCGGGGGAACCTCGGGCGGCTTCCTGGGCTTCTTCACCTTCAGCTTCTTCATGGGCACAAGAGGCTCGACATCGAGCACTATCTCAGGCTCCTGCTGTTCCCTGTAATAAAGGTATGCACCATACCCCGTAAGCAGCAGCACCAGCACAATCAACCCGAGCACTTCTGGGGCTAGGTTCCCGAGGAACAGCCCGGTAAGCGGCCCGAAGCCGCTTTCATTGGTGCTGGCAGTCCTCGTAAGGTACCTGATTATCGTGACCCTGCCCGGGTCGCTCACATTCCCTCTCACAAAGGTGGAAGTGATTCCCCAGACTTCGTAATTCGGGACCAGGTAATCGTGCCACCCTTCCTGCGAGGGAACATAAGTCGCGACTCCGTTTTCATCCGTCTCCAGCGGAATTATGTCATACGACGGGGCAATCACCTGGAGGTCAGCTCCCTTCACGGGTTCCCCGTTGTCGATATACCTGAGCTTCACTTCGACGCTCTCCCCCACGTTCGCCTCCGAGGGCGCGATTACCTCGACCAGCCTTTTCGCAGGCGGCTTGGCCTCAGGAATCGCGCAGGCTCCGGAGATGCAGGCGCCCTCGCAGCAATCAACGGTCTCGCTGCAGACATCGCCGAGCTTCTGGCAGCTCTTCGGAGGCGGCTGCGCAGTCCCGCCTGCGCGGTAGTCGTAGCCAAACCCCGAGCCCCCTGAATTTCCGGGCTTGCTCGGCTCAGTCGCTTTCTGATTGACAGTTATGGTCGCATAGTCGGTGAGTTCGCCATATTCGCCGACGACCTCGAAAGTTCCGGTGCTCCCATCAGAAGTCAGGACGTTTTCACTGAATGTTCCGGCCTCGGAGATGAACGCCGTGTCATAAGTAACGTCCCATTGGTTGCCAAACCCATCGCTCGCAGTCGCGGAATAGGCCTGGGTTCCCCCGGCAGTTATGGTTGCGGTCTTCGGTGCAATCGAAATCGAAGCCGCGCTGGCAGTTGTCACGTGGACCGGGGTGCTAGCTTCAAGCGTTCCTGACATGAAACTCATGAGAATCATTTCACTCTCGATTCTGCCGTAAATCCCGGTGATTATGTAATCTCCCGGGGCTGTCCCAGCAGTGAAGACATCTTCCGAGAAGTTCCCCCCATCCGAGGAGAAAGCCGTCTCACCGGTAACATCTACTCCATTCCCATGCTCGTCATAGGCCACTGCGGTGTAGGGCCTTGAAGAGCCGGCTGCGAGAGTTATGTTCCGGGGGAAGATTTCCAGCGAAACAAGCTCTCCGGGGACAACTGCAAGTTCCCCGGAATCCGTGAGGTCCGAGTAGTTCGCCAACACCGTGAAGTTGCCGGCAGCAGTTCCAGCAGTGAGGATATTTTCCTCGAACGTTCCCCCGTCGCTTGAGAATATTGTCTCGCCAGTCACGTCCCACTCATTCCCGTGCTCGTCGCTTGCCGTTGCAGTGTAGTTCTCAGTAGAGAGAGGAGGAAGCTCAATATTTTCCGGAGAAACCGAAATCGAGACAGCCGGGCCGTGCACAACAAGCACATTGGTCTTGTCAGAAAGGCCTCCATAGGTTCCATTAACCTCGAAAGTTCCCGCAACGCTCCCCGCGCTGAAGAGATTCGAAATAAATCCCCCTCCCTCAGAGGAGAAATCAGTCTCCGAGGTCACATCCCACGAGTTTCCAAACCCGTCGTAGGCAGTTGCACTGTAAAAGAGAGTCCCACCGGCAACGACGCTTGCGTTCTCGGGCGCTATCTCAATCCTCTCCGCCTCCGCGTTTATTATCGTGACAAATGTGGACGCAGACAAGTCCCCGTAATAAGCATAAACTGCGTAAGTCCCGACTGTTCCCGCAGTGAAAACATTCTCTTCAAACTCCCCGCCTTCAGAGCTAAAGGAGGTCTCGCCCGTCACGTCCCACTCATTCCCGTGCGAATCGTGCGCAGCTGCCGAATAACCCCTCGTGCCCCCAATGGCAAGGGTCGCGTTCTCAGGAGAGATGGCGACATACTCCGCGACCGGAGACCCAACAGTTATCCTTATGGAGTTCTCGCTCGTGGCCCCGAGATTGTCGGTGACGATGAGCGTAACGGCGTAGACTCCGATTGAGGAATAGGCGTGCCCAGCAGTTGCTCCGCTTGCGTTCTCCCCATCCCCGAAGCCCCAAGAGTAGAGCACTATCTCGCCGTCTGTGTCGAAGGATGCCGAGCCGTCGAAATAGGCGGTCTCCCCGAGAGCCACGCTCCCGTTCCCACTGGGAACCGAGACCGGCGGGGCGTTTATGAATATGTTTCTCCAGCCTGAAGTCGAAACAATGTAATCGCAGGGAGTCGAGTTCTCCAAAACGCATTTCCTGTAGAGCCTCGCCCTCATCTTTTCTTCTCCGGATTCCCCGTAGAAATGGTTGTTGTCAGGGGAAGTCGTGAAGAGCCAGTCTCCCCCGACCTCGCCCTCGAGCGGAATGCCCGGCGAGAATTGGCTCTCCGCCCACTCCACCTGCACATAAAAGTCATCCGGGTTCAGCGGCCTTCCATCGCAAATCACCCTGCCTATCGCGGCGACCGGGTAATAGGCAAGGAAAATCTCGCCCTCTTCAGGGGAAACAATCCCTATGGAGCAGGAATAATCGAAGTTAGTGACATTAAAGGTCGTCGTTGCCCTGTACTCCCAGGAGCAGGAGCCGTTTTTGTTGTGCTTCCCCCTGTACACCTTGGCAGTCCAGAGCCCCGAAAGGTCGGAAGTCTCCAATTCCAGCGAGTCCTTCACAGAACCGGATGCCTCGTGAGGGAAATAGCAGGTCGATGAGGTGCAAGTGTGCGTATATTCGGGGCTTATCGAGCCAGGGGGATAATACTCGACCTTGGCAGCCATCGAGTCGAAGCACTTCGAATCAGCGCCTATGCCCG
>JBFYLO010000053.1:0-64296 GCA_041305385.1 Microcaldota archaeon | reverse complement strand
TGAACCCAAGAAAGAGGCTCCGGCCCCGCCCGCTCCAGCCCAGGAGGCAGCGCCCCAGCCAGCGCCAGCCCCAAGTGCAGGGACGGAGGGAGGGGACTCGACGGACATGGCTGAGTTCATGGATGCCTACAAGGAGGAGGCTGCCGCTTATGTCGAAGCGCTGAAGAAATTGCCCCAGCTCAAGGACAACCCGCAGAACGGTGACTTGATAGCCGAGATTCACAGCTCTGCCCACGGCCTGAAGTCGATGAGCGCTGCGATGAGCTTCCTGAACATCTCAAAACTCTCGAAAGCCCTTGAGATGATGTTCGCGGCGTATAAGCAGGCGGGAACAGTGGACATGGCCAAATACGAGATTGCGAAAGAAGCTGTGGACAGGATTAATGCACTCTACTCGGATTTGGCAAACAGCGAGAAGGCGAATGTCGATGATGTAGTGAAGAAGGTGGAGGAGGCAACGCCGGCCTAATCGGAAATTCCCTTCCTCTTCTTTTCTATCTTGTCCAGGATTTCGTTGAACTTCTCTTCGCTCACGTGGCCGTATTCCGAGAGGCACTCGTCCTTGAGGGTGTTGAAAAACAGTTCCTTTTCGTCATCGCTGAGGTCGGAAGAACCGATGTACTTGGCGAGCTCCATTATCTCCTTTGGGCCCTTTATGATGTCGTAGGGGGGGTCTATGGAGGCTATCTGCTTGAACTTTTTCCTCAGGTCCTCGAACATGAGTTGATTTTGGAGGGAGGTAATAAAAACTATTCGCCAGTCAGTCTTTGACCCATCAACACAGAAAATTTCTTGATAAGCTCTCCGACGCCATCTTCCATCGTGTACTTGGTTTTAAACCCGAGCTTTCTTATCTTGGAGTCGTCGGTGACATATGAAAGCTGATTCAGTGAGGGGGTCGAAGTTATCTTGACTTCCACGCCCGGAATGAATTTCTTTATGCTTTTAACCACGAGGTCGATGGAGTCGTTATCCCCGACTACATTGTATGTACCGCCCTTCAGCTTTTCGAAATTCTCAGCTGCGAAAAGGAAGGCTCTTGCAGAATCCTTCACATGGAGGTATGGACGCTTCTCGTTCAAGGCGCTGTCGTAGACGCCGAGCGGCGAGCCGATTGCCGCGAGGAAGCAGAACCTGTCGACAACTGTGTCAAAGCGCATTCCGACTGACCAGCCGTAGACTGTTCCCAACCGGAGAATCACTGCCTTGAGGCCCCGCTTGGATGCCTTGTTGATTTCGCCCTCGGCTTCCAGCTTCGAAACCCCGTAGGGAGAAACGGGCTTGCACTCGTAGTTCTCGTCAACGATGCCTTTCGTCGGACCGTAGACGCTTGCACTCGAGGAGTAGATGAGCTTTGCATTGCGCTTTATTGCGGCCTCGATTACGTTTTTCGCCCCGCCGACATTTACCTCCATCGTCAGCTCCTTTCGCTCGAAGGAAAATGGGGCGTTCGTTATGCCCGCTAGGTCGAACACCAAGTCAACTCCTTCGAAGGCCCGCTCGACATCCTCCTTTTTCTTTATGTCTCCCTCGATTAGCTCATACTGAGTTCCCTTCTGGAGGTTCCAGAGGGTAACATACCTCTCGCGGAACATGTTGTCCAGAATGCGGATTTTCTCGGAGCGGTATTTCTTGGATTTTGCGAGCTCCTCAATGAGCAGCGAGCCAAGATACCCCGTCCCTCCGGTGATTAGGATGGTCATTGGCTCACTATCCGATTGCGCTTGGCTCTGTCGGCATCTTCTTGTCCTTGAGGTCGAATTCCGCCCTGTACTCGTCTGGCTCCTTCGGGTTGTATTCGTGGGTGACGTAGTTGATAAAGTAGACTGTTTCGGTTCCTACATTCTCGGTTGAGTGCCACAGGCCGGGGGGTATCTTCACTAACTTGTAATTGTCATCCCCGACTTCGACGGCCATTTTCTGTCCCTTGGTCTTGCTGCCCTCGCGCCCGTCTTCTATGTGAATGACGCCCTTGCCTTTTATGACTGTGAGGTGGTCCGTCTGCTTCTTGTGCAGGTGCTTGCCCTTTATGACTGCAGGGTAGCAGGTGCTTATGTAGAACTGGCCGAATGCTTTGGGACCGTCCGACTTTATCTTGTCGCTTCCCCTGAGAATCTCGAACAGGAAGCCGCGCTTGTCCTTGAAGACTCTGAGCTCCTTGATTTCAACGCCATCTATCATCGATTCACCCCATAAGGGTTTCCTGCAAAAGGTTTTTAATTGATTCTGTTGTTGAAAATAGGTAAATCGGAGGCGGACCATGAAAATCCTTGTCATTGGCGGAACCGGGCTCGTGGGAAACAAAATTGTCGAGCAGGCGAGAGGAAAATTTGATGTCCATGCAACCTACCACGGGCAGCTGGTGAAGAAGTCGAAGTTCCACAAGCTCGAGGTGACTGACCACAGGGCAGTGAGTAAGCTCATTGAGGAACTCTCGCCTGGCGCCGTGATAAACACTTCAGCCTTCCACCAGGTGGACAAGTGCGAGGCCGACACCGAGCTCGCGAAATCAGTGAATGTGGATGCCGCCAGGAACATCGCGGAAGTTTGCGCATCCGTTGGCGCCCATTGCGTTTATTTTTCAACTGAATATGTGTTTGACGGGGCAAAGGGAGGGCTTTACAAAGAGGACGACAAACCTAACCCACTGAGTTACTACGGCCAAACGAAGAGGATGGGCGAGGAGGCTGTTCTCGGGGTTAAGGGAGACAGCCTGGTTGCCAGGACCAGCGTCATCTACGGATGGAACGACAGCAAGCTGAACTTCGCGACCTGGGCCCTGGGGGAGCTTGAGAACAAGAAGGAAGTGAAAATCGTGGACGACCAGGTGGGGAGCCCAACTCTCGCAGATAACCTTGCTGAAGCTGTGCTGAAGGCAGTGGAGAACAGGAAGACCGGCGTTTACCACATGGCTGGAGGGGAGGCAATTGACCGGTACAATTTCACGCTCATTTTGGCAGAGGTTTTCGGCCTCGACAAAGCCCTGGTTAAGCCAGTGAAGACTGCCGAGCTGAAGCAGAGGGCCAGGAGGCCGCTCTATGCACCCCTGAGTGTCGAGAAAACAGAAAAAGAGCTCGGAGTGAAGATGCTCGGGGCTAAAGAAGGTTTGGAGAAGATGAGGGCTCAGAGACGCTGAGACTCTTCTTTTGCGAGCGTTGCGGCCTTATAGAGGGACTCTATTGTTCCGGCATCGCTCCATCCGCCTTTGAGAATTTCGTAGCCCATCTCCCCGCGCCTGATGTATTCGTTGTTTACCTCCGTTATTTCAAGCTCCCCGCGGGCAGAGGGCTTGAGCTTCCTTATGATTTCGAAAACAGAGCTGTCGTAGAGGTAGAGGCCTGTGACTGCATAGCTGCTCTTTGGCTTCTTGGGTTTCTCCTCAATCCCCACAACCTTGCCCCCCTTCAGCTCCGCGACCCCGAACCTCTCCGGTTGCCCGGTCTCTTTGAGGAAAACCTTCGCCTTGAACGTCTCATTCTCGAATTTCGCTATGCTCTTGGAGACATGGTTGCCGAAAATATTGTCCCCGAGGATGACCGCAAATTTGCCGTCCTTTCCCACGAATCCCCTGGCCAGTGAGAGCGCCTGGGCTATCCCCCCTGCTTCATCTTGGACCCTGTAGGAGAATTCTGCCCCGAACTCCTTCCCGCTTCCAAGAAGCTTCATGAAGTCCCCGGCATTCTCAGGGCCTGTTACTATCAGTATTTCCTTTATTCCCGCCCCCAGGAGAACCTCAAGCGGGAAATAAATCATGGGCTTGTTGTAGACTGGCAGAAGGTGCTTGTTCGTGACTTTTGTGAGGGGGAGGAGCCTCGTGCCCATCCCTCCTGCGAGAATAACCCCTTTCATGTCCAAACACCTGCAAGAACCGGAAGCAACTCGCCGCTTGCAACTTTTTTTGTTGCCACCAAGGTTCCTGGAAGAATCGCGAAAACAAACACACAGTTCCCTGCTAGATGAAGCGCAGTGAAGGGAACCTGGGGTCCGATGAGGGAAAGGAGCGGGAGCCCGAATGAGAGGCCAAATCCCGCCATTGAGAGTATGTCATAAACTATCGTGAGGCCCGCTGCCCAGAAGACGAGCTTTCTCCTACTCTCAGTTAGCGGAATGAAACTTGCGAGCAATCCAACAATTCCGTAGGTGATTGCGGTGTAAACTGTCCATGGGCCAGGAATCCCGAGATAGAAGTCATAAATCATCCGTATCGAGAAGCCCGCAGCAAAGCCCCTGCCAGGACCTGCGAGCATTCCTGCAGTCATTACAAACGGAAGCAGAAGCTCGATGTTCGGGATTGGAACAAACAGCTTGAGAGCGGCGCCTGCAAGGGAACCTGCAAAAACTAGCGGGACAAACACGTCGCGACTCAGCTTGGAGTCCATAAGACAATTTGCAATCGCTCACTTTTTAATACTTTACAGTGCGAATAGGGGTGTTATCTTTTGGGGGTTAACGATGAAGCTCGCGATTGCGCATCCTTTCTTGTATGTCCGCGGAGGAGCGGAGAAGGTCGTGCTTAAGATAGCGCAGAAATTCGACGCCAAGATTTATTGCGTCCTGTATGAGAGGGAGAAGACTTTCCCCGAGTTCAAGGACCTGGATGTCGAGGTAATCCCCTCCAAGCTGTTCGGACTCATGCCCTCATTCCTGCCCATAAGGATAAGGCACGCAGTTGCTGCCGGGGAGGCGTTCTATTACCGAAAGCTTTCGGACTACGACGTGATTAATGCACAGGGAACCCCCTCCGAGTGGATAAGGAGCAAGAATGAGCGTGTTGTTTGGTATTCGCACACTCCGAACCGCGAAGCGTTTGACCTTTACAATTTCAGGATGAGCAAGAGGAGGCCTCACGGGAAAGCCGTTTACTGGGCCTGCATCCAGGCATTCAAATATTTCGAGTTCAAGACTGTCCCGAAGCTTGAGTATGTGTTCGCCAACAGCAAGAACACCCAGGACAGGCTCCTCAACTACCTGAACCTGAAGTCTGAAATCCTCCACCCTGGAGTTGATTACAAGGACTTCGAATGCGGGAGCTATGAGAAATACTTCTTTTACCCGTCGAGAATAACCCCTGAGAAGCGCTTTGAGTATGTTGTGGAGGCATTCAGGCAGTTCAAGAAAAACAGCGGAAGGGACGAGTGGAAGCTCGTCATTGCCGGTGCGCTCATGCGCGACAGGCCAGAGCATCTCCAGTATTACGAGTGGCTGAGGAATTACATGGGAAATGACGGGGAAATCAGGCTGGACCTTCCCTTTTCGGAATTGAAGAATCTTTACTCGAATGCTTACTCAGTTCTCTATTCCCCTGTGAATGAGGATTTCGGGATTGTCCCTCTTGAGGCAATGGCTTCGAGAAAGCCCTGCATTGCAGTGAATGAGGGAGGGCCGAGGGAAGTAATTGAGAACGGGAAGACGGGCTTCCTCGTTGATTCAATCATGGAGATGACTGAGAAGATGGAGTATCTGGCTGGGAGGCCTGAAGAAGTCGAAAGGATGGGCAAGCTGGGAAGGGCGCATGTTGAGAAGCACTTCTCCTGGGACAGGTTCCTCGGGAGATTCGGGGAAGTCTGCAGGAAAATAGGGGGAAACCGATGAACACGGGGAAATTTTTCAGCAGCTATTTCGGCAAATCCATCATTGCAACCGGAGGAATGGGGTTCTCGATGGCCCTAGCTTATGTTTTCCACATACTCATGGTCCGGATGCTGAGTCCTGCTTCCTATGGGGACTTATCCATCCTCAATGCGCTCATGGTCATAGCAACGATGCCAATTAACAGCGTCCAGGGACTGATTTCCAGGGAGATAGCAAAATTCGAAAAGAGCGGGGAGAAGAGGAAGCCTGAGAGCCTAGTGAAAAGCTATCTTAAGAAAGCATTGATTTGGGGCACTGCGACTGCAATTGTGCTCTCGCTTATCGCAGTCATGCTGTTTGGTTCGATATCGCCGCTGCTCATCGGGATCATTCTCGTGAGCTTGTCTATTCCTTTCGGATATGCCTCTGCTGTGATAAACGGCTATTTCCAGGGAAAAGAGAAAATAATCGAACTCAACGTGCTTTACAACGTGCCGATGCTCCTGAGGGTCATTTTGGCAGTGGGCATGGTGTTGGCCGGCTTCGAGCTTGTGGGCGCTGCAATCTCATTCCCTCTCAGTTTTGTGCTTGTGGTTTTCCCGATTGCGATGTTCATGGGCTGGTTTTCAAGGGAAAACGGAAAGGACGGCATGAATTTCGACAGCTCTTTTGCAAGAGTGCTGGCCACGAACATCCTCATGATCGTCTTCATCCACTCGGACCTTCTGATTATAAGGCTCCTGATGGGCCCCGAGTCAGCGGCATTCTACAACACTGCCGGGATAACTGCAAGAATACCGTTCTATTTGAGCAACTCCATTGTGTTCGTATTGCTCCCCCAGGCTGCGAAGCTGACATTCGGAAATCGCTGGGAGCTTCTCAGACGGTTCCTCATATCGCTCCTCTTCATTGTGCCGATTGCGCCTATTTTCGTGCTTTTTGGGATCCCCATCCTCTCGCTCCTCTACGGTCCACTCTATGGCCAGATGGGGGCCGGGGCGTTCTCGATACTCGCTCTGGCCATGGTGGTCTTTGGAGGGGCGAATTTCCTGGTGAACATACTCTGGTCACAGCGCAAGGAGGATGTGCCTCTTGCACTTTCCGCCTTGATAATCCCTGTCAATCTGCTCCTGCTTTACTCATTCATTCCTTCCGGTGGCCTGGCTGGGGCGGCGACCGCAACGTTAATATCCTGCACCCTGTTCTTACTTGCCGTGGGGGGAGCGACCGTGTATTATTCGATGAGATATGGGCCTGTGATAAGATGAGCGAAATCATAATCTCAATTGTCATCACGAACTACAACCGCAAGGACATGCTTGGGAGATGCATCTCGCTGCTCGAGGAGAACACGAAAGTGAAGCATGAACTGATTGTGGTTGACGATGCAAGCTCGGATGGGAGCGCGGAAATGGTGCGAAAGAAATTTCCCAAGGCGAAGCTGATTGCCAACAAGGAAAACCTCGGCTTCGCCAAGTCAAACAACCTGGGGATTTCCGCCTCAAAGGGGGAGTTTGTAATTCTCCTGAACAACGACATAGAGGTTGGAAAGAACTGGGAATGGGGCTTTCTTGACGCTGCAAAGGACGATGAGACGGGAATTGTCGGCTGCAAGCTCCTTTATCCGAATGGACGAATACAGCATGCCGGCTGCAGCCTCACTCCATGGAAAATCGTGTTCCACGGACGGGGCGATGCGGACAAAGGGCAGTATGACAAAGTCCGGGAATATGATTATGTCACTGGCGCAGCTTTCTTCATAAAGAGGGCGGTGATTGAAAAAATTGGTTACTTGGATGAAGGTTATTCGCCGCTCTACTACGAGGAAACCGATTACTGCATGAGGGCAAAGAAGGCCGGTTTCAGAGTGGTTTATACTCCAAAAAGCGTGCTTATTCACAAGGAGGGAGCGACAGTCACTGGCATGGGACGGGTTTTTTACTATCGGGAGAGGAGCAGGGTAAGGTTCATGCTAAAGAACTACTCGCCCCTCTGGCTTGTTCTTGCTTTCCCTGCAGAGGTTTTCAGGCTTGTGAAATCGGTTTTCAAAGGGAGGACGTCTCCCTTTCTTAAGGCGTATGGATACAACTTTAATAGACTCTGGGAGATTTTCAAGAAGCGAAAAGAGATTTATTGCGACAAGGGAGCGATGAGTAGATGAAACCTGGCAAGAAAGTCGTTGCAGTCATTCCCGCCTTCAATGAGGAGAAGAGGATAGGCTCGGTGCTGAAGGAGCTTGGGAGATATGTTGACGAGGTTCTTGTGAGCGACGACGGGAGTGTGGACGGAACTGCAGAAATTGCGAGGAAGGCGGGCGCGAAAGTGCTCTCCTCGCCCGTGAACATGGGGGTCGGGCATGCAACCAGGCTCGGCTGCGAGTATGCGATTGAGAAAATGGGAGCAGATTCAATAGTTTTGATTGATGCTGATGGGCAGCACCCCCCTGAGGAGATACCGAAGCTGCTTGCGAAGCTGGAAGAGGGCTATGAGTTCGTGTTCACAAACAGGTTTGGAGATTCGAGGCAGATGCCTTGGATTAAACAAGTTGGAAATTCTGTGCTCACCCATGCCGCGAATTTTCTCTCTGGGGTCAATATAACCGACAGCCAGTCGGGGTTCAGAGCTTTTGAGTCAAAGGCTTATGGGAAACTCGATATGCGCAGCGATGGCTATGATGTCTGCTCCGAGTTCGTCCTTGAGGTCGGCAGGAAACATATTAAATACTGCGAAGTTAAGATAAAAGCCGTCTATGATGAATGGACAGAGGTAAAGGGGACAGACATAACTTCTGGAATCCGGATATCTATGGCAATGTTGAAAAGGGGGCTGTTTTGATGAACCTTTCTGCTCTCCAGCTTTTCGGAGTGGTCTTTGGGGCGTTTTTCTGTTATAACTCTTACATCCAATATAGAAAAAAGGTTTTTGAAAGAAGCGAATTTGCAGTCTGGTTCGTGATATGGGGGGGCCTCATAGCCGTCTCGTTTGCGTCCGCATTCTTTTTCCCTCTTACTACTACGATAATCCTTTCGTATAACCTTCTCGACACTCTAACTATAATGTCGATAACGGTGTTGGCAGCCGTCTCCTTTTATCTCTACAAAAAAGCCAAGGTGCAAGAGCAGAAAATGAAGAAAATCATAAAGAAAATTGCTTTCGAGGAGTAGATGAAATTGTGCGGAAAAAAGATTGAACACGGTGATTACCAAAGCCATCTTTATGAAAGCGGAAATCCCATAATCAGCTACGTGGCAAAACTGAGAATCGACAGAATACTGGATAAGATACGACCAGAAGATTTTGTTCTTGATGCTGGATGCGGGGAGGGATACACGACCAGTGCTTTCGCAAAAAAGTGTAAGAGGATAGTGGGCGTTGACATTGTGCCGGCTAGGACGAAGAAAGCCGGGCAAATCGCTAAGTCGAACGGAGTTTTAGACAAGACGAAATTCGTTTGCTCTGATCTGTTTCAAGTTAGGAAGGCGATAAGTGAAAATTTTGATACCGTAGTATGCTCAGAAGTCATAGAACACGTGGAAAATCCAAAAGAACTTTTGGAGATTCTTGCCGCAATGGTGAATCAGAGTGGACAGCTTATCATCACGTATCCAAACGAGGACGTCCTACGTCTTGGGAGAAAAATTTTCTTTTTGGGAAAAGCCAAGAGGATAGAGGACATGACGGCACACAAGACCTCTCTTGGTAGGAAGGATGTCGAGGGTTTCGCGAAGGAATTGGGACTCAAGATAGTTTACTACGAAAAAATACCTAGGTTTCCTCTTGTTTATCTTAACGAGCTTTTCGTTCTTAAGAAGCTTAGGGAGTAGGTTAAGTTTTGAAGGTACTCTTGAGCAGTCTGAATCCATCCTGGAAAAGGTTTATCGCCTGCTTCGGAGAACGGATTTCCAAAAGATTTTTCAGTATGAACTTTGGCCGCAGATAAAATTCCTGGATAGCCTTGTTGCGCAGAGCCCATATTTTCTCCTTTGGTAGTTCGCTAGTCTCCATAACGGGATACGCAAGAGAGCTATCCATCTCCTCAATCTGCTCCTCCGTCACCACGCCCCTTTCCAATGCCTCTTTTCTCAAGTTCGAACCCATTATGGGAATGGCTATGTTGAATGACGCATAATCGGTATCAAGCTCCTTTGCCAGTGCGATTGTCTTGAGCGCTGAATTCTCGGTTTCCCCCGGGAGCCCGATTATATAGTGCGTCAGGAGCCTTATTTTGTGCTTCTTACAGATTGCAACTGCCGTTCGTATCTGGCTAGTTGTAACGCCTTTTTTATAGCGCTTCAGAAGCTCGTCATCGCCGCTTTCGACACCAAGCTGTATAGTGTGGCAACCGGCCCGTTTCATTAGAACGACAACGTCTTCGCTCAGATCAGTTGCACGGGCCAGGCAAATCCAAGAGAACCCAAGCTCCTCTTTAACCAACGCCTCGCAGAGACCTTTCACGAACTCCTTTGACACTGGGAACTCGAAATCCTTGAAGAATACCTCTCGTATGCCAAGGGAACGAATGTGGCGCAGTTCAACCATCACGTTCTCAACTGTCCTCCTCCGGTAGGGTATATTGCCGACATAGCAGTATGTGCACTTGAAGGGACATCCTTGGCTTGCCATAACCGTCGCAAAATAACTGTGCTTGGTGTGCGGGAGACGATAGGATTTCAGAGGGAAGAGCTCGTGCCTCGGAACAGGAATTTCGAAAATCTGGGGTCCGAGGCTGTTTCTTATGATTATCTGTTTTCCTTCCCTGAATCCCATATGGTCAACGTGAGCGAGGTCCCCATTTAGGTATTTTAGTATATCGTTATAAGTAAAGTCAATGATTACTGCATCTATGAATGAGTAGTTTTCCAGGCTTTTCCTTGTTTCAAAATAGAGGAAGTTGCCAGAGCCTATGAGAACTACGTTTTTCATCTCTTCTTTTATTTTTTCCAGAAATGCGAGATCATTTTTTTTGGACTGTGTTGAAATGAGAAAGATTATTGCGTCGGGCTTTGCCTCAAGCACCCGTTTGTGGGCTTCCTCGAAGCTGAGCTGGAGAACGTTTGCATCGAGCACCTGGACTTCGTGCTCCTGCGAAAGAATACCGCTCTGGACAATGAGGTCTACTGGGCCCCAGAAGTAATTGGCTTTGGAGGCGGCGCTGCAGTAGGTATCCCTAAGGTAGAGCTTGTCGCCCGGGGGGTTTAGGAGCAATATCTTCTTACGCATTCCGATCACGCATATAGGTTTCAACTGCTTCTTTATCTATTTTTAAAAGACGGTATGTGCCACTCGAGTAAACTGTCGAAAAGAACCGGCTCCTGTTTCCCCTAAGATCATCTTCGACGTCCGTACCGATCCAGGAAGGCTTATCCCACTTCTTAAATGCCAAGTCTTTGGAGAAGACTAGATAGTCAGCATCTTCCTTGTCGAATTTCACGCCCTCAAGATAGCTCTTGATTCTCGAGTCAATAGTATGCAGTGTGGCGCCCCGTATCTCTTCGTTGGATTTGATGAAAATGACGATGTTATAAAAATCTCCGAAAACTGCCGCACGTTTCCCTTCATCGGAATCGAAGAGGTGGTTTATTGAATAGGAGTGGGAGGGAAATTGGAGCGAACTTCTAGTACTGCCTATCGCGGAAGAGCCCAATGCATCAAAAAACGGCGGGAGTAGGAGAAGAGAGACCAATACGAGAATGAGAACTGGTCTGCGTATCTTGTCCCATGCCTCTTTCAGAAGTATTGATGATGCCACTAGGAAAAGCGGATAAACTATGAGTAGGTGCCTTATATCGAATGAGAGAAAGAAGAACCAAATGGGGAGGAAACCTAGGCCTAAGAGAAGTGGTGCTGCCACGGGGCCTCTTTTCACGAGAACCAAGTAAAAGGCAAATGCCACTCCTAGAATTACCGGGATTGAAATCTGCGGGGGAGTGCTTTCTAGAAAAGAGTTCAGAGCCCAACCAGGCCGGGCCAGATAATCGGTGGCCCTTTCTGGACCCCAAAGAAGGACAGTGTCTGCAGGGTCAATACTGTGGCTGAAAAAAGTTTTCTGCACGTAGGTGCTACCTAAGGCAATGTTTCTAATCTCCCAGTGGGAGCCAATCAGAAAAACCGTTATCCCCAAGACTAAAAGTTGCATCAATCTCTCTCTCGAAGGATTTCTGAGTACTGAGAAGATAAAGAAGGAAGCAGGAAGCATGAGAATGAGATATGGTGAATAGAGCTTGGTGCTGGCTGCCATTCCTCCGAAAAGTCCTGAGAGGAATGCAGATGAAAGCGTCCTATCTGAAGATGATTTTAGGAGATAGTAGCATGAAGAGAGAACGAAGGCAAGCGAGAAGATATCTGAGTAGCCGGAGTTGGAGACAGGCAGGAACCAGGGAGTCATTATCAAAAGAGCTACTGGAATGATGCCTATCCCGCCGGATTTTCTCCCAAGTAGGTACAGATAGAAGAGTGACATGAGCAAAAACGGGAAAGAGAGTAGGTGGGCGAAATTTTCAGAAGCTGGGGAATCAAACAGGTAGATAAACGCATATGTGGTCTGGGTGAAAGGCGGATAGCCGACAGGTATGGCGCCATTACGGTAAATTTCTTTTGCCCACTCGTTGTAGCTTCTCACGGAGTCATATGCGAAGAATGGAAAGAAGGCCATATTTATGAATTGAAATGCAAGTATGACTGCAATGAGGGAACAGATGACTGCTTCTGCTTTCGAAATTTTCGGGATAAACGGGGCAGAGCCAAAGCTTGGAATGCTTATTTTGCGAAGAAAAAGCAATGCTAAGAGGGAGAGGAGTTCGATTGTGAGAACTGAAAAAAGGCCAATCGCTTTGAAAAGACCGAGACCGAACATGATCGAATAATTGAATGAAGCTGAAATCAGTATTGAAAGCGCCAGGTATTCCGAAAGGGACTTTTTTTCTGGGAGGAGCTTTGCAGAAAGAAACGCGCCTGGGGATAGACAAAAAACCAAGAGACCGATGGTTGCGAATAGCATGCTATCAATTAAAACATGGGGGATTTATTAATACGTATTTGTACAATGCTCCCGCCGTATCGACACCTTTGCCTTTCAACTTAAAGTGATCATTTAGCTATTTCGACCTGATGGATTAAGAACGATAAATTTATGATATGGGGTGGCCAGATATTGAGCGTATGGAAGTCGTGGATTTAGTAAAGAAGTGGGGCCTGCCAGTTTTGGCTTTATTTCTGATAGGTTTGTATTTCATTTTTCAAACTGGACCCGAACCAAATAAGTCGACCACTAACGCCAAAGAGTTCACATTTGCTTTCGTTGGCCATACCAGGCCAAACGAGATTGGGCGCTTGCACCCGGGATTTGAGACCATTCTGAGAAACCTTAAGGAAAAAAATGTCTCACTTCTTCTTTTGGCGGGGGATACCATATTGGGGATGAGAACGAAGAGGGAACTTCAGGATAACGAATGGAACTTCTTTGAACAAAAGGTCAGAAGTTATGTCGGGGGCATCCCCATTCTTATTGCCCCAGGCAACCATGACTATTGTTCTGATGTGCAAAGGGAGAGCTTCATCGAGCATTGGGGCTCTGCAGGACAGGCTTATCGGACTTACGATGTGAACACTGTAAACAAAAAAATTAGATTTATTGTGCTGGATACTGTTGGCGCTTCCGAGAGGGATGCCTTTAAGGATTGCTGGGCAGGCGGGGACATAAGCGGGGAACAGATGGAATTTTTGAAAAGGAGTTTGCAGGGAGATAATTTTGATTACTATTTCGTTGCACTGGGACATTTCAAGTTCATAGACCAGAATAAGAGCAATTACTGGTTTCAGAACATGCATCCGCTCTTCGTGAAAAACAAAACCCTTGTTTTTGCGGGGGACCAAGTGCCTGAGATATCTCACGACTATTTTGAGTACGGGGGCGTGGCATATTATGCAAGTGGGCTTCCGATTGAGAACAGCACTAAAAGAGGAGCCAACGAAATCGATTACATAGTCGTTTCCGTAGGTGAGGACGCGCTAAAGGTGGAGACAATCGCCATCGAGCCTTCATAAAGACCCGATTATACCTAACCTATCAACGCCGCTGCAATATTTCGATAGTTTATTCAAAGAGCAGTTGTATTTGTTGAGGATGTTCACCATCCAGAACGGGACAAAGCTGTTGAACTTGACTTCCATGACGACCAGCCTCGGGTTCAGGATGTTCTTGTTTAACCCTTTTTCCTCTGCGCGGAGGTTCGTTTTCCTGCATTGAAGATTAGAGTCGAAGGTCAGCCTGAAGCGGCGTTCAAAAGCTCCCTCGAAAGGCATTCGCATGTAGCTGACCACTATCTTGGGCTTTAGTCCATAGAGTTCAGCCATATACCAGACTTCGGAAAGGACCTGCCTGTCGTATTCCTTCAGTCCCTGGAAAAAGTCAGACTCCGTGTCTGGGTTGGCCAGGGCGGAATAAGCCTGGGCTATGGGAAGGCCAAGCCTCCTTTTTACCACGTTGTTAACGTTCTTCTGCTTTATCTCTATGAAACAGTTTTCGCTCCCGGAACCAGGATAGGCGCGAATCCTGAGCTTGCGCCTCAAACGCTCCCCATCAATCTTTTCGAAATAGCTGTGGAGGTTGTCTGAGTCGAAATAGAGGCTGGAAACTCTGTAGCCCCTGTTCTTCAGCGCATAATCGTCGAACTTGCAGAACGGCGAAATCTCGGCGATTATCTTGTCCCTAGTAGCTACATCGATTATGTACTTGAATTCATAACGATTGAAGTATTGCCTAATCATTTGCAAAGCCCCTCAATGCAGTTTTTGGAATCACATATTAAATCTGGATAGATTTTGAGGAAAGATTTGTCGTCCATCTTTAGATTTACCCCATTGTCGCAGACTATTGAATCCACGAGAAGACCCCTTCCGCCGTAATCGTAATACATTGTCTTATGGTAAGCATTTATCCCGATTCCGTTTTTTGTTATCGTAGTCGCGTTTATGACTGGGTCGGACGCGTCCTTTATCTCGATTCCTATGGAGCAGTTCTCCATCCTGTTCTTATAGATGTACGGAGAGCTCTGCTCGCCAACTGAAATTCCCTTGTCTCCAGAGCCATACATGTAGTTGTTCCGGATTATCGCCCTTGAGCCCATCAGGTCAACGGCATCGTTGCCTGAGAACAGGAAGGTGTTGTCTTCAACCAAGCCGTCAATAAAGTCGAAGTCAATTGCATCTCCGAAAGAATTGTTGAAGAGCGAGTTGTCTATGGAGAAATCCGCCCGTTTGGCGTTAAGCATGTCGTCCGAGATTCGGTTGTCCCTAAAAATCGAATAGGAAACCTTGGCATGAGAGTTGTAGACGGAGAGCGAGCCGGTGTACCAGACCCACTTGAAGTAGGTCTGGCTTCCGAATTCAAAAATGCAGTGCTTGAAAACTCCGTAGGCTTTTTGACCCTGCAGCGCTATTACTCCCCAGGGTTTTTCCTTGTTCTTTGCGGTAAATATTATGGGGCTCTCGCTCGTCCCGCTTGCAGTTATGTTGCCGTAGGTTATTATCGATGCATTCTCATGGAAAAGTAACTTCGCCCCGGGTTCTATGAGTATGGTATCGCACTCCGTTAAGAAGATTGTCTCGTTTATCTCGTACTCTTCGGGCCCGAAGACCAGGTGCCTTGGGGGCGGATCCTGCGGTAGGCGCCAGGGGTGAATGGAGACCGTTTCACCTGTAAGTTTTTTCGAGAGCTTCTCCCATATGGCAGAAGTCTCCACAAAAGAGGGTTCTATTTCGTTCCCTGTGAGGGCGTTGTAGAATCGGCAGGAAGCCTCTCCAGGTGCGTTAAATGTATACTCCAGGCCGCTTACGGCCATGTCATAGTCATCGTAGCTATTGCCAAATTCATTTGGCTTGTTTTTCCTCCCTGGGAAAAGTTCGAAGTAAGTGGAGGGGGAGATGGTGATGTTCTCGGAATCGAGAACTGGCACGAACGGGGCAGTGCAGTTTGCGTCAACTGTAGTCTCGCCAAAGACTATGATTTTGAGGTCTTTCTGGTCCCTGAAAACATAAATGTCACTGTCCTCTGAAAGCCTGTGTTTTATGAAGTCCTGCCTTATCCGGTAGTAGTCGAGCATCACCGTGTACTGCTCGTCAAAGAAGCTCATTGAGTATGGTCGGTTGCCAGTGAGGGTGTTGTAGTCCTTCAGCTTGTCCTTGAGAAGCGATGGATAGAGACTTCCATATTGCTCCTCAAAATAATCCTCAAAAAGCCCAAAGAAAGTGTCATTGGTGACGTAACTGTAGAGATATTCGTTCTTCTTTGAAACTATTTTCGGGTTGGTAAAGAGTGTGTAATAGAAGTGGTTCGGGATAAAATCGACGCCGAGCTTGAAAGTGAACATACTGTTGCTTGTTGTGTCCCAAACCGTTGGCTCGAACTTCCCGCTGGAGGGGTCGAAATAGAACTTGTGGTTGTGGTAGCCACCTGCGTGGAAATACCCGAAAATCTGGCTGTGGGAGTAGTATTTGAGGAATTTATCCAAGTCTATGAAATCGACCAGTTCATTTGAATAATTGCTGTTAACGAGAGATAAGAGGTGCCTGATGTCGCGCGTGTCGTTCTCTGGAAATTGGTTATTCGTAGCTGCTTTGGTCCAGCTGTCAGGCTTCTGGAATATCCTGTGGGGCTGGGAGTAGTTCTCTCCGTCGTAGTAATTCCCTGGAAGGCGGCCGCTTTTCCTCAGGAACTGCTCGTTGGTCTGGGAGAGGAACTCATAGGCGCCCATGTAATCTCCGTTTATGTATACGTCGACGAAGTAATCCTCGGGGGAGAGCAGGCCCATCTCCCTTCCGATATAGGCTGAAAGGGCCTGGTCTATGGTTATCATTGTTTTGGGATTGAGCAGGTTGACTGTGCTTGACATGTTGTTGTCGCAAGCGCCTTTTTCAAACTTTATCCTAAGAGACTTTTGGGGATACCACCAGTGCCAGAAGAGCTCGCCGCGATAGCGTAGTTTAGCATCGCAGACAGTGCCGTCAGGAAGAACAATTGTGGCTTTTTTGGTGTCCTCCCCTGACCAGGGCAAGTTGGAGTTCAGCTCATCCAGGTTTTCGCCTTTGGTGTAGACTTGGTAGATTGGGAGATTGGTCCTCGCAAACTCGTTCGAGGCTGTCAGGGAGTTGTAGATTGAGATGAAGTAATCGGGGAACTCCCTAACGGGCATGTTCACTTTGCCCAGAAAATCTGTAAAACCAATCTTGCCGGATTCGTACTGCCTGAGGGCTTGTATGTTCGGATAAATCTTTGAGAAGTTGTAATCAATAAAATTAAAGAGGAACAACGCCAGGAGCACTGCTGCCAGGAATGCAAGGAGCCAAGTATTTTTTCTGTTTTTTATCATTTGTTTGCACCCTTGCAGGCGCGCGTGCCTACGCTAATCACTCTTATTCCGCGGGTTAAGCATTCGGAATCCGGGTCCTCGGAGCATGTGCGGTATTTCCCTGTTGAGAGCTCGACCAGGAAGAAGTCTTCTTTGCTAGGGGAGTTCTTGATCAAGGTAAGGTCGAAGAAGCCCTTGTCTGGGTAGTAATAGACGTAAGTTTCATTCAAGAGAATCACTGTAAGCTTCTGGTTCGGGAGGGGGTTTTGGAATTGAATCTTTATTTCCTGGCATGGTGAGAGGTCCTTCACCAGGAGCATGGAATAGGGGTCGGTCCAGTAGAAGCTCTTGCCAACTACTGAATCCCCCTTGGACCAAGACCAGCCCTGCCCGTAAATTATGTCTTTTTCTTGCGGCAGGACATCCTGCGGCAGCTTTAGTGACGTGTTCTTGTAGTGCGAGAATAGGAGAACCTCGTCCATGAACTTGTCGCTCGGTTTGAATTCCTTAGCTAGGAGCGCATACTTAAAGGCGTTATTGAAGTCTCCGTATTCGTAGTAGTCCAGCGAGGCGCTCTGGTGGGTCCAGTAGTTCCACATATCAATAGGATTTGAGAAAACCAGTAAGACAACCAGGGCAAGCGATACGGTGGCAAGGAATAAAAAGAGCAGGAAGAAGAATTGCCTGCCGAGGGTTTCGTCTATTTTACGCATAAATTATCCACCCTGCAGCACCTGCGAAATTGGGCTAAGACCACCTGATGCACGAGGATGAAACGAGCCTCACACGTCTATCGTGTGTTCCCCGTGGATGACTTGGACCTTCTTGTTCGAATTAATCTTCTTCAAGGCTTCTATGAATGCGTTCACTTGTCCCTTACTTTTGAAAGCGACCACGAAAGAGAGCTCGCTTGTTTTCCCGTCTATCCCATCTATACTAACCAGGGAATAGGAGTCTAAGTATTTATCAAAGACTGGCTTCAGGACGCTTTCGTACTCAGCTTCGGAGGGAAGATGAATCTTGAGCAGATCCTCGGAAACTTTCTTGGAGCCGAAGTTGTAGCGAGTCATCAGGATTACCATGACGGAAATCGACAGGGCCATTATGATTGCCATGAGGTAGAACTTCGTGCCGCAGGCCATCCCGACCGCCATCACGAAAAAGATGAACCCCACATCACGGGTGTCCTTGATTGCATTCCTGAACCGGACAATCGACAGGGCTCCAAGGAGCGTAAATGCCCTGGCTATATTGCTCCCGACAATGAGCATGATTCCGGAAACCACGACGCCAACTATAACGAGAGTATGAACAAAGGATTGGGAATAAGAAACGCCCCTGTGGGTATTTTGATAAGTCTTCGCAATTATGAGGCTGAGTATGAAGCTGAGGGAAAGCGCGGCAAAGACGTCCCATATGGTGAAGACGTCTGTCGGACTCCCTATTTCAAAGAGTTTGGTAAGGAAAAATTCCGCCATTTCAAACACTTCCTTTAAAGTTAAGATTCACGGAGTTGTAAGAATCAATGTGGAAAAAGCCATATAAACACATCGGACTTCCGGGGTTATTGTAAATCGTTCCCTAACACACGGCTCAAAAATACAGGGATTTGATTTTGCGATAAGCCCGGTTGAAGAAACCGCCTGCGTTCTTTTTAGGCTCAGGAACTGTGCTTGAAGCCGCGGGCTGTGCGGTCTCTCCGGTCAAAATCTTTTTTGTGTAGGCGCCAAAAAATGTCTCTGGCTTCAATCTGCCAGTCCGTATGCACTCATCATCGAGATTCAAGATGAATTCGACAAAACTTTTGTCAAACGCACGCTCCATGTCAAAGTTAAACCCGTACATGTGATCGAAGAACCTGCGGGAGATACAGGTCATTGGGATGAAGTGTTTTCTTTCTAGGTTTGAATCCAACGCCGGGATTATTGCCTCGCTGTTGACGCATTCAAAGCTGTTTATCGAGTAATCCTTGTCTGGAAAAACGCTGTCAACGCGCTTTTCGTAGTAATTGTACCTGTATCGCTCTGGGAGCAGTGAAAAAATCTTATTTATTACCTCCTTGTTGTCTTCCCAGAGCAGATAGCCGTTTCTGCTACATATGTCGACGGTAACGAATTCGCCGTCTTTTTTGAGCGCTTTGTTTATCTCCCAGGTTATGTGGTCGAGTTCCAAGAAATGGTGGAGGGACGCGTAACAGATTATTAAGTCGAATTCATTCTCCTGAAGAGAAAGCTTGTTTACGTCTTGAACCATATATTCAAATGGTATCTTGTCCTTCTTGGCCCTTTTTTCCGCCATTTTCAACGTTTCCTCGTTTATATCCAAAGCCACGAGCTCGGATTCCTTGCTAATCTTTGGGAGGATGTTGTTTAATTCCATTGGACAAGGACCTGCTCCAAGAGATAGGATTTTGGGTGGCCTCCGTCTTTGGTTGGAGAAATCTACGCAGTACTCTATGAATCCCAAATGGCCGGTGGTTTCGCGTATTTTTTTTGAAACGAATACCTCAACTTCATTCCAAATCTTCGGAGTGTCGTACAACAGCTTTTCCTTGTTCTCTTCAGACTTGTAGAGATCGTTGTAATGGCGGATTTCGCCATCCATCATTCGATTATAGTCACTTTGCTCCAATTGATCACAGTTGTCTTTTCATTTTCGCATACTTGTGCTCCCAATCATCGTCCTTAAGGAAGGAATCGGCCTGTTTCAGGCTGCACTTTCTTTTCAGGGAAAGGTCGACCTGCTTGAGGAATTCTTCCTTGCTTTCGGTAGAATAACAGCAGGGGAAGGACCCCATATTTTGAAGGCCTTTGTAAACGACTTGCTTCCCGCCTGCCAGGTATTCGTAGACTTTCACCGGATTGACGGCCTTGGTGAGGTTGTTCTCCTTGAAAGGCACGATTGCCAGGTCAAAATGACTTAGGTAGTTTGGGAGAACCGAGTATTTCTTCTCCCCAAGATAGTGGACGTTGGGCTGCTCGCTGAAGCGCTGCTTAAGCGTTTGAAGAATTGTGCCGATAAGGACGAAATCGTATTGCGGCCTCTCCCTTGCCAGATAAAGAAGAAGTTCCTCGTCAAACCATGTCCATATAGCCCCGTAGTAGCCGATTATCGGCTTTCCTTTAGGCATGTCTAAAGGCCTGGGGAGATGTTTCCTAGCTTTTACGAAATGTGAATACTCGACTCCGTTTGGTATAAGCTTAACGTTTCGATTGTACCTCTTGGCCATATCGAAAAGGGGTTTTGAAGTGGCTATCACCAAGTCGGAATTCTCGATCAAATGAATTTCCCTGTTGCGTATCTCCTTTGGGACTTCCTCGAATTCGGCAATGTCGTCCACCATGTCGTAAACAATTTTGTAGCCGAGTTCCTTCAAGTGGGGAATCTGCTCAACGTGGTGCGGGAACTGGAAAAAGGCTATTTTCTCCTTGGCTTGGGCGTATTCTGCAAGCTTTTCACTTATTTTTGTATCGAATGCCTGCTGTTGAGTGATTGTGTGGATTTTTCGTTCGTATTTGTTCCTGAGGAACCGATAGAGCTTGAAGCCTCCCAAAAGCCTTACTAGCTGGAAGAACCTGTACATGCCCCTATAGGTCCTCTCCCAGTAGTATTTCTTGTCGCGAAGCCAGTAGAAGGCATTTGCCCCCTCAACCTGGGGGTACCAGACTTCGAGGTTCTTCTTGGGTCTCTCGTTCTTAGTGAACGGCGTGGGTTCTATGAAAAGGACGCTCCAATTGTCTTTCAAGAAGAAACTTGTGAAATGATGGATTCTCTGGTAGAGCGGAAAGGTATAGGGGATGGACGCAATTATCACGACGCTTTTGTCGCCTATTTTTATTTTTTTTGGGGCTGGTTTCGGGTCTTCTGGCATTGAAACGTGGAAGTGGTCGTTGGTTCGGCCACAGGACGAGCATCTGTAGGTTTTCAGCCCGACCAGGCCGAGGGGACCTGACTGGTGGTTGCCCCAGTAGCTCACCCCGCATTTGGTGCATATGTTGCGGGTGGATGGAAAGGCCGTTTGCTTGCGTGCGCCCCTCTTAAAGACCATGAGCCAGCCGCAAACGCCCAATTTTGTGTTGAACTTGCTGTCCGAGAAACGCGTTCCTCGGACTAGGACCCTTTGCAGCCCGTGGGTCAGGGGGTCTGGGAGGAGAGTTATGAGCTTTAGGGGGCTCAGGCCAACGTGCTTCCCCTTTGGGACGACCATGTAAGTAAAGCCAGTATGCCACTCGCAATAGGAGTCTAAATTCAGATTGGCTTTTTCAAGAACTAGTTTTTGGAATGGTTTAAATCCGAAGGAGTTGACGTGCTTGCGAGTGCGGTAGAGGAATTTGTAGAATGCTTCGTCAAAACTGAGGCCGTCTGGGATTGAACAGAAGAAGAAGCCATCGTCCTTCAGAACTCGGCCTATCTCGGAGAGCATGGAATCGACGTTTTTTATCCGCTGGAGCGTCCAGTTGGCGACTATCGCATCAAAAGTTTTGTCCTTGAAAGGGAGGCTTGTGAACTCAGTGCTGATGAATTCTGTGTTTTTCGGGAGTTTCTTCACTGGTTTGGAGGAATCCAAAGCCTTTACCTTGAAGCGATACTTGTAATAGTCGAAGCTACCCTCCCCGCAACCTAAGTCCAGAACCACTGCAGAAGTGCGAAGCTTTTCCAGAAAATTGTCAAGGTTTAGGATTTTCATAGGTCTCTCCTGTTTGGGGCAACATTCCTAAGGGGAAGATTAAGGTTATAACTCTGACGATTCTTGAGCCTGCCCAGATCTATGCTTCTAGCTTGGAGGGTCCTTGGGAGGTTGGTTAGGTTCCACAGGATGGATTGGAAAACGAATTTCAGGTCTCTGGAGTAATAGGAAATAACCAGTATGTCGTGGGCTCTTTGCACAGGAGTTGAGATAACCGAACGCAGTATTATGAAGTTGAGACGGAGGAATTTCCAGATAACCTCGAAAGGATAGTAGAGCAGAAAGAAGAACAAGCGGAGGAAGTCGAAGTTTTTGAGAACAAAACGAATTCTGTTTCTTGTCATCATCCGGTGGTTGAAATCTGGGGAAATCGCATTTGCGGTTGCGAGAAAGCGGTGCCAAATCATTGCATCGGGAGTGTAAAAAGGTTTATGCCCTGCCCTAATCATCCTTGCGCACCAATCCGTCTCCTCGAAATAGGCTTGGTAATCTTCATCAATCGAACCTATTTCTTCTATGAGTTTTTTTCTGACCATCAGCATGCAGCCGGGCAGGTAATCGACCGAGCCTGCTGGGCGCTCGTCGGTAAAACTGAAAGGGATGCACCTCCATGGCGAAATTTTCGGCCAAGAGCTGGAAATCCTGTTCTTGGTGCTGAAGGCAGGGTTCTTTTCGTTCCATTCGTAGACTTTTCCCCCAACTGCTCCGACTTCTGGGGAGGAGAAACCCGCGAGCAAGGCATTCAGGAGGTTCTTGTCAACTACGACGTCGTTGTTCAGGAGCAAAATGTAATCTCCCTTAGCCTCGGCAATGCCTCTGTTGTTGCCCCCGCAGAAACCGTAATTCTGGTCGAGCCGAAGAATCCGGATTGAGGAGTAGTTTTTTTTGGTAAAGGAGACCGACTCATCAGTTGAGGCGTTGTCAACCATCAGGACTTCGAGCTTTTTTTTGTCAAAATCTAGCTTTTTTATTGAGTCGAAAAGTGGTTTGAGGTGGCGAAGACCGTTCCAGTTGACGATGATTATTGAAACTCGGGGAACAAGTTCTGGTTTCACATCCATCCACTCAGTCGAATAGTTTATTCAGCTTATTCATCTTCATGAGGAGCCGGTATTCCCTAGAGCTCCTTATGCGAATTAGTTCGGATTCGAGATCATCAATTCGTTTTTGTTTGTCCTTCAACGATTCAAACAGTATGGCTTTTTCTTTTTCTAAGACATCGTCCAAGATATTCAACACACGTATTTTTTTCACGGGAATTTTTTTCAAATTTTGGCTTTCCTTTTTGCCGGTGTAAGTGCACTCTAAACGAATGGTTTTTGGAAAGAGGGTGGAACCCAAACCGTCAAACAGTTTTGCCAGTATCTCGGCATTTTCAAGTGAGACACCTGTTTTTGCTTCAGTAAACTTCAGCAACTTCGGGCCCATCAACTGCTTAACTACTGCGGGAGAATGGTCTGTTAGGAGAAGAAGGCATCTTATTGCCTCTCCGTTCTCCTCGCCAGTTTTTGGCGTACTGAGAGCTCCTTGCTGATTCTGGATTGTAGAACCAAAAAGAAAATAGTACGTGAGATATAGATTTTCAAAAAACTTCTTATGTTCGATTTTTTTTATTTTGAAACCAGAACTGTTGAGAACATTGACTGTTGAATCAAGATGGAAAACCCGTTTGTGGTGGGCCTGTCGCGGGTAACCGGGGTTTACTGCTGAAAGAAGCTTCTCAGAAGGTGCATATGGAAACTCTGCTACCAGGCACCCGGTTCTCTTTATGACCCGGGAAAGCTCAGACATGACTTTGTCGAAGTTATCTACATGCTCAAGAACGTCGTAGCAGTGGACTTCGTCAAAATAGTTCCTAGGGAAAGACATTCTTTCAGCATTCATATTCAGAAATTTAGAGTTGGGAAATGCTTTTCTTGCGTCGCGGAGGGCTTTTTCAGAAATGTCTATGCCGGTTACTTCCCCGCGCTGGCTAAGTTCCTTGGTTTTGGCACCCTGACCACAACCGACGTTTAGAATTTTCTTCATCAAATCAGAAGAATATGGGGCATGTATTAAAAAAACATTCCCACTGTTGGATCATCGGACCCGAAACCCCATAGCATTAATGGTTATAAATAAATAAGGGATAACGGTCTTTATGTTCGACCCAAAAAAGAGGCCGACCAAGGCTTATCTCAATTATCTTCTAGTAAGTAGACAGAAGAGATTGCGGAGGAGCATGGTTTTGGGCTACCCGTATGTGATTATGGTCGACACTACCAACTTCTGCAACTTAAGATGCCCGTTCTGCCCAACGGGACAGGGGATGAAAAAGAATACCATTAAGCCAAAAGTAATGGGTGTTGAGAACTTCAAGAAGATATTTTCCCAGCTCGAGAATTATCTTTTTTGCGTGGACTTCTACAACTGGGGGGAACCGCTCTTAAACCCGAAGATATTCGAAATAATCAAACACGTTAGTGACAAGGGCATTTTCACTAGGATGAGCTCAAACCTTAATCTCCTTGACGAGAGACTGGCGGAGCGGATTATCGATTCTGGCTTGGATCTCCTGGTTGTGTCAATCGATGGAACGACCAGTCGCACTTACAGGAAATACAGGATTGGCGGCGATTTTGATAAAGTCTTGAATAATTTGAAGATTCTTATTGCCAAGAAAAAGGAAATGAACAGGGATAATCCGAAAGTATTATGGCAATTCTTGGTTTTCCGGCACAATGAGCACGAGGTAGAGAAGGCCGAAAAGATGGCGAGAGAACTCGGGGTTGACATTTTCGTTCCAGGCTATTCTGCATATATACCGACCGAGGACTACGAGAAGTGGGCCCCAAAGTCGGATAAACACGTGAGGTTCGAGAAGACACGGGCAGAGGAATATTGCGACTGGCCCTGGGTTGCAGCCACCGTTGATTCAGAGGGAAAGGCAACTACGTGTTGTTTTCTTTACGAAAAGCCGATTGGGGACCTGAAGGAGAGTTCTTTTTGGCGGATTTGGAATTCGGAGGAATACAGGAAAGCCCGAAAGTACATAAGAACGAAAAGGAGCACTGGCGGAGTATGCGATGGCTGCATGATGAACGGCAGGGTACCGGTGCACTTTCCGGTTAAGGAAGAAGTCGAAAAGGAAGCGAAAAGACGATTGTCTCTACTTAGGTAATGGTCAGGCCTTCGTGACTATGAAGTCCCCAACTGAAAGGACTTCTACGCAGCCCCAGAGAAGGTGTTGTATTGCGTCATCCGGAGAATTTATGAGGGGAAGGCCATGCCTGTTGAAGCTCGTGTTAAGGACCGCCGGGACCCCAGAGAGCTTCTCGAATTCGGATAACAAAGAGTAGTATTTCGGATTGATGCCTTTCTTGACCGTGTGGGGACGAACGGTGTCGTCAACATGAACTACGGCCGCTATTTCCTTTCTCCTCTCCTCCCTGACCTGAAAGCCCATAATCATGAATGGCGATTCGCACGGATTTACGAAGTATTCGTCTATCGCCTCAAGTTTTATGCTCGGGGCAAACGGCATGAACCATTCTCTTCTCTTGAGATGTAGGTTGATTTTATCCTTGAGCTTAACGTCCCCAGGGTGGGAGAGGACACTTCTGTTCCCCAATGCTCTAGGGCCCCACTCGGCCCTGCCCTGAAACCAGCCGACTACCTTCTTCTTTTCTATTAACTTAGCCACATCTTCAGCTATATCCGAAGATTTTTTGTACTTGATTTTCTTTGTTTTTTTAAGCAGCGCCTCGATTTCTTCGTTTGAGTACTCGGGACCCAAGTACGGGTGTTCAAGTTTTTTGCCAGTATGACGGCCTTCATTGAAAAGAACTTCAAGCGCAGAGCCGACTGCTGATCCCCCATCCCCTGGATTCGGGGGTATGTAGAAGCGGCATTCCGGAAGCGCCTCCCTGAGCCTCATGTTGACCTTTATGTTCAGGAACACCCCGCCGGAAAGGCAGACGTTTTTTTGGCCGGTCGCATCGACTGCATTCGTGACCAGCTCTGTAATGACTTCCTCAAAAACTCTCTGAGTCGCTGCAGCCACGTTTTCCTTCCCGTGCTTACCAACTGCCATTTCTATTTTTTTGTAAGTCTCGTTGAAGAATTCCACGCAGAAACGACCGTTCACTATGTTCACGTAGCAGGCAGGGGGTTCAACGTTAGACTTCAACTCCGTGCCCTCAGCATACGGTGCAATTGACTTTATGTGCTCGTAAGCTGGTTTTGGATCCCCAAAACAAGCAAGGCCCATCGTCTTTCCTTCTCCGTCAGCATATTTCCACCCAAGGGATTCGGTGACTGCGCCGTAGAATATCCCGAGATTCGCTTTTTCTGACTCAAAAAGGGCGATGCGCTCGAGTTTATGGTTTCTTGCGGTGAATATGGCTCCGGAAGAGAGAATGCCCGAGTCAAGCCCCCCTCCGTCGATCGACACTACAGCCGCGTCTTTCCAACCTGAACATCTGAAAGCCGTGGCTGCATGGGCAGTGTGGTGGTCGACTTGATAAATGTTTTTAGGGACGTGGCCGCATTTTGAAAGCTTTTGCAGGGAGATTGTCGGGTTCAGGCTGTTGGTAAGCATGTATTTGTAGGTTGGATGAGGGGGCCAGGGCAGAGCGACCCCGTCACAATTGTCTAGAGTGGCCTCGAATTCCTTTGATAGATAATTCAAACTACAAGCAGGATAGCCGGCATAGTGCTTAACTTTGGTGAATCGCTCTTCGGCTACGGCAGCCTCCACGGACTTGTCGGAAAGGAGCGAAACGCTGGCGTCATGGGCAAAGCCAGTAAATGGTTCTAGGTGAGTGAGCCCGATTATTCGCATGCAATACAGAACTCTGATAATACTTTTAAACTTACTTTCGAATCAGGACATAGAAATCTGGAGAAAGAAAATGCCCCAATAGCGGCAATTCACCAAGTTTTTTATAAACATCCGTGCCGGGGCCCATTGGATTGGCGATGAATTTCGGTTTTTTTGTTCCGGCCTTGTCGCACCAAGATTTAATCTCGGGAAACGTATGCTTGCGCTGAACCGGGGCAAAATACCAGTCCATGAGCATGTTCTCGGTGTATCCGTGAAAAGATATAAAACCAGGAATCTTAAAACGCTCTGTTCGTTTTATGATTCGGCATATTTTTAGCTTTTCTTTCCATTCTTTGTTTTTAAAAAGCTGAAAAACTATCCACCGGAATAAATTACGCGGATGAACTCTTCCGTATAGAAATAAACATATCATTCCGTCTTTTTTAGTTACGCGTGTTATTTCATTGAATGCTTTTTCTTGGTCTTTCACAACCGGGAGAACACCTATGCAAAAAACATAATCAAACGACTCAGAATCGAAAGGCAGGTTAGTGATATCTCCAACTAACAGGGTGCCATTAACTTTATTTTTGAGATTTTCGATAGTCTTGGTGGATAAATCCAGGCCGAAGTATTCTCCTGAAAATTTATCCAAGGCAAGGGACCAGTTGCCTCTCCCCACGCCGATTTCCAGGACTTTTTTTTCTTTCAGTTCTTTTTCGTCTATCCCCAAATAATTAATCATTCTGGTACCTAGTTCTACTGTCGGGGCTTCTTCCCCATATATTAATTCGTCATAAAACTCCTTAGTGTCCAATGACTCACCAGAACGTTCTTTGAAACTGCTCAAAGCTTAGTCCAGGAAAACTTAAGATGAACAACGCCTACGTCGGGCATCTGGTTCGTGCTCTTTTTTATTCCGAATGTGAATGCTTTGCTTATGAAGTCATAAACCTTCGTGTTCGCCTCGATTTTGTTCTGCTGCGCGAATCCCGCGCCCAGGTAGTATTCTCCTTCCGCTAAATCCATGGCCTTGAGTTCGAGCTTGACCCTGCCGTTCTCACCTGCCGTAACATTTATGTTGATGCCCTGGCCCGGGACGTTACATGCGTGAGTGTTGCATCCGTAAACGAGGATATCGTCCTTCAACCTGCGTATTTGAATCCAGGCAAAAGCCTTATCATCCTTTATCGATGAGTTGTATTCTATTACGACAAAGGCTGGTTCGCCTTTGGTGAAGAGGTATCTTTCGTTTCCTTTGTCATCAAAAAGCTTCGCACTAGACACCGCAATCTCTCCTGTCCCCCATCTGGTGGGAGTCGAGTCAGTTTTGATTGCTTCTTGTGCTTGCTGCGTGTTCTCCTTCAAGAGCTCTTTCTCCTTCTTATCTGCGAGTTTCTCGACGTATGAGTTCACGACCTTTTCGGTCTTGCCGATGTCGAGCATCCTTCCGTTTTCTAGGAAAATTGATGAAGAACAGATTTCCTCAATCATGTTCAGGTCATGGGAAACCAGCACGATGGTCTTCCCCTTCCGCTTGTACTCGTTCATCTTCTCGAAACATTTCTTCCTGAAGTCTATGTCTCCAACTGCGAGGACCTCGTCTATCAGGAGTATGTCCGGGTCGGCCATTATCGCTGTTGAAAAAGCGAGCCTTGCCACCATTCCCGAGGAGAAATCCTTCAGCTTCATGTCCATGAAGTTCTCAAGCTCTGAGAATTCCACCAGCTCCTTGTAGCGCTCCTCAATTTCCTTCTGCTTGAGGCCCATAATTGCCCCGTAGAGGAAGACGTTCTCGCGCGCCGTGATGTCGTACTGGAACCCCACTCCAAGCTCTATGAAAGGCATGACGGAGCCGTTTGTGGTGACAGTTCCGCTCGTCGGGTTTATGATGCGAGCTATCAGCTTGAGCAGGGTGCTCTTCCCGGAGCCGTTCCTCCCGATTACCCCGAGTGATTCGCCCCTCCTGACTACGAAGCTCACGTTGTCCAAAGCGAGGAAGCGCTCGTAGGAATGGCGGTTGCCTGACAGGGAGGAGGCCAGCCTCTCGAAAACCGTGTCCACTTTTTTGTGGGGAATCTTGAACTCTTTTGTGAGGTTTTTCACTTCAATTGCGATGTCGCTCATAGCTCTTCACCGAAACCTGGCTCGTATTTCTTGAATATGAAGTACCCGGCAACCAAGGCAACTAAGGTAAACCCGAGCATCCCGATGATTGAACCCAGTCTTGGGAGCTCAGAGTAGATGAGAACCTCCCGAATCGGGATGACGAAATGGCTCATGGGGTTGATGAGGAGTATGTTGTAGTATTGCGGGGGGAGGATTTGGCCTGGGTAGATTATGGGGGCGGAGTAGAAGCCCACCTGGAGCAGAATCTCCCAGATGTGCTCGATGTCGCGGTAATAGACTGAAAGGGCGGAAAGGGCAAGGGAGACTCCGTAGACCATGAGGAAAAGAACCAAGAGGAGGACCGGGAGCAGGAGTATGTAAGGGCTGAAGTTCGTGCCCAGGAACAGGAGGAGGACCAAAAGAACTGCGAACTCGAGGAGCGAGACTATTAATGAGAAAACGCAGCAGCTGAAAACTAGTATCTCCCGCGGGATGTAGATTTTCTTTATGACGTGGGCGTACATGCGAATCGATTGGAGCGAATAGTTGGTTGAAGCAAAGAAGCGCCAGGTTATTACCCCGGTGAGAAGGTAAGCAGGGTAGTTGGCTATCTGGAACTTGAAAACATGGATGAAGACGAAGATTAGGACGAGGGACATTGCCAGCGGGTTCAGCAGTGACCAGAGGAAGCCGAGGGCTGAATTCCGGTAGCGGAGTTTCAGGTTGGTCTTTACCAGGCTCCAGATGAGCTCCCGATGGCTCCAGTAGGTATCAAAGAGCATAAGAGTAGTATCGAAAGAAAGGGATTAAAAATCTTTTATCTCCAGACACTAGCATCTTCTGGTGGGAGCTTGGCTGAGTTCAATTTCCTTTGGGCGACTTTGGTCGCACTGTTTTCCTCCTTTGTTCCGGGATTTCTCTTAGCCTATCCGCTTCTCAGGAAAACCTCGCTCAGGCTTTTCGAGATAGGGATTTTCGGGCTTGTAGTGGGTTTCTTCGTTCCCCCGGCCATGCTTTTCTTTGAGTCCTTCGTGGGAATCGGGTTTTCAACAGGTCTCGTGGTCGCGAACATCGCCGTGCTTTCGCTCATCGGCCTGGCGCTCATCTTCAGGGAAGGGGTTCCCAAAGGCGGATTTTCATTCTCCTTGGACCTGGATGAGATTTCCGGGAAAATCGACCTGTTCAAGAACAGGGAAAACCTCGTCATGCTCTCCCTGCTCGTAATTTTTATCTTCGCTTACTGGGTTAGGATAACCGGGTTCGTGGAGAACCCCTATTTCCACAGCCCTGACCCTTATTCATATCTCGTAACCGCCAAGTTCATACTGACCGATGGCTCGGTCCCCATATCGGACGACCTCGCCTGGTTCCCGAAAATTGCTTCCCACAGGGAGAGGCCGCTCATGCAGTATATGCTCGCGAGCTGGTATGCGCTGAGCGGGGGGCCCGGGGAGTTTGACCACCTCTTTCTCCTGAACATTGCAAATATTTACTCGTCCCTCTTCGGCGCCATCGTGTGCCTCATGCTTTTCATCCTTCTCTCCAGGTATGTGGGGGACTGGTTCGGCTTATTCGGCGCCCTTCAGGGAACGCTACTGCCCATAACCATCGTGGCAGTTGCCTGGGGCCCTGAGCAGGTCCCCTGGGCCATATTGGCCATGCTCTCGTTCTTTACGTCCTATGTGCTCTTGAACAAGGAGGGCAGGTGGGAGTATGCTGCTCTTGCGGCAATTTTGATGCTGGGAGTGGCACTGGGCTCCAAGGCGGATATTTTCGTTTATTGGGTGCTCGGGGCATTCATAGCTTTCCAGGGGACCGTGCTGCTGTTCACGAAAAAGCTCGATAGGAATTTTTTCATTTACAACGGCGCGATTGCCGGGGTCGGAATCCTTTCGCTGCTGGCTTACAACCAGTATATGTACAGGGAAGGGGCGCTGACTCCAGTTGTGATTCTCGGGGGAGTCGTTGCCTATTTGGGCGTGCTTCTGGGGCTGAGGGGTTTTGCCCCAAGCATCAGCAGGCAGAACATCCTGACTGCGGCCATGGGGCTGGTCATAGTGCTGGTGGTGGCTTTCCTTTCGCCCCTTGGCGCGATTGCAACCGGCTATGTGGAAAGCGTCCTTGGCACTACGAGCCTCTTCTCAACAATTGCCGAGCAGCAGGCCATAAGCCCGAGCGAGTATGTCCTTGCACTCGGGCCCGTTGGCGCGGGAATCTTTGATGTTAAAATAATCGACTTTGTGATTGTTATTTTTCTCCTGCTCGTGGCTTTTGATTTTGCCTACCGGGGCGCGGAGAGCGCGATTTTGCTCGCCATAATGGTCCTGCCCCTTTACCTGCTCTTCTCTTCTGACCTCAAGTTCGTAACCTACCTCGGGGTGATGGCGGCCATAGCGCTTACATTCTGCGTGGGCAGCATCTACAAGCTTGCCGGGGAGATGAAAACGGAAACCGAGAAGGAGAAGAATGCGCTTGGGATGTTTTCCATTGCAGGTTATGTGATTGCTATTCTCGCTGGTGTATTGGTCTTTTACCAGTCCGTTTCAGTCGCCTATGACCTATCCCCCTTCCTCTTCGCCTCCCCGGATGAATTTGGGGAGAAATGCAGCGCCCTTTCCCCGGACAGCATAATCTCGCAGAAAGTATTCTGCAACAAGATACCCGGGAACTGGCTGGAGACCCTGAAGTGGATGAGGGAGAACACGGACAAGGACGGGGCATTCCTCGCCTGGTGGGACTACGGCCACTGGATAAATTATATCGGAGAGCGAAAGGCGGTTTTGAGAAATGACCTTGCCCAACAGGATATGATAAGGGACTTCGCGTATCTTTTGGCTGGGAATGACACCGAGTCCCTGAAACAGTATGCAGGATTTGAGGAAGCGGGAAAGCGAAGGGCGGAATACCTGCTTCTCGACCAGGAGTTGGTCTCGAAATGGCCTGCAATCAGCTATCTATCCTGCCTTAAGGTCGGAGAAAGCAAGGAGCATTTTTCGGCCTTGCCCGAGGAAAGGTCTGAATGCGAAAGGGAGCTCGAGTTTGAGCTGTTTACCGACCCGGGGAGGATTTCAATCTCAGATTATTGCCCTGGTGACGAGCCCACGCACGCCAGGGTCATAACGAGCAAGAGTAAAACCTACTGCATACCCACCCAGATTTATGCAAAGGCGGAAGTCTTTGACAAGGAAATGAAAAACCCGATGAATGTAAGCTTTTTTGTGATAAACACCGTAAGGGGCGGGTTCTTGACCACTGCCTATGTCTTCCTTTATGAAGAGGACGATGTGGAGAAAGTGGGAAGCCCTTATGACTCGGTTTTCTACTCCGGTTGGAACCTGGGGAAGCTGGGTGGATTCCGGATGATTTACCCGCTGAATCAGACAGAGAGCACCCCGCCTTCCATTGCAATATACGAGCTGAACTAGATTTTTACCTGGTCTGTCCTGAATTTCTGTATTGCCCTGGCTTCGGAGAGCTTCATCCTGTGGCCCAGCCCGTAAAGATAAATGGCGGTGTAGGCAATCATCGCCCCGTTGTCTGCGTTGAACTCGTTTGGGGCGACTCCGAACCTGGCCCCGTGCTCCTGCGCCATCAGCCCAAGCATCTCCTGCAGCCTCTTGTTCTGGGCCACTCCCCCGCAGAGGATAAGCTCCTTCTTCTTGGTGAGCGCGAGGGCCCTCTCGCTTGCCTCTGTCAGCATTGAGAACGAGGTTTCCTGCAGGGAGTAGCACATGTCCTGCTGAGAGTTGGTCTTGAGCTTCTTTCGGGCCTCGGTCTGCAGCCCTGTGAAAGAGAGGTCCATTCCTTTTACCACATAGGGAAGCTCGATGTATTTTCCGCCGAGAGCCATCTTTTCTATGACTCCGCCATGGGCCCTCTCGAGCCCCATGTCCCTCCCAAAGACATCGATGAGGTTCCCTAGCCCTATGTCCAGGGTTTCGCCGAGGACGCGGTATCTTCGGTCAGTTCCCTTGATGATAATCTGGGTGTTCCCCCCGCTCACATAAACGACCAAAGGATCGCTGGTTCCCGTGTATAATTTCGAAATCTCTATGTGGGCGATGCAGTGGTTCACCCCGAGAATCGGCCTGTCGAGCATTGATGCGAGGGATTTCGCGCCCACAACCCCCACTTTCAGGCACGCCCCGAGCCCGGGGCCCTGGGCGAATCCGACCAGGTCGATGTCGCCCGGCTTTATTTCTGCCTTCTCAATCGCACCTGCAAGAAGCCCCTGGAATTCGTTCGCGTGCTGCTCGGCGGCTTTCCTCGGGTGGATGCCCGTGAACTTCGGGAGGTACATCTTCTTCTCGTTGGAGAGCATCCGCTCGCCATCGAAAATCCCAATCCCGAGGGTGTGGGCAGTTGATTCAATGCCTAGGGCAATCATGGAATCAGCTCTTTTTATGCTGGGATTATTTATAACCTTCCCGGACTCCCGAGAACCCGGGCATTTCGAAATGCTCGCCCCGAGCCGAACGAGCCGCCTTTTGCTTTTGTTGCGGATTACAACCTTCCAGTTGAGAGGAAAAACAGCAAGTTGAAAAGAGCATGCGAAACCATGGCTGGAATCAGCGAGCCGGTCTTCTTGTAGAGCCAGCAATAGGAGTAGCCTATGAGGAATGCCACCACGAGTTCTACTACTGAGCCATACTGGTAGTGGGATATCGAAAATACCGCGCTGGAAAGGAAAGCCCCTGCAAAGGGGAAGAGCAGGCCCCTGAAGAACAGCTCCTCTGCAACCGGGGTGAGCGTAAAGGACATGACCACGACGAATTGCGGGAAGCTCTCGGAGGTCTGGGTTATGTTCTGCATGTCGTTCAAGCCGAGCGCCTGAAAGACGAGCAGGAGCCCTTCAAACGCAATGAGTAAGAGAACGGTGGCTGCTGCCCCGATTCCGATGTTCCTGAACAGCCCCTCTCTCCTTATCCCAAACTGCGCCATGGCGCTCCGGAAGCCGCGCCACCTTAGGCTCAGGTAGAGCGGGAGGGAGATTAGGAAGAGCTGGATGTATGCATAGGAGACGTAGCTCACTTCGAAATAGGCCATTGTTAACGCGCAGTAGAGGATTGCCGCGAAAGCGCACGTCCATTCGTCCTCGCGCATCCTAAGGACCGACATCCCGGCCCCGTAGATGAGGAGGAAGACTAAAAGCTCCACTGGGTTGGAGAATAGGAGCGGGAGGTAAAGCAGGGAGAAAATGACTAAAAAGGCGAGCATGGACTTGAGAAGCCCGGTTTTTTTAGCAAGCCATCCCCTGAAAAAAAGCTCCCCTGCTGCAAGGGATAGGAACGCGAAAGACCAGTCAACTGAAGAGAGCACGGCTATGTTCGAGAATCTTAGGAGGATGCCCGAAGCAAAAATGAGGAATGAGGACAGAGCAAGAGCGCCGAAAAAAGGGGAAAAATCAAAGGGCCTGCGTTTAACAAACGGGTTTGCCGCAGGATTATCGCTCACAAAGGCCATTTGCCCAGCCCTACTTCTTCTCTGAGTAGCCGCATTTGCCGCAGGAGCGCCTGTCCTTGTGCTCCGCAAGCGAGATGCCCGGCCCGCACTTTGGGCATGCTCTCTTCTTCTGGTAAGGCTTTATGACTTTCTTTTTCTTCGCAGGAGCCTTCTTTTCGTCAGCCATCGTCACACCTCTATTTCTTCTCGGCAGGCGCTTCTTTCTTCGCACCGCCCTCTTTCGCCTTGCCTTTCTCGCCCTTGTCCCTGCGTATCTTGTATTGGGCGGCGAGCTTCAGGCTGTCCTTGTCGCTGTAGACGAGCGCCCTTCCGGTGACGTTCGTGGTCCCGTACTGGTTGTCTATCCTGTCGATTACTATCAGGTCCTCATCGACCTTAAGGCTGCCCTGAATTGCGGATCGGACGTCCTTTCTGCTCGGGGTCGCGCCCTCGGAGCTTGCCGAGAACTCTATCTCGGTCCGGTTCAAAAGCTTGTTCTCGGTTCTCTTCGCTATGTTCAATTCCATGAAAACTACCTCACCCTCATCATCATTTTCTTTCCCATCGCTTCCATATACTCGACTTCCTTCCCTGGCTGGACTTCGGAGGTAAGCTCCGGCGGAACCTCGAGCTCGAACATTTCATAGGTCGCTGAATCCATGAGCTGCGCGATGTTGCCGTTCAAGGACATCACCTGCCCAGCTTTTCTCTCGATTATCGGTATCTCGATGTCCCCATCGGAGGGGGTCAGGAGCGTCTTCTTGTGCCCGCTGAACACGCCTATGGCAGTGACCCTCATCTTGGCTGCCCCGTGCTTCCCCGGAGAAGAGGACTCGATTCCAACGACCTTGCATGGGATGTCGTCTATCAGCACGTATTTACCGATTTTCAGCTCCTTGGCTGACGCAAACATCTTTTCCATTGCAAACCACCTTAAAATTAACGAAAATTGACGAAAGGTTTATCCGAAAAAGATTTTTAACCCCTTCGTCATACTCAAAACTCATGCTTGAACGGAATAACCTGCTCCCCGTCGATTCCCATTGCCACCTGACCGACATTCCCGGGCTCGAGAACTGCCTGTCGGCCTGCAGGGAAAAACTTGGGGCGGTGTTCACCTGCGGCTATTCCAAGGAAAGCAGTATTTCTGGTATTGGGATTGCCGAAGCCAATCCGGGTTTTGTCTACGCCGTGGCGGGGGAGTCGCCCCAGAGAGCCATGGATAAACCTGAGGTCGGGCTCGGCTGGCTGAGGGAACTGAAGGGAATCGCGGCCGTGGGTGAGATAGGCCTTGACAAGCACTGGGGGAAAACTGAAGCACAGCTGGGAAACCAAAAAATCTGGTTCGAGAGACAGCTCGAGCTTGCACACGAGCTGGGCCTGCCCGTGGTGATACATTCCCGGGATGCTGAGAGCGAGGTTCTCGATGTTTTGGAAAGAAAGTTTTCCGGGAGAGTCCTGTTACACTGCTTCTCAGGGAACGGTGAAGAGGCGAAGAGGGCTGGGGAACTCGGATACTCGGCCACTGTTCCACCGGGCAACTCAAAGCAGAGGAGAAAGGTAATTAAAGCCCTGGAGCTAGATTATTTACTGCTGGAGAGCGATGCACCCTATTTGGGAAAGACCCCGCTTTCGGCGCTAGACTCGGCGAAGATGATTGCTAGCGAGAAGGGAGTCGAGCTCGAAGAAGTGGTAAAGAGAACCTCGGAAAACGCATTGAAATTTTACGGAGTCGATTGAATGGTCATAGAAGAGATTATGGCTGCTTTCAAAGCCAAGACTGCACGGAACGTCGCGTTCTTCGTGGACGGCCCGAATGTCATCAGGAAGGACATCAATATCGACCTTTCCGAAGTTAAAAGGAAGATTGAGAAATACGGGAACATAAAGGTCTGCAGGGTTTACCTGGACCAGTATGCATCGGACAAGCTGATTGAGGCTGTCACGAACCAGGGGTACGAGCCCATCATTACTACTGGGGATGTGGATGTGACCATGGCCGTTGATGCCATGCAGCAGGTCTTCAACCCGAGGATTCAGATAATCGCGCTCATGACCAGGGACATCGACTTCAGGCCCGTGATAATAAAGGCGAAGGAGCTGGGGAAGGAGACCGTTCTCGTCGGGGCTGAGCCGGGATTCTCTGCTGCGCTGAGGAATACTGCCGATGTCGTGATTGTGGAGAAGAGAAGGTAAACCGTGTGTGGGAGCATGGATAAGTTTCACAAGAATAAGGAGTACTACGAAAACACTGAATGGACTGTCAACCAGGTTCGCGATGAGATAAACCATGGATTGGCTCTTCTTAACAAAAACGACAAGAAGATAATTGCCTTTTTCGGTTCTCACCGGGTCTCGGCGAAAAGCCCATATTACGAGCATTGCAAGAATGTGGCCTTCCAGCTCGGCAAACGGGGCTATGCGATTCTCAGCGGCGGGGGGCCGGGAGTAATGCATGCGGCAAATTCCGGGGCCACCGAGGCGGGGGCGCCCTCAATCGGGCTGAGGGCCGAACTGCTGAAGGGAGAGAGGGTTACGGACCCCATTTTCACGGAAGAGCTTTCATTCCACTTTCTTTTTGTCAGGAGGTTTGTGATGTCGATAAAAAGCGACGCGCTCATATTCTATCCGGGAGGGTATGGAACCCTGAACGAGCTGTTCGAATTTGCAGTTCTCATGCAAACGGGAATCGTTGACACTGTCCCCATTATCTGCGTAAACAAGAAATATTGGAATGGCCTCTTGGACTGGCTTAGCAAAAACCCTCTGAAAAAAGACTTCTTCATTCATGACATCAGGGACCTCAATCTCATCCATTTCGCGGACGATGTTGACGAAATCGCAGGTTTGATAGAAAAGCGCTAGTTCTCCCTGGGGCGTTACCTCTTTCATAACGTGCAACCCTGGGGCGTTTTATATTGCAGCCGAGGCCTACTGGCAGGAAAAAGAAACCATGGGTTTAAATATATCTCTATTTATAGATAATATCACTAAAAAGTGATATATATGAAAGTAACAAGCAGGGAGACTTACAAAATCGTTCGGGCGATACTGGAAGCGAAAAAGTTCACCCAATACGGGATAAGCAAGAAAGAGAACGTAACGTTTAGCCTGGTCAATAAAGTGGTGAACTGGCTCGTGGCCCATGGGTACGTGGCAAAGCGCCAGGGCAATTACGAACTCATAACGCCGGCAGCGATATTCAATCTCTTCCCGCTATACAGGACGATGAAGCCATACGCCTCTTTCGACGTTAGCCTTAAAGCAGAGGATATCCTCGCAATGATAAAGGGAAACGGAACCTTGTGCTTGACCAGCGCGCTTTCGCATTACGACAGCTATTACCGAGACCCGGCAATCTGTGTTTACTCGAAAGATGAGAAACTGCTCGAAGAACTGAAAAACGCACCGAAAGGCTTTACACATGTCGTTCTTTATGAAGATGATTTGAACGGAAACGACAAGATCAAAAAAAATGGTCAGCTGATAACGAGCAAGACGAGAACCATAATAGACCTCTTCTGCGCCAACAAGACTTATGCCGCGGAAATGCTGATAAAAAAGGAGTGGGCTTGAATGAAAGAGATTTACGACAACTCGATAACGGACCTGAGCTTGAGGGAATTGGGGGAGTTCGCCGGATGGTACAACAAACATGTTGGCAACCATCCAGTAATCGTGGGCGGCTGGGCCGTTTACTGTTACACTGGGGGGTTGGGTTCGAAAGACATTGACGTTGTTTTTATGGAAAGCAAAGCGATGGACCAAACTCTCTTTGCATACTTTTCAAGCCACGGATATGGAGAAAGGCGAAGGGGCCATTTTGGCTTTGATTCTGAATTCGTGAAGGTCGTTGATACTGGAAAACAGAAAGTTGACATACTCATTGACGCCGTATCCTCAAAGCGAACCATCATCTTTGAAGGTAAGAAAGCAAGATTGCCATGGAGCTGGACGATGAAGCACAACGTCGAGCACAAAATCGAGAATTCAACAATGTACATACCAACCATAGAACTACTGATGGCTTACAAGTTGGGCGCGGTTTTCGGGCGGAACATCGAACTCCGAACGGGAATTGACACGACATATTACCGCTCCAAACTGTGGAAAGATGTGCACGACATAGTAAGCCTGACCGGACTTGAGATGGACGCGGGAAAAGTTGAAAAGTTTCTGTCCGAATCCGGCCTGAGCGAGCATAAAGGCGAGATTATGCATGCGATAGAGGACAACTATGACGATGAGGCTAGAAACAGTCTAAGCGGGGCTTCTCTGGCAAAAATCAGGAAAATTTTGACTGGAAGCGAGGATGATACCCTCACCACCAGAACTAGGGGCGCGTTCAGGCCCAGATTCTAGTTGAGTATGAATGTGCTCAATTCTGCATTAAATTTTGGGGCTTCAAGACGGGTGCCTGCCCTCTCTCAAGGGCGTCTTATTTGTTCGGCCATTTGCTTGACATGTATTCCCTGACTTCTTCCCAATTTAGTCTCTTTGCCCGCGGTATGTAAGCATTCGCGGTTTTTTGGATGCTCATTGAGGAGATTGCTTCCTGAAACGCCTTCCTGCCCCGTATTTTGAATTCCTTGGGGTAAAGCTCCTGCATCCAATAAAGGTCATAGAGGTCCTTCCACTCCTTCCTTTGCCCAAAGGCGAGTTCCTTCTGGCGGTTGAGCTCCGGAAAAACATACATCTCGACCCTTTTTGAAACTGGAAGGAAATCCGAAACCGCCTTTCTCCTTTCAGCGGCCCCGTTTATCCCGAAAGAAAACTCGGCTTTCACAGCGTCCTTCACTCCGCCAAAGCTATACTCGAAGAGGAAGCCGAGCGAATTTCTCGTGAAAAATTCCTTTCCTATCTTCCAGCCGAGTCCTGCGAGGGCCTTTCTGACGCCCTCCTTCCCAAGTTCGGTGTCATAATCGAGGTCCTCAGAGAATCTCTGATGGCCTTCCAGATACCCCTTGTTTATCGCAGTCCCGCCTTTCAAAACGAATTCGTGCTCGCCTAGGAGTTCCATCAGTTCGAAAAGAAAGGCCTCTTTCACTATGAATTGCAGCCCGAGGCCTGCCTTCGCCGCATAGGCTTTCAGGTCGTTTTCCCCAAACGCTATTGTTCCCACCATGAGAGGAGCACCTCCTTTCCCAGATTGTCGATTATTTTCCACTCCGGGACGTATTTCCCGGTTTTCCGCCCTTGCAGATAAACGTTCGCCTTCGTTCTTTTTCTGCAGTATTTCAACAGATTCTCTTTTTCCTTGTCCAGCCCCGGGAGGATTGAGAGAAGGTAGCCGAGCCTCTGGAAGAACGCATTTCGCTCATTCCTGCACAGGGAGATGAATTTCCTTGCTGTTACCGGCGCGAAGTGCAGGGCTTTTGTGATTTTCGGGTAGCCGACCAGTTCCGGATGCAAGAGGGAGTCATAAATCGCCTTTTCAACTGAAGCGACCGGGTATTGGCCACGTTCCAGTCCCCCGTAACTTTTAGCCACGAAATAATGAATCTCGCAGTTTCCCATTTTCAGTTTTTTTCTCTTCTCGGAGCCGACGAAAATTGTGAACGGGTATTCGTCGCTGAGGTGGCGGAGATAGAGCGCGGAAGTGAGCGAGATGTACCCCGGGAAGATTGCCGTGGCTGCCCAGAACGGGTCGGCCCCCTTGGATGCATAAAGCCCTTTCAGCGGGCTGTAGATTTCTCCCTTTTTCACAAGCCTCGCCAGGGTCACCCGAAGGGAATTCTCCGAGGTGAGCCCCAGGCTATTCAGAACCCCGAAGTCGACGAGCTTTCCTTCGTCAATGTATCCTTTTAGGCTTGTTGTAATTTTCATTGATTATTAATAAAAAGTTAATATTTAAATACTTTTGCAATAACCGGATTTTTGGGGGCATGGCACTGCCCTTCCCCTGGAGTCCCGTCGAAAGCCTTATAAATTCTATCCGGCTAAGGAATGCCGTCTTTTAGTTTTTTGAGGTGAAAAGATGAGCGAGAAGAGACCATTCGACATATTGAACGGCGCCCTGAACAACAGCGTTCTGATAAGGCTGAAGGGCGGCGTAGAGGTTAGGGGCAAGATGGCTTCCTACGACGTGCACATGAACCTTGTGCTCGAGAACGCCGAGCAGCTGGAGAACGGCGAGAGCAAAAGGAAGCTAGGAACCATGCTGGTGCGCGGGGACAACGTAGTGTTTATATCCCCCAGCTTCTAGAATATTAACTCGTGGGCCCGTAGCGCAGCGGTAGCGCGTCCGCTTGGCGCAAACACTTTTAGGTTTCCAAAATGCGGAAGGCCAGGGGTTCAAAACACAATCCCTTTCTTTTTAAGAAAAAGAAAGGTCTCGTGGCGTCCAAAGAAAAAATGGACGTGTCCCAAAAGAAAAACGGTTTGGGACTTGAAATTCCCCTCGGGTCCACGTCTTTTTTTCTATAGTATTACTTCAGGTCCCGACCACGAGAGTCTCGGTCATTCTCTTTATCGTTGCCACTGCGGACATGGCTGCGAGGGCGCTCGTCTTGGGATTGTCTTTCGAAGGGAGGTTCTCGGTCCTGGTGAGAAGCTCGCCGAACTCGCCCTTCACGAGAATTTCGTGCTTGTTCAGTTTTGCTTCTGGGTCGGCGATGATTTCGACTTTCACAGGGACCTTGCCTGCAGTCAGCCTGAGGGCTGCGGCGACATTTATGTTGGCCGGGAATTTCGTGACCGCTTCCTCCGGAGTTCCTGAGAAAATGACCTTTTTCTCGGAAATTTCGAGGCCAAGGCTTTTCGGCGGCTTGGTGGTGGTCAGTTGGACTGAATCGATTTTCCCAACTCCCGCCCCTTTCAGCCCATCGAGCCCGCAAATCGCCCCGGAGGGGGCGTAGAGTCTCTTCTTTCCTTTTTTCGCTTTTGAGAGGAGCTCGTCAAGCAGTTTCCTGTCCAGGAGCGCCCCTATGCTCAGAATCATCAGGTCCTTTTTCCCCGCAACTTTCGGGCCGTGCTCCCTTACCGCGGCCTGGGAAGCGCATTCAATCACGAGGTCGCTTTTTAGGGTTAGCTCTTGAATGTTCTTTGCAACAGGCGCCCCGATTTTTCCGGAGAGGGCGCTTGCCTTGCCTGAGTCCAGGTCGAAGACTGAGGCTATTTTAGCGTCTCCGCCCTTCCCCCCTTTAACCGCTATCCCGATTATTGCTCCGATTGCACCGCAGCCGATTAACCCGATTTTCAAAACCAATGCCTCACCTGTCGAAGAATATCGATTTCTCAGTAGCTGAGAGCGGAATCGCGAGAACGACCGCCCCCTGAAGAATTCCCAGCGATGCGGCGATGACCCCTGCCCTCCACATCACCCGGTTGTCAACGTTGTGGAGCGAGGCGGTTTTCACCGCAGAGCCAACGGCAATCCCAAGGTCGATCAGTCTAGTGGGGCAGACTTCCCCCTTGAGCTGCGGCTCGATTTCGGAAACATCGATTCTTCCCTCGAGGGCCTCGGAAGCATCCGAAGGTTTTACCCCTATGAGGACCAGCAGTTCTGCTTTCTCCACTGTTTTGGCATCCCTGTCCCAGTTCTTCCTCTTTATGCTCTCCATCCCGACGACTATCCGCTCCTTCTCGCTATCGCTCGCTATCTTCGCGACGAGGGCGTCTTTTCCGAGGGCTTTCGGGGCAGTCTTCGCCGAGAGCAGCATCAGCTCGGCGACTGTTCTGAGGGCATTCCCTGAGTCCATGGCATCAGCTCCTGCATAGGTTGATGAACTTACAGCTCTTGAGCATGCTTTCGCATTCGGAGTTCTTCTCCTTGGCTGGGCAAGAGGCCACGAATTCCTCCTTCGCAGTTATGTAATATTCGAAATGGCCCGGGGAGTCGAACACAAGCCGGTAGTAGTCCTCGCACTTGAAAACCCCGACCACCCGTCCTCCTTCCTGGTCCCCGGGGTACGGCTTGTCGCAAATCGCGTTAAGGTTTATCCCTCCATGCCCGGCCCCAGGCTGCCAGATTCCGGAGCAGCCGGCGAGAAGCATTGCCAGGAGTAAAAGGGCCCCTTTTTTCATCGGTTATAAATCGCCCCATAAATTCTTAAACCCAGGCTGAGCAATCCTTTCGAGTGGGGGGCCGGCAGTCACCCGTGAAAGCGGGAGGAAGCTCTGCCCATCGCGAAAGCTTCCTTGGGTTTAAGGCCCGAGGCGGGAACAGAAACGAACTCCCTTTCCCGGATGAGGATGAAGCAATGAGACGGGGAAGGCGCAGGTGAAACGACCCGCCCGGAAGCGGGATGTGCGATGCAAGGCTTTGGGCCGCTTAGTCGAATGCTGCTGAAAACAAAAGGCAGGCTATGGCCCTCCACTCGATATTTCTTGTTTTTAGCTCGAACGATTATACCATACCCGAGAAAAGTAAAACCATAAAAATCGCGATTGCCCCGCTTATGGCGCTTAAAACAAGTCCTTTTTTCTGTTTGTCAAGAAACAACAGGATTCCCATGACGAAGGAGAATATGGCAGAACAGAGTGCTATCGCAAACCCTGCGGGCGAACCACCTGTGGCCACATCGAAAAAGAATACTGCCACGCAAATAACGAGCCCTGCAGCTCCGGCTATAAATTTGTCTGTTGGTTTCATGCGAAAACCAGTTTAGAACTGGTCAAAGAGCGGGTTCTCTGGATATACTTCCACGCCGTTCTTTCCGAAGATGATGGGGGCCGGCTTGTCCACGTGGTCTATGCCCCTCGCCTTTATGACTTCGATGCCCCTTACCCTGTTGTTCTTTATCCTGCGGTTGTAGAGCATAATCAGCTCATCAGCAAGGAAATCGATGAGCGGGTGGGCGCTGTAGTGCTTGCTGTACTCATTAATCATGATGGTGGTGCAGCCGAGCTTTCTGAGGGATTCGAAGAGCTCCCTGAGCGCAATCCTCTGCTTGTAGGCGTTCTCGAAAAGGAGCGAATAGGCGGTGAGCGAGTCTATGACGACTCTTTTTGCGCCGATGCTCTTTATGGTGTCGAACGTCATCCCGACATCGATGTGGAACAAGGTCTCGGCCTTAAGGCTCCTCGCATCCACAATCCTGAAGCTCTTTTCGTGCTCGAGCTTCTTCAAGTCCCATCCGTACTGGGCCGCATGCTTGTAAATCATGTCCATGGGCTCTTCGAAAGAGATGAGGACGCCCGGCTGCTTGTGCTTGGTCGCCCCGTGGTAAAGGTATTGCAGGCCGAACGTAGTCTTTCCAGCACCCGGGTCTCCCGAGATGAGCACTATGCTGTTCTTCTCGAAACCGCCCTTGAGCATGACGTCGAGACCGTCTATTCCAGTAGAAACTTTCTCAACTTCCATAGCCATTCCCCCCAACTAGAATTAGCAAAGGACACTATTTTTAACCTTTCGACCCTAAATAACCCCGTGCCAAGGTAACTCAGCTTGGTTTAGAGTGCCAGACTCATAAGCTTAGCTTTTTGAGTGATGAGCCAAAAGGCGATGATTAACATCACCCATTCAGGTGTAATCTGGAAGTCGCGGGTTCAAACACAATCCCTTTCTTTTTAAAAAAGAAAGGTCTCGTGGCGTCCCAAAGAAAAACGGGCGCGCCCCAGAAGAAAAACGACTCGAGTTTCGAAACTCGGGGTTCTTGAAAATCCCGCCCTTGGCACACTTTTTCACTCGTCTTTTGCAGTCGCTATCTTTTTGTAGAAAACTACCTTCCCCAGTTCGGCTGCAATGAAGTAGAGCACGAGGATTCCTGCAATAGTTAGGATGAGGTCCGTCCCCAGGGGCTCGAACTGGAAGAGGTTGGCAATTGGGCCTACGTAAACCACCGCCAAGGCGATAATTCCCGCGGCAACCGAGCTTAGCGCAAGCAGGTGCGAAGGCATGCTCCTGAAGAAGGGCAGGCTTGTCCTCAGCGAGAATATGAGCATTATCTCCGAGAGAAGCGACTCCACGAACCAAGCCGTCCTGAAAGCGCCCGCCCCGCTGTGCAGCACGAAATACATTATGCCGATTAGGAGAAGGTCGAAGAAAGTGCTTATGAACCCGAAGAAGAGCATGAACTTGACGATGAAACCGATGTTCCACTTGCGCGGCCTTTCCGAGTATTCCTTGTCCACGTTGTCGCCGGCAATGGAGAGCATCGGCAGGTCCGCTACGAGGTTGTTGAGAAGAATCTGGGTGGGGAGCATCGGAATGAAAGGAAGGAATATGGACGAGATGACCACGGTCGCCATGTTCCCGTTGTTCGCGCTTATCACCATGTGGATGTACTTCGTTATGTTGCCGAAAATCCTCCTGCCCTCTTCTACTCCGTCGCAGACTACCCCCAAGCTCTTCTTGAGAAGGATTATGTGGGAAGCCCCCTTGGCGACGTCAGCTGCGGTGTTGACGGAAATGCCGACATCGGCGGTCCTCAGGGCGGGCGCGTCGTTTATCCCGTCGCCCATGAATCCCACCACATGCCCCTTCGCCCGGAGGGCCTCGACAATTGCGAGCTTCTGGTCCGGCGCCACTCTCGCAAAGACATCGAATTTTTGGGCTGCTTCCGAGAATTCCTCAGGATTCATGGCCCGCAGCTCGCTCCCAAGCACGATTCTCCCTTCAGCCGGCTCGAACCCGACCTCCGAGCACAATTTCTTTGTCACGAGCGGGTCGTCGCCGGTGAGGACCTTCAGCCGTATGTTCAGCTTCTTGAGCCTTTCGAGAGTCATGCGGACTGTCGGCTTGGGGGGGTTGCTGAAGAGCACGAAGCCGATGAAAACCATGTCTTTCTCGTCATCTTTGGAGTAGGCGGCCTTGCTGTCAATGTCCTTGTAGGCGATTGCAATGGTGCTGTGGCCTTCCCGGTTGTAGCAGGCAATCATCTCCTTGATCTCTGACTCCTTTTCAGAAATGCTGTAAAGCTTCGAGCTTGTCCTCACCTTTGTGCAAATGGAAATTACCGACTCGGGGGCGCCCTTCACAACTAGATATCTCTTCCTGCCCTCCTGCACGACCTGGCTCATGCGGCGCCTGTTGAAGTCGAACTGTATCTCCTGGATTTTCTTGAAGTGCGAGAGGTCAGTCTTGAGGGAATGCCCCCTTTTCGCTATGGCGACATCGATTGCGTTTCCCTTTATGTGGTTGCCGGTCCCGACTGCGGAGTTGCAGAGAAGAGCATACTGGAACACGTCGTGGCTGTCCCTCTTGTCCAGGTCCACGTATTTGTCCATCCTAAGGCTTTCCTCGGTCAGTGTGCCCGTCTTGTCCGTGCAAAGGACGTCCATGTTCCCGAGGTCCTCTATGGCGGCGAGCTTCTTCGTGATGACCTTCTTCTTCGCAAGGTGCATGCTCCCGGTTGAGAGCGTGACGGTTATGACTGCGGGAAGGGCCTCGGGGGCAACTCCGACGGCAAGCGCGAGGGCGAAGAGCGCCGAGTCCGCAATCGAGTTCCTCCCGCCCAGTATGTTGAAGAAGAACACCAATAGCGTCATGACCACTATGACGCGGATTACCATGTCCCCGAACTTCCGTATGCCTGTCTGGAAGTCTGTCTCCGGGACCTTCAAGCTGAAGACGCTCGCAGTTTTCCCGAAGAAAGTGTTCTGCCCTGTCGCAATCACCAGGCATTTCGCGTATCCCTCGACCACGGTGCTGCCCATGAAGAGCCCGTTGCCGATGTCCTGGGGGTTCGCCCCGGAGCCAGGGCTTGCGTCCGCGTCCTTTCTCACTTCTCTCGATTCGCCGGTCAGCAAAGACTCGTTCGCGAGAATCCCGCTCGTCTCGATGAGCCGGAGGTCAGCTGGAACGATGTCGCCGAGCCCCACGAAAACGACGTCCCCGGGCACCAGCTCCCTCGAGTCCACCTGCCCCTTCTCGCCGTCCCTGAGGACAACTGCGTGATAGGTGAAATATTTCTTGAGCTCTGTCAAAACCTTCTCGGACTTGTATTCCTGGAAGAAGCCGAGAGCAACGCTGGCGACTACAATCAGGAGTATTATGGCCGTATCCGATATCTCTTCCAATGGGCCCCCGGCCATGATTGAGGAGAGGCCGAGGTAGCCGGAAACTATTGAGGCGAATATGAGTATGAGGAGGAAAGGGCTCTTGATTTGGGAGATTAGTATGTCGAGCCACTCCTTCTTGTCCTTGTCCGGAATCTCGTTGCGCCCCTGCTTCGCGAGCCTCTCTTTCGCATCCTTCGTGCTCAGGCCGAATGAGGATGTCGAAAGTTCGGAATAAAGGTCGTCGATTCTCTTTTTCCAGAATTCTGGGGCTTCCATCGAAGGTATTTGGCAGGTTATTTTAAATATTCATGTGGCTCATAGGAGCTTCAGCTCATTCGTGAACTTGTCCACTTCCTCATCCTTCCAAGGCCCGATTGCTATGCATGTGAGCGTTCCAGGCTCAATCTGCGTAAGCCCGGCGTCCCTAATCAATGCACATGGGACCGTTCTCTTCGCCCTCTCGAAAAGCTCGAGCATCTCCTTCTCGGTGTTCACCTTGACCACTATCTTCCTCTGCCCCTCGCGCTCCCACTCCTCCACTGCACCGGGGTCCTTCTCCTTCGCCCTCTTGTAACCCTCGAGCGAGGCGTGGGCCACATGGGCTGCGAGCTTGCCCTTGCCCAGCTTAAGGTCGCTTCTCGTGACTATTACCTGCTTCATGAATGGAGTTAGTCACTTAATCTTTATATTAACTCGACTTCCACAAAAAGCGAAACCTTTTTATAGGGGTTAGGGCATAAGTATGGTGGGGTTAGCGTGGTTAGGCTAGAGCTAATTGAGCCATAGGATATAAAATTAGAGTCTAAAGAAAATGATAGGGTGATATGGGACATGTCAGAAGATCAAAAACCAGGTTTCATTGTTAGAGCAATAAAGTGGACTTTTAACAAGTTTTATGGTCTTTTTTTAAACATGTTAATGCCGACTACGAAGATGTTGGCTGCAGTTTTGGCTGGGGCTGCAACACTCTACGCCTTAACGACATTTGTTTCGACAATTTGTATAGGTATCCCTGCGGGGATTTATAACGAGGTGACCAAACATTCCGAACGGGGGCAGGAGGACCAAAAGAATTTTTGGGATGGCTTATGGGTGGGGGTATCATTCCCAACGCAAGCAATCATGATAGGATATGATGTCGTGCACAAGAATGATGGCGAAAACACGTTCGGCGGCAAATCGAACGGTGTCCCAGGGTCCTCTAGCCCCCAGTACGGAGAAGCGCGAAGGCAGACTTTTTCACCTGCTTCGGGCCCAATTGACGTATCACACAACCCGTGGGACCACATGCCTGCTTCAGTTGAGCATCCTGATAGTTCTGACACTAAGACCAGTAAGTCCGGACCAGAAAGCCGAAGGCTAAAAAAGGGCCCCGAGTTGACTTTTAATTGTGGGATAAAAACTTCGAACGACATGAAAGCCAGGCCAACTGGCCAGGAGCTCAACGAGGGAAGGAGAATATTCTTGTTAACACGGCGGGGTAGACAGACGGCCGATGTAAACAAGAAAAACTTGCGAACGACCTGTTAATTATAATTGCCTCAGATTCTGTCAGCCTCATCAAAGCATAGCTCAGCGGTTGTTCATATCGTCACAGGCGATACTGTTCTTGCGCGGCCAATCTCATAAACCTATCTCTCCTGGGGAGAAACTCCCTACGAAAGGGTTTAAATCGCTTAGGTGGGTAATAACCCAAATATGGGAATGAACCATCCGCTGCTGTTCTCTCTGCTTAAGGCTGGCGCCCATGAGAGGCACGTCCGGGTCTCCACGGGCGAGCTCGCTTCCCTTCTTGGAGTCTCCCAGCAGACTGCCTCAAGGTGGCTCATCAGGGCCCAGCTGGAGGGGTTTGTCGAGCGGGACCTCAATGGTTTGAGGCTCACGGGCAAATCACTGGCAGAGCTCAGGGCGCTTTGCGAAACCCTCGAGGCTGCCCTGGAGTCGAGAAAGAGCCTGAAGGTAAGGGGAACTGTGATTACTGGGATGAAGGAGGGGAAGTATTACGTCCCGCTCCCGGAATACAACAGGCAATTCAAAGACAAGCTCGGAATCAGGCCGTTTCCCGGAACCCTCAACCTGAGGATTCAGGACATGGAAGCGAAGCTGATCCTGGCAGACCGCAGGGGAGTTGTCATAGAGGGATTCCAGCACCAGGGACGCTTCCTCGGGGCGATAAAATGCTTCCCATCAGTCATAAACAAAAAGCTGAAGGGATTCACGATTCTGCCCTCCCGCTCCCACTACGGGCTCGATGTCCTCGAGGTAATCTCCAGGGTGAATCTAAGGAAGGCGCTAAGGCTGAAGGACGGTGACACTGTTGAAGTCTCGATTTCATTCGAGTAAAGGCCTGTGCAGGCGGTGCGCAGAGAGGAACAAAACGAAATCCTCGGGGGGCGAGTGCTCGGTCTGCCACAACAAAATTTTCGAAAGGATAGAATCCCTCATTAAGCTCGCAAAAATCCAGTGCTCGGGCATAGGGTTCTCGAGTTTCTCGGTCTCTTCGAAAATTCCCAGGGAATTCGAGCTTGGGGAGGAGGCGCTCTGGGACAGAAACGGGGTCTCGGGGGCGCTGTCCCTGAAGACGGAATTGAACTCGGATCTTGCGAGCGTACTCAAGAAGGAGCTTGGGAAGGAGTTCTCGCCCGATTCCCCTGATATAAACATACTTCTTGATTTCGAGGAGAACAGAGCGGGGGTGTCCATCTCGCCCCTCTTTCTTTATGGGCATTACAGGAAGTTCTCAAGGGACCTCTCCCAGACGAAGTGGCCCTGCGACTGCAAGAACGGGTGCGAGCTCTGCGGGGGAACGCTGTTCAAGTATTCCTCGGTCGAGGACCTCGTCTCAAAGCCCCTGCTCAAGGCTTTCAAGGCGAGAAACTCGAAATTCCACGGGGCAGGCAGGGAGGACATAGACGCAAGGATGCTGGGGGATGGGAGGCCGTTTGTCATCGAGCTGGAGGAGCCGATGAGGAGGGACGTGGACCTGGGCCCTCTTGAGAATTCGATTAATTCAGAGCTTTCTGGCAAAGTGGAACTGTCCCGGCTTTCATTCGTTCCCCCGAGAATGGTGGAAATCGTCAAGGTTGCGAGGCTCGGGAAATCCTATCGCGCTCTCGTGCAGACGGCCGAGCCGTTCCCGGAAAAAATGCTCGCAAGAATCCCGAGGAGGATGGAGCTGAAGCAGCAGACCCCGAACAGGGTTCTCCACAGGCGCTCGGACCTCGAGAGGATTAGGTCGGTGAGAATAAGGAGTTGCGAAAGGATTAGCGGGAATACCTTCCAACTAATCATCGATACGGATTCGGGCACTTATGTGAAGGAGTTCATCTCGGGAGACGGCGGGAGGACCAAGCCGAACATCTCCAATCTCCTCGGGGTCCCGGCAGTGTGCGCAGAGCTCGATGTGATAGGGATAGACCATTCGTTCATCAGCGGCTATTGGTAGAATCAGCCTAGGGGAAGGTTCGCCCCTCCGCCCTTCTTCATGAAATGCTCCATCTTTTTCCTGAAGCCCCGGTTGTGCTTGAACTGGGTGAGCATCTTCTCCATCTGCCCGAAGCGGGTGAGGAGTTCGCGGACGTCTTCGGGCCTGGTGCCCGAGCCTTTCGCTATCCGCTCAATCCTGCTTTTGTTCTTCCTTAGCAGGTCGGCATCCTCCCTCTCCGCCTTGGTCATCGAGCCGATTATGACCTCGTAGGCCTTGAGCTTCTGCTCGCTCTGCTCCATCATCTCCTTTGGAACGTCGACCATGCCGAGCATCGAAAAGACGCTCTTGAGCGGGCCGAGCTTCTTGGCTGCCCTCAGCTGCTCGTAGAATGTCTTTATGGTGAACTTTTCCTCGAGCATCTCGGGCTTGAGATTCTCCTGCTCGCTTACCTCTTTCACCTTTTCAATTAGGCTTTCCAAATCAGGGAATCCCAGGAGCCTTCCGACGTATTTCTTCGCGTCGAATGGCTCGAAGTCGCCGACTTTCTCCCCGACTCCGATGAATGCGACCTTCGCTCCAGTGGCCCCGACTGAGCTCAGTGCCCCTCCGCCTTTTCCGCTCCCGTCCATCTTTGTTATTATCACTCCCGTTACCGGGACCGCTGAGTTGAATTCCTTCGCCTGCCTTCCTGCCACCTGCCCTATGTCCGCGCTCACAACCAGGAACCGCTCGTCCGGCTTCAGGGCCCCGTCAATGCCCTTGAGCTCCTCCTTCAATTCGTCGCTGAAAGCGTTCCTGCCTGCGGAGTCGACTATGAGCACGTCCTCCTTTGATTCCTTGAGGGCCCTCTCGGCAATCTTTCTCGCGTCCTTGCCTCCCTTCTCCCCGTAGAAATTGACTTTCGCTCCCTCGGCAATCTGCTGCAGCTGCTCGTAGGCTGCGGGCCTGTCCACATCGCAGCAGACAACACCTACGCTCAAGCCAGATTTCTTATAAAAGTGGGCGAGCTTTCCGACAGTCGTAGTCTTTCCCGAGCCGTAGAGCCCGAGGAGGAGGATTCTCTGCTTCTGGATTTTCGGGGAATGCTTCTCCCCCATTAATGCGACCAGCTCGTCATAGACGACTTTCACCACGTGCTCCTTGACGTTGAGGCCCTTCATCTGCTTCCTGTCAGTCGCTTCCTTCTCGATTCTTTTCGAGAGCTCGAAAACAAGCTTTACCTCGACATCGTTGGCTATGAGGACTCGCTGGAGCTCTTTCACCAGTTCCTTGACTGCTTTCTCGTCAACTAGGGCTGCGCCGGTAATCTTCGCAAGAGCTTTTCGAAGGCCTGCTCCCAAGTCCATGAGGTAAAAGAAGGGTTGAAAGAATAATAAAGATATCGAGTGCTCTATTAATCATGGATGTTCTCGGGCAATTACTCGCTGCTCTTCTCTGTCTTTTGCTAATCGGACTCGTGATTTATCTCCTAAAAGCTTTTGCCATCTACGTAAACTTCCAAAGACCTTTCGGCAATGTCTTCAAAAAACTCCAAGCCACCATCGGCGGTAGGAGAGAGGAAACTGACGCATTAACTGCTTCATTAAGGCTTGTGTTGAACGGCGATTCGGTTGAAAGTCTCTCAACCACATACAAGGGAATCCCGGTTCTTATCGAAGATTTTCGTGTGGCAGGTCAATTGGTGAGCGTAAAATATGCCAGCTTCAGAATCTCGCTCGCTGTTAACTTTCCATTCTGGATGCAGTGCCACTTAAGTGATTCTGGCGACAATCTCCGGAACTCCACGGGCGCCTTACTCCAAATTCTCGGTCATCCTGGGAAGAACATCGGAAATCTTTTTTTGGCGAGTGAAAGTCTTGAAGAGGCGAAATCATTCTGCAAGAGAAACGACGTGACTGCAGTGTTAAAACGCACGGAGAACCCTGTTGCGTTCATTGAGGTTAAAAACTCCAGACTGTACCTCTGGATAAACACGAAGGGCAGATTCGGTTTCGATTATCCCAAAATAACCACAGAAAAGACAATCGAGCTTCTGGACCTTCTTGTAGCAATAGCAAAGAGAGAAAACGCGCGAGCCTAAGAATAATAAAGATATCTTCGTATGTTAACCGGGGATTACTTGAAAAAGGAGGAAAACGCACATCCATACCGGGCGGTTCCTTACTTCATCCTGTTTATCCCGCTCCTCATATCTCCGTTTTTGGACAAGTCCGTCTATTCCATGTCGCTCATGCTCCCGTGGGCCCTCGCCCTGTTCGTGTATCCGCTGTTTCTGCTGCTGAAACGCTGGGCCTTGGGCTACCAATCAAACATGTTCGAATACGGCTGGCTCGCATTACTGCCTGTGCTCCTGTTCCTCGTCCTCGCGGGTGTTGAGTTCCAGATGACCTATGCACTCATAGCGATATTCGGCCTCGCAATTGCCACTGCGGACTCCTACCCGGCTTACCTCGAGAGTAGAAAACCCGGCCGCAGCTGAGCGATTCATTTTTAATATTTGATTTCCCAACTAATCTTGGTGGGCCCGTAGCTCAGCTAGGTTAGAGCGGCAGTCTTATACGACGCGTTCTAATACAACGTATCTAGGCAAGCTGTAGGTCAGGAGTTCAATGAAATCCCTTTTCTTTTCAGATTTGGGCTGACGCCCAAATACAGGAAAAGTTGTTGACAACTTTTCCTTCAGAAAAAGAAAAGGTCTCTCAACACCCCAAAAGAAAAACTGATGGGGTTCGGGAATAAATCTCCTCGGGCCCACTTTTTTCTACTCGAAAAGCCACTTCCAAACGGGCTTTATTTTTATCTTTTTTCCCTCAAAAATGAGTTCCTCTTCTTGGTCGTATGTCAACAGAAGCCCGTCTTTCAGCTTAAGCTCAGCCATGCACGCGGCAAGGCCGCCAAGCTCCCGCCCCCTGTTCGTTTCAGTAAGTTCCCAGCAGACTTGTACTGCCAATTGAAGCGCGTTGTTTTTCAGGAGAACGAAGTCGCATTCCCTAGAGTTGCCATAATAAAAAAGGTCATAGTCCTCGCTAAGTTTGTTGAAAACGAGGTTTTCCAGCATACGACCACTGTCCTTCGTTGTTTTTGCGGAGAGCAACGGCACGAATGAGTTATCCACCACGTACAATTTCTTATCGTTGACAAGCTGCTTTTTCAGGCTGTGGTCGAATTTATTTATCACTCTCACGAAATACGTTTCCTCTAGATACGAGACGTAAGACTTTATCGTGTTGACGCTTCCGAAATGTAACATTTTCTTGAGTGAATTGAAGCTGAATCTGTTCGAGAAATTCGCCACAAGATACTTGTAGAAGTCCCGCAGCTGTGCCAAGTTCTCGACCTTGTGCCTCACGGCAATGTCCTTTACCACAACGTCGTTGTAAACCCTCGTGAGCAGCTCAGGGTCGCCGTATATGAGGTATTCCGGCATACCGCCTTTTGCAAAATATTCGCCAAACAGTTTTTTTATCGCCACCCTGCTTTCGGTCTTGTAAAGCATCTTTTTTTCAAAATGGAAATTCTTGAGGGACAGAAATTCCTGAAAGGAGAATGGCCGCACCACTATGTCAACATGCCTTCCAGTGAGCTTCGTGCTCAATTCCCGGCTCAGCAATTTCGCATTTGACCCGCTTATGAAGAACTTGAAACCAGCGTCGTAGAATCTCCTCACGAACGTCTCGAAGTTGTCGACGTTTTGTATCTCATCAATGAAAAATGTCTTTTGCTCCCCGAAAAGCTCAACGAGCGCCTCGTATATGTCGTTGAACCGAGCAGCGTCGAAACCGACGAGCCGTTCGTCTTCAAAGCTCACGTAATAGAAATCCCTGTCGGAATAGTACCTGCACATGGCCTGCCTCATGAGCGTCGATTTACCGCTTCTCCGCAGGCCGCTCAGGACAACCACGTGGGGCAGTTTCAGCTTTTCCCCCAGTGTTCCAAGCGCTTCTCGTTCTATCCCTGGGCCCCTCTTAAGAATCGCCGCCCGTTGCTCGCTCAATATCAGTTTCAGTTGTTCCCTGGAGAGCATGAGTTAGTTAGTATGCGAGGGAGTATATAAATCTTATCATTGGCAATGAACAAAAAGGTAAAAAAGCTTTCATTGGCACTGAATACTTTTCGAAGTCCGACCGGGCCCATCTTTTTTACTTAAGGATTACTCCCCACTCGACGGCAGTGAATCCTTTCCTGAATTCCCTATCCAGACCGCCTCAATTCTTATTTTTTCCGCCTATATATATTACCTGGTGCTAAAATGCGGCTCTTTGACTTGATTTTCAGGGGCGGGAGGACTCCGGAAAGGGAAAGGCAGCTCCTCGAGGAAAAGCTCTGCCTGGAAGACCTGGGGCGGAGAATCGGGGCGAGGCTCGGGCAGAGAATCAGGCTCAACAAAATCAGGAAAATTTACTATTCTGAGGACGAAGTGATAAGGATAACCTCGAAGGACAGGATTCTTTTCCACGTCTGGAAGATGAAGGAAGTGAAGAAAAGCGAGCTGAAGTTCAAAGATGAAACCGTAACTCATGGAAAAAACACCTACTCCCGGAAACACTTTGAGGCAATTGCCGAGGCGCTGGATTGGGAGTGCGAGATTCTGATGTTCGAGAAGGGAAACGCGCCTGCGCTGTTCAGGGTTGCGAAAGCGAACATCTGGCTTGCGCCGATAATAAGGAAGGATGAGCATGGGAAGACCTGACAGGAGGAGAAAGCCGGATTTTCTAACGAGAATAGCCCGGGAGAGGATTTCCATACTGTTCAGGCTCGCGAATGAGAATGCCAAAACCCATCCCGAAAGGTCCATGAGGTATATCGGACTTGCCAGGAAAATCGGGACCCGCTACCTGGTTCGCCTGCCCCGGAGGCTCAAGGTCTCCTTTTGCAAGAAGTGCAACTCGCCCCTGATTCCGGGTTATAACGTTTCAGTCAGGCTTGTTCCCAGGCATAAGGTGATGGAGTATAGGTGCGAGTGCGGGGAAGTGAAGAGGATTTCGTACAAGCTCCGCACTTCACAAAACACGAAGTCTTAAAAATCCTAAAAACCCAATAATAGCCTTTATGGCAGAGGACCCCTTGGCGAAGAATATTCAAAGGACTAGAGTTAGCCAGAGAAAAGTTGTGGTCCCAGAAAGTCTTATTCAGCGAATAGTCCTAGGCAAGGTTCCGCAACTTGAAAAGGGTGAGGAGTTTGGAAAAAAACCAACGTTCAAGGAGGAGTTCAGCAGGTTCATTATAACCGGGGAATTGGTCGCTGGGATGGATTTGATCAAAATCAACCGAGTGATAACGAAGTGGGTCGAAAGGATTGAAACAAAATACGGGAAAAAACGGGAAAACGGAGCGATTGAGGGAAAAAGCCGGGAGAATCTTTCTGGCATCTACGAGCTGTTCGCGAACATAGTAACTCAAAACTCAGTCGAGTGGGAGCCTTATGGGCTCTCGTGGGCCAAAAGTCAAAGGGCGGAGAAAGTGCGCGACTATTTGCTTGATTCCACAGAACTGGTCTCGCGGGAAGATGTTTTCCAGCCGCTGGAGGAACTTGAGAAAATCGCCCTTAACGCCATCGAAATTAGGATAAACAAAATAATGAAAAAAGCAAAGGAAGGCGGCACTTATTCCGAGCGCGAGGAACGGCAGCTGAGGGAGAACGTTTCCGATATGGCTACGGCATCGGCAGTTTTGGCAAGGAGGGCGCTCGCGGTCATGTATCTCACGGAAATTGCTCCAAACGTGGTCGAGGGATTTGAAATAAAGGGAATGGCGCTTGGCGAAAGGATTTTGCTCGCAAGATGCGATGAGAAACCTGCCTGGGAAGAGAGATACACTCCCTGGCACGAAGCGGTTCACCTGCTCTCGAACAGGGGGGAGATGAAAACCGAATCTCCGCTTACTTATGCCATGAACTATCTCCCCTTATTCATGGAACGTAACCCGCAGGCACTTAAGAAAGCCAAAAGCGCAAGGGAATTCAGGCCCGAAGACCTTTTGATAGGAGACTTGGACCCTGGAGCAAGAGAAGCGGGGCTGGCGCTCGCAGTCCGCATGACGAATTTCTGCGATGAATTGGTACGGGACGTGGACAAAACATTTGGACGAACTAGGAACAGCCTAACGCCCGAGGGAAAGGAAGCATTGCACGTGTATTTCCTGCAGATATATGTTAACAGCATAGCCGGGGGGAAGGAACCTCGAGAGACGGAGAATCGTCTGGCTGTTGATGCCAAGAGCTGGTGCCATCTTTTAGAGGAGTACGAGAAGCTTTCCGATAGAGCGATTAGCACAAGACCTGAAATCGAAGAGGTCATCGGAGTTATGAATGCGATTCTCACCGTGTACGGAAGGTTTTCTTTCGATGTGCTCGGGAAGGTCCTTGAGCAGGAAGGGGAGAGAGAGCTGAAGGTAAACCCAGAAACTAAGAGAATGATAAAGGAGTTTGCGGACTGCTGCACGAGTGCAGCGCCGAATATGGTTTCCCAAGAAGAGACCTTGAGCATAAATCGTATTTCCTGGAAACTCTTCCATGCGTGCATTGAATCCCTGTCATTTGGGTTTTCACAGAAGGAGATTACCGCGCACATCCGAAGGCTTTCGGAAGTGACTGGGCACATGAAGAGGATTAAAAGAGGCGCAAAGGAGGATGAGAACGACCCCCTTGCGACCACATTATTCGTGTTGGCTTCGCTTGAAAGATATTACCCGCAGGATATGAGTCTTTCGGAGGGACTCGAAAACTTGAAAAAAACCGAAAACCGAGCGCAACTGATGAAATTTGCTGCCTGGCTCAATCCAGTTTCGGATTGGCCCGGCAAAACGAGGAGGCGTTTTGGTGTGGATATAGCACTGCGGATAATCGAGTTTTGCTGCGAGCAGGGAAACAGACTCGAGAGCAGCGCTGACGAAAGCCTGAAGCTATTCCGCGAATACGGGGATATGCTCAGGTGGGGGTATATGCCTTCGCTTATAGAAACCATGATTAGGATAGAAGTTGACTGCGATTTGAGGGCAATAAAGGAAGCGAGTGGTGCGACGCCAAAGTGATTATTTCTGTCCAAGATTGAATATGCTAAGTTCGATGCTCTTTTTTTCCTGAAGTTCATTCGCTATTTTTTTAAGAACGGCTTCCTTGATTTGCTTGTATTCATCAAACGTAAGCTCAACGTTCCCGACGGCATACTGCAGATTCTTTACGTTGAAGCAGAACATGCAATCCCGGAGATTCTCGCAATTATGGCAGAACATCGAATCGGAGCAGCTCTTGCAGCTGTCCATCTCGAAGCAACGGATGAGCTTGGCGGATTCATAACAATTTATGCAAAACTGTGAGCTTCTTGTTTCATTAACCCCGAACAGGCATTCGGAATCCCTGGGGTAATAGCTATAAGCGCAGTGCTTTGAGCTTATGTTCAATGTGCTCCGGTAGCAATCTGTTGAATCTATGTTAATCGGGGATTCGCAGTTATCCCTGACGTTCCCGATGGACCACTCCGGGGAGAAAAAGGCGATTTTTGACAGTATCTTGGGGACGCTGTCAAACGAGATTGATTCGGCATCTTCAAGGGTTATCGAGAGTTTGGGACCTATCTCCTCTGCCTCTTGAAGGGTCAAGAGCCTGTCTTTTGGGAATGACTGGAAGTTTGAATAACCGGGCAGAAGAACTGGGAGTGAACTTGCGCAGGAAAACGCCCCTCTGGAAGGCGGCACGTGCCTCAAAAGCCAGGGGCCGTAGTCGTTTATGTTTTCGAGCGCGAGGCCGAGCACCACTTTCGCCGTGTTTGAGAATTTTTCTTCAATGCCGCCCTTTCCGGCATTTAGTTTTTTCTCGGGTTTAAACGCTTTTTTTATTAGGGAATAATCTGGCTTCTCCGAAAGAAAGAAGGAAACCAGGGAGGGGAGAGACTTTTCTTTGTTTAGTTTTTCCCTCATTTGCTCAAGCAAGCTGTTTTTTATTGAATTGTACTTATCAGCAGATAGCTCCAGGTTTCCTATGGCATAATGCTTGTTCTTTACATTGAAACAGAACATGCAATGGGCTGATTTCGACAGGCCATGGGAGTAATAGCAGTCCGAGGAGAAGTCGGTTTTGGATGTTTCGAAGCAACGGGTGCTGTTCCAGAAGCCGAATACTTTTATTGAATGATTCACCGAGCCAAAAGAGTTGCTGCCGAAGACGCTTTCACTGTTGGTCCCTATGGTACAATGTCCGATATATTTTGAGCCGGCGATTCGCTCGGACTCGAAAACGTAGTAAGAGTCGATTATGTTTGCGCTTTTCTCGATGAACTTTGATTGTCCGAGGACCATGCCGCCTGTGTAGCATATTCTCTCCCCGAGTGCCTCGATTATGGACTCGATGTCCTTCAAATCGTTAATATCGAGCGGCCCGTATTTTTTTGAGAAATCGACCTCTTCGAAGTCCATCCAGCAAGAGCCGGAGTGATAGGGGAGTGAAAAAACAACCTTGCGGCCCGAAAGGCTCGAGTCTCGGATTACCCTGTCTCCCTTGGAATCGGAAAGCCATTTAGAGTACTCCTCAAGAGGGCCAATCTCCCCACCGAATAAAGTCCTGGCAGTAGAACGCCATTTGGAATCGAGTTCATCGGAAGCTGAAGTTTTAGTGGAGTTCATGACTGTCACCTCGTTCCTTCGTCTTTTGTTATTATTGCGTTTTTCACTATATATAAAAATTCTTAGAAAAAATTTTCTTAAAAGCGATAAATTTAAATAGAATTTATGTGTTTGAGTAGTTATGTTTAAACTGGACGCAAAAGACAGGGCGCTGCTCCACGAGCTGGACATTAACTCCAGGAGGCCGATAACGGCGCTCGCGAAGAGAGCCGGAATGAGCAAGGAGGTCGCAAAATACCGCCTGAACCGGCTCGTGAAGGAAGGGGTCATCTTTCGGTTCTTCACGATACTCGACTCCTCGAAGCTGGGGGTCTCGTACTACAAGATACTCATAAAGCTGAGGAACGCCAACGAGAAGAGAAAGCAGGAAATCATCAACTACCTCATCAACGCACCCTATGTTAATTGGGTTGTCAGCACGGATGGCGAGTTCGACTTGGGATTCACGATGCTCGTTGAGGACCTGTTTACGCTGAACAGGGTTTTGACCGATTTCACAAAGAAATACTGGAACCAGATAATCAAGAAAACGATATCGGTCAACCTAGTTGGGGAGTACCTGATTCGCGGATATCTTACTGGAAAAAAGGAGCCGGTGGAGGTCAGTTACTACGCCGGGATGGGTAAGGGGAGGGTTGACGCCATAGATATGGGGATACTCGGAATCCTGTGCGAGAGTTCAAGGACCGAAACAACGACCATTGCGAGAAGAGTTGGCATATCCCCGGAAACTGCGAGGAAGAGGATTGCCGAAATGGAGCGAACCGGGGTGATAAGGGGTTACACTGTGATGCTGGACCACAATGTAATCGGCCAGTTCCACCATAAAGTGCTGTTCTACCTGAGCAATCTAAGCGAAAAGAGGGAAAAGAGCTTGCATGAGTATTGCAGGCGCCACCCGAACATCGTCTACATGATTAAAACTCTCGGCCCCTGGGACCTCGAGCTCGACATCGAAGTGAAGGACCCGGAGGAATACCGAAAACTCATGATGGAACTGACGAACGAGTTCTCGGACATAATAAGCGACTATTCCGCCCTGAGAGTTTACAGGATACACAAGTACCTTCTTCTCCCGCACTTATAGTGCCCCAGGAAATAATGCAACTCGATTCGTACCTCGCGAGCCCAGACGCCTCGAAACGCCAGACCCGGACCGAGCGAGTCCGCTTTTTGTGGGATTGTTATAGTTGGCAACTCCCTGGGTTCGGGGAGAAAGGCTTAAAATAGTGATATGGGTTAAACTAGATGCGCTTTTGATGCTTCTACGCGTACAGTTTACCTCGTAGAAAAGCTCAATTTGAGGTCACATACCCTCGCCTAAAGGCTGAGGGCTTGTGGTCGGTGCAACGAATGAGGAATTTGCCTTTACCTCCGCCTTCGGCGGAGGCTTCGGGCGAAGGTATGTGAGGTGAGTTATTGGTAACAGTCTATGACGTTTCCGCGGCAGCACTTGTGAGCAAGGCCTCCTCCAAGCTGAAGGAGGTCCAGGAGATAGCCCCGCCCAAGTGGACGGCCTTCGTGAAGACAGGCCCCCACGTCGAGCGGGCCCCGAGCGATGAGGATTTCTGGTACAAGAGGTGCGCCTCGCTCTTGAGGAACATATACGTTCACGGGGGAAGCGGAGTCAACAGGTTCAGGACCCACTACGGGGGCAGGAAGAACCTGGGCTCGAGGCCGGAGCATCACGTCGATGCCGGCGGCTCGACCATAAGGAAGGCTCTGCAGCAGCTCGAGAAGGCCGGATTCGTGAAGAAGGGCAAAGACGGAAGGGAGATAACCCCGAAGGGAAGGGCCCTCTTGGACTCTGCTGCAAAGGAAGCCAAAGGGTGAGGGCAGTGGACGAGGAAGAACTGGCTCAGCTGAGGGAAAGGAAACTCCAGGAGCAATACGCGAAAATGGCGAAAGCCCAGCAGCTCGATGAGCAGATGAAGACCGTCCTAAAGCATGTGCTTGATGATAAGGCTTATGAGCGCGCCATGAATGTGAGGCTCTCGAGCCCGGAATTATACCAGCAGGTGGTCGCGCTCCTTGCGCAGCTCTATAGGAGCAACCAGCTGAAAGGAAAGGTGCAGGATGAGCAGTTCAAGAAGCTGCTCGAGAGGGTTACGGGGACAAGGCACGAACCCACGATAGCGTTCAAGAAGAAGGGTGGTCATGATGAGTAGAGCCAAATCAGAGGCAAAGAAAAGGCACCTCGGGAAGGAGGCCAGGAAGAACAGGAGGCTCCCGGTGTTCGTGATTGCGAAAACCAACAGGAGAATCGCTTCGAACCCGAGGCGAAGGAACTGGAGGAGCAGGAAGCTCAAGCTAAAGATAAAGTAGGTGAATTTCATGGATGAACTAGAGAGGATTTACACCATTCCGCTCGGAAAGGCCTATGCGAAGCCCCGCGTGAAGAGGGCAAGGATTGCAGTCAAGATTCTGCGCGCTTTCGTCGCACGCCACATGAAAGTCGGGGACGAATCGGTTTCCATGAGCGGTGTCGTCAACAGCGCTGTCTGGGAATCCGGGATAAAGAAGCCTCCCAGGAGGCTCAAGATAATCGCCAACAGGGACAAGGAAGGAAAAGTGAAGGTAACGCTCGTTGGGGAGAAGGAGGAGGCGGCAAAAAGGGCTGAGAAGGAGGCCAAGAAGAGGGATGCGAAGAAAAAGCCTGCTGAGAAGAAAGCCGAAGAAAAACAGGTGGAAAAAGCAGTCCCTGAATCGGAGCCCCAGGCTGAGAAGAAGCCGGAGAACGGGAAGCCCCCTGCTGACTCCAAGAAAAAATAGAAGTGGTTCTGAATGCACTGTGGCAAGTCTGCGCACTACGGGAACTCCTTCCTCGGGGCTTTCGGATGCGCGACCGAGGAGCTTGTTTTCCTTGGGAATCCCCAGGAGAAGCTCAAGGCCGCTTGCGAGAACTTCCTCAAGGCGCAGGCAGTCGAACTCTCGGTGAACGACTCCGAGCTTGTCGGGATATTTGTTGCCGCGAATTCCAAGGGCGCGGTTTTCCCTGAGTTTGTTTCCCAAGAGGAGCAAAGGAGGGTGAAGGAAGCTGGGCTCAACACGCTCGCGCTCAACTCGAGATTGACCGCAATCGGGAACAACATAGCCACCAATGACAGGATTGCGCTCGCGAACCCGGACCTCGATGCCGAATCGGTGAAGCTGATATCCGATTGCCTCGGAGTTGAAGTGATTCAGAGGGCGATAGCCGGGTATAAGACCGTTGGCTCGGCCGCGGTGCTCACGAACAGGGGATTCCTGCTCCATAACTCCGCAGGGAGGGAGCTCTACGAGTTAGAGAAGCTGCTCGGGATGAAGGGGGGAATCGGGACTGCTAACATGGGGGTCCCTTTCGTAGGGATGTGCATGCTCGCGAATTCCAAGGGTTGCCTCGTTGGCGAAGACACTGGCGGATTCGAGATGCACCGCGCCGAAGAGGCGCTCGGGCTTTTGTGACGTGATGAAATGGCGATAACTTACGAAGAATTCTCGAAACTGGAGATTGTGGTCGGGCTCGTGGAGTCCGCCGAACTCGTGCCCGGGGCGAACAAGCTCCTGAGGCTGACCGTGGACATGGGAACAGAGAAGAGGCAGCTGGTCGCCGGGCTCGCGCCCTGGTACAGCCCGGAGCAGATAACCGGGAAAAAGATTGTGGTGCTCGCGAACCTCGAGCCGAAAATGATCAGGGGGCTCGAGTCAAAGGGGATGCTGCTCGCCGCGGATTCCCCGGATGTTTCGATTCTTACTGTAGACAAGGAGGTTCCCCCTGGAACCAAGGTAAGGTGATATCATGAAGTACGTCATAAGCGGAGTCATGGAGATAAAGCCCTCGCCCAGGTCTTTTGCGAAGACTTTGGAGGCTGAGAGCGAGAAGCTTGCTGTCGAGAGGCTGTACGCCGAGCTGGGGAGCAAGCATGGCCTTAAGAGGAGCAAGGTCAAGGTTCTTAAAGTTGAGCAAGCCAAGTAGGTGCGGGGTTGGTTCCATGGCGCAGGACAAGGAGGAAAATCTCACACGAATCGCTTATGAGGCCCAGGCCTATCAGCAGCAGGGCCAGTTCATGCAGCAGCAGCTCGGCTCAATCCAGCTCACGATTAACGAACTCGGGACTGCTCTTCTCACCCTGAGGAACATTGAAACGACCAAGGATAACAACGTCCTCCTCCCGCTCGGCGGAGGAGCCCACGTGAGCGCCAGAATCACCGACGTGCAGAATGTGCTGGTCAACATAGGCGCAGATGTCATCGCTGAGAAGCCGCTGCAGGAGGCAATCTCGATTCTCGAAGAGAGGCTCAAGAGGCTTGAGGCAACGAGGGATAGGATACAGGAAGCCGTCCTTGAGATATCCAAGAAGCTCGACCAGCTGGATAATGAGGCACAGCAGCTTCTAGACAAGAAGGGCGGGAAGCAGTGAGCCCGCAGGGCCGGTTGGTCTCTGATGTTCGGCCTTCTAAAGAAGAAGATTAGCTCTTTCATCTCGTCCATTGTCCAGAAGGAGGAAGAACCCAGGGAAGCTAAACGGCCCGAGCTTGAGCAGGAGCCGCAAAGGGAAATTGAACCCGAACCAGCCAAGGAAGAACCAAAACCAATGGAAGAGCCGGTTCAAAAATCCGTTGAGCCTGAGCCAGTCAAAAAAATCGAGCAAAAGCCAGTCCGGAGAGTTGAGCGCAAACCAGAACCTGAGCTGCAGCAGAAGCCCGCTCAAAAACCAATTCGCATCGAGCCGAAGCCGGAGATTTTCGAAAAGCCGAAGCCGAAAATTGAAATTCAAAAGCCGAAAGAGGAGAAAAAGCCTGAGCTGAAAATCGAGGAGAAAAAGGAACCGATATTGGACAAATTTCCGCAGAAATTTGGCCGCATTGGAATTAGCAAATTCCAATACAATGAAAAACCAAAGCCTCAGCCGAGAGTTGAGGAGGAAAGATGGGCTCCGAAAGCGGAAGGGAAGAAGCCCGAACCTCCTGCTCCCGCCTTTGTCCCCCGTGCCCAGGAGGAGGAGAAAAAGCTGGAAGTGAAGCTCAGCCTCGGGACGAAGATACGGAGTTTCATTTCGAGCGAGGTCGAGATAAAGGAGGGCGATGTCTCGGAGCTGCTCGATGGCCTGAACATGGCGCTTCTCGAATCCGATGTCGCCTACGAGGTCGCGGACCACATAACCTCGGAGCTCAGGTCCAAGCTCGTCGGGATGAGGGTGCCCAAGGGTTCGGTGGACGGGTCGATTAAGTCGGCGGTCAGGGGCTCGCTCCTCGAAGTGCTGTCAATCCAGGGGGTCAATCTGCTAGAGGCGGTGAGGGAAAAGCCCAAGCCTGTGAAAATCCTGCTGCTCGGGCCCAACGGGGCGGGAAAAACCACCACCATGGCGAAGCTCTCAACAATGCTGAAGGGAGCCGGGTTCACCTCGGTCTTCTCCGCCTCCGATACATTCAGGGCAGCTGCCATAGAGCAGGCGGAAAAGCACGGGGAGAGGCTTGGGGTTCGGGTGATAAAGCACGAATACGGGGCGGACCCGACTGCCGTCGCCTTCGATGCTGTGAACTACGCCCGGGCCCATAACATCGACGTTGTGCTGATAGACAGTGCAGGCAGGCAGGAGACCAACCGGAACCTGATTGATGAGATGAAGAAGCTGGACCGGGTGATAAAGCCAGACCTGAAGATATTCATCGGGGAGAGCATCGCAGGGAATGCGCTCGTGAACCAGGTGAAGAGCTTCTCCGAGGCAGTCGGCCTCGACGGGGTGATTCTGACCAAGCTCGACTGCGATGCAAAGGGAGGGACTGCGCTCTCGCTTGCAAAGGCAACCGGGGTTCCAATCCTCTACTTCGGAATCGGGCAGGGTTACTCAGACCTGGTCCCGTTCAGCGCAGAATTCGTTGTGGACCAGATAATGGGCTAGTCGGCTAAATGAGTTATAATACTTTTCTTCCATTACTATTTCATGTTCACGGCCACAGTGAAAACGTCGAGCCAGCAGGGGATAGTCGACATAACCGGGCTTGTGGGGGAAGCGGTTGGGAAGAGCGGGGTAAAGGAGGGAATTTGCCTCGTGAACCTTCCCCATGCGACAGCTGCGGTAATTGCCGGCGAATATGAGCCGAACCTCGAGCGCGATTATTTGAGATTTTTCTCGGAAATTGTCCCGAAAAGCGATTACGAGCACAACTCAATCGATGATAACGCCGAGGCGCATCTCAAGAGCGCGTTCTTCGGCTCTTCGAAAGCATTCGCGGTTTCAGGCGGGAAGCTGGTGCTCGGGACCTGGCAGAGCATAATGCTGTGCGAGTTCGACGGCCCCCGCTCAAGGACGATTCAGGTGGTAGTCAGATGAAAGCGAGAACAAATTTCCGCAGAAATTTGGCCGCATTG
>JBFYLO010000052.1:0-18040 GCA_041305385.1 Microcaldota archaeon | reverse complement strand
AAGCATCACGAGAGAGAAGGAAAGGAGATTCCTGGAGTTCTGCCTCCATCACAACAATGTCGTGTTTCTCAACAAGACAATCGGGAGTTGGGACATTGAAGTCGGTGTCATAGTGGAGGATGTCGTCGAACTCCATAATTTCTTGATAGAGGTGAAGACGAAATTCGGGGACATCATGGGGAACCATAAGTATGTATCGGCCATAGAAGAGAGAATGGTTAATCCACTTAGGGAATACCTTTGAAAATCAAAAGGACAAATTTCCGCAGAAATTTGGCCGCATTGGGAATAGCAATTTCCAATACAATGAAAAATCAAGTTAGAAAAAACAGAAGTAGTCTACTCGATGATTTTTATGCACTGCACGGGGCACGCGTCAGCGGCCTCCTTGTTGCAGCCGACTTCCGGAACCGAAGTCTTTATGGGCTTCGCTTTCCCATCGTCGGCCATCTCCCAGTTGTCAGGGCAGATGGATGCGCATGCGCCGCAACCGATGCAAGCCTCGTGGTCCTGCTCAATCTTCACCGGCATGGTTTATCACCGTAAATTGATTCTCCTGAAAGGTTTAAAACCTCTCCCATGCATCGCTTGTTTTGCATCAAACATCGTAAAGTCGCATTCGCAAAGAATTTATTCTTCCCGGGATTAACCTGTGCATGGAATTTCGCTTGCTCTCGAAACACGGAGAAGCAGTAGCCGGGATTGCGGCGATTCTGGGGCCGGTTCTCGCGTTCGTTTTTTGCATATATTTGGATGGGCGTAACGTATACGTAAAGCCAGGCCACTCATTCCAGATTTGGCTCATTTTTTCCGTTTCCAGTGCAATATACTACTTGGGAAAAACCAAAGGTTCGCGGCTTACTGGAGGATACGTCAATCCCTTATTCAAGGCGGCCATGGACCTTGCGGCCTTGCTTCCCTTCCTTGGGCTTGTTCTCTCTGGTCTGAAGGATAATGACTTAATCCAAAGCTATCTTTGGAAAAGCGCAGTCGCAGCCTCTTCGACGTTCCTTGACAACGTCGTTGTGCTTTTCCTTGCAGCGTCATTGGGTGCAGGCATCACCAGCCTGAAGAGCTATCTACAAAAGAAGGAAGGGATTTAGCGAGAGAGCCTTACTTCTGCCAGGGCTTACCTTCAAGGGCGATGGCGGTCCGTGAGGAGTAGACTTTCGTTGCGTAATAGTGGGCCCCGCTTGGCTCGCATTTCGAGCGCATGAGATCGAAAATCAGCCCCTTCCCAGTCACGTTGTAGGCTGTCACTGTCACGCTGTCCCCGACCATGATGTCGAGCCTGGAGGCCATATAGATATATGCCTGGGAGCTTGTTGATGTATCGAGCATGAATATGGTTTTCTTTGGGTCGTCGCAATAGGATTCGATGCGGACCACCTTTCCATTAAAAGTCTTTGAGGGACCATACAAAAGATTGTAGTCTATCCAGGTGCTGCTGTGGAGTATCCAGTAACCGCCGACCCCAATCAGGAGTATGAAGAACGTGATGTAAATCATCCCGAGGCCTGGCCCGACTTCCTGTCCCTTCATGAGTTTATATTTTAGGGGAGGTATTAATCTTTTACTGAGGCGGAATGGATGTTCTCGTAAACCGGACCCTTGGGAGTCAGGGCGCTTTTTTTCAGGGAAAACGAAGAAACAACGCATTCCCCGAAAACTTCTTCCCTGTATTTCGATAGAACCGAATCGAGCCGGGCCCTGTCCCTTGCCCTCGCGATTGTCAGGTGGGGGGTGAAATTCTCTTTTTCGAAACCGAGCTGGGCCAGTTTTGGCTCCAATCTCGAATGCAACTCAACCAACCCGGGGCTTTCGATTCCCGCCCAGAGGACGCGGACGGATTTTTCAGAAGGAAAAGCCCCGAGCCCTTTGCAAATCAGGGGGAATTTCGAGAACTCTGTTGAGTCCATGGCCCTTGAGATTTCCCCTGCCCTATTTCCGCTTATCTCCCCTAGAAACTTGAGAGTGATGTGGATGTTCTCCGGGTTCACGGGCCGCATCCCGGAGGGGAGCTCCAGCTGGATTTTCTCAAGCCTTTCCCGTATCCCTCCAGAAACCTCGACAGCTAGAAAGGCGCGCATGGAGGTCACTCCAGGTATTGGGAGATCCAGTTGAAGACGGGCTCGATGTAAACCCACAGGACCCCGAGTGCCCCGACACCCAGGAGAAGGAGGCCTGAGACCAGCTCGGCTTCGACTCCGAGGACGTGGCTGACCTTGCCCGCCTTGTTCTTTCGTATTATGTCCATGAGTATGTTTCAAAAAGAAACCTTTTTATTCTGCTCCCGCGATAGGTAGGCGAGGAGACCATGAAGGCAGAAAGTCTGGTGCTCGCAATTTTGCTTTTGGCCCAGGTATCGGCTGCTACCACGCTTACGGTTTACGAGCCAGTTGCAACTCCCGTAGCCGATGGCGGAACCATAGACCTCGGAGTAGTGGGGCCTGGGCAGACCGCATACGTGGTTGCCGAGTCCAGGATAACCGAGGGCGGCATACAGGGGAAGGGAGGCCTGCTCGACCAGCTCATCTTCACTGAAACCCCGAGAGGATGGGATGAGCTAAAGCCGAGCCCGCTCTACAGCGTCCCCATGAAGGCGATAATAAAGGTGCCTGCCGATGCCAGCGACGGCGAGTACTGGTTCACCATGAGGGCGGTTGATGAGGGGGGAAAGGAGGGCATTGGGGATGTCTCTTTCAGGGCCAAGCTAACTGTGAGCAGGGACGTCCTTCAGATTGATGTTTGGCCGAACAAGGTCACGACCGGCGCAGGTCAGCCTGCCGGTTATTATGTAAAGATAGACAACAAAGGCGTCGCGAGCGACGTGTTTGAGGTTAGCTCCGAAGGCATCCCGGGCTGGCGCTACAGGCAGGTTGTTTTCGTTCCAAAGAAGTCCTCAAAAGTTGTGAGGTACGAAGTGGCGGGGGACGAGGAGCAGGAGTACACCGTTAAGATGAAGGTCCGCGCCCCTTTCTCGAGCGAACTGCTCAAGGCGGAGAAGAACGTAAACCTGGACATAAACACCAACCTGGTCTCGGACCTCCAGGCCACTGGCCACGGGCTCCTGCTGTTCCCGGTTGTCGAGCAGCCCGTCTACAGCATCATGGGGCTCATTTCAAATCTGCTTTTCAGGTAATCAAATGAGCGCCGAGGCCGCGAGGGAGGCGGCGGGGAGAGTTCTTCAAAATCCAGGAATAGATGTGGAGAAACTGAAGAGGGAGCTCTGCTCCAGGCATAAAATCCCTGCCATCAGGAACTCGGAAATCCTGAAGCAGATTCCGCCTGAAAAAAGAACCCGCGAGATTCTAATGCTGCTGAAGCTCAGGCCAGTCAGGACTGTTTCCGGGATAGCGAGCATCGCAGTCATGAGCAAGCCTCTCCCGTGCCCTGGAAAATGCATCTACTGTCCAGGGGGAATTGAGTCCCCGAAAAGCTATACTGGTGATGAGCCTGCTGCCATGAGGGGGAAACAGAATGATTTCGACCCCTTCAGGCAGGTGAGCTCCAGGTTGACGCAGCTCTCGGAAATCGGGCATACGGTGGATAAGTGCGAGCTCATCATAATGGGCGGGACTTTCAATGCCCAGGCCTGGAGCTACCAGCGCTCATTTGTGAAGGGATGCCTCGATGCGATGAATGGAAAGGGGAGCGGAAGCTTGGAAGGAGCAAAAAGAATGAATGAAAATTCCAGAATCAGGGCCGTTGGGATTACTTTCGAAACCAGGCCTGATTTTTCAGGGAAAAAATACATTGACCGGATGCTTGAGCTTGGGGCTACGAGAGTTGAGCTGGGGGTGCAGACCCTGAGCGACCGGGTTTATGAGAAGGTGAACAGAGGGCACCGGGTCGAGGACGTGGTTCTTGCGACGAAGCTTCTCAAGGACTCCGCCCTCAAGGTCTGCTACCACATGATGCCCGGCTTGTTTTCGACTCCGAAGAAGGATGTCCTCATGTTCAAGAAACTGTTTTCAGACTCGCGATTCAGGCCGGACATGCTCAAGATTTACCCGTGCATGGTGGTGAAAGGGACAAAACTTTATGAGATGTGGAAAAGAGGGGAGTACGAACCGTATGATACTGAGACTGCTGCCGAGGTTCTCGCGCAGGCGACCAAGTTCATCCCGCCCTATGTCCGAATCATGAGGGTCCAGAGGGATATTCCGCTACCGAGAATCGAGGCCGGGGTGAAGAACAGCAACTTGCGGCAGATTGTCGAGAGGAAGGTGTGGGAGAGGGGGGGGCGGTGCCTCTGCATAAGGTGCAGGGAGAGCGGATTGAGGGCGCTTAAGAGCGGAAAGGAGCCAGACCCATCGGAAGCAAAGCTCTGCAGGCTCGATTATAAGGCGAGCGGGGGAACTGAGACTTTCCTGAGCTTCGAGAGCGAAAGGGGATTGTTCGGGTTCCTCAGGCTGAGAAAGCCAGGAGAACCGTTCAGGAAAGAAATTGACGAGGAGACTTCGCTGGTGCGGGAATTGCATGTGTATGGGACTGCGCTCGGGATTGGGGAGGAGCCTGAGGAAGAGCTCCAGCACCGAGGTTTCGGGAGCAAATTACTGGGCGAGGCGGAGAGGATTGCCGGAGAGGAGCACGGGGCACGGAAGCTGCTGGTGATGAGCGGGGTCGGGGCCAGAGAATATTATTATAAGCGAGGGTACAAAAGGGATAGTGTTTATGTTTCGAAGAGGTTGGGGTGAACTGGGATGCCGAAGAAGAAAGCACCTGTAGCCTGGGAAGGATTCCGAAAATTCCTTGATGACGCGTTCAGGATAGGCAAGATGCCTCTCTCCCTCTGGTTTGCATGGGGCCTGTTTGCTTATGCTGTTGTCCCGCTCCTTTCCTCGAGTGCGAGGTGCTTCCCGGGAAATTGCCCCCTGGGCCTCCTTACTTTTCAATCTACTTACTTCTTCGGTAACAATTATGGATTGATAGAAGGGACCACGGATTCAGTGAGCATTCTTCTTGCGTTTGTGCTTTCAGTGTATGGGGGGTGGAGGGGAGTAAGGAAATACGGGGCCAGCATAAAAACGGTTTTTGCCGCAGGCATCCTAGGGGGAGTCCTGATGGGGTTATTTTTCTTAGGAGGGACTATGGTATTGGCCTCGCTTCTGGTCGGCTACTTCGACCTGGTCGTGCTCTTCACTGCGATTGTCCTCCTTTCGCTTTTCCTAGCCGTGTTCGCATCGATTGGCGCATTCGCGGCAAAGGAGGTAGAATGAGATGTATTCCCAAATGGTGAGCGAGAAACTGAGGGGTTTTGGAGTCTCAGTGGGCGACAGGATACGGGTTGCGGGGAAAGAAGGCATCTTGATGCCAAAGCCCGAGACCGGGGACCCTGATTGCATAGTGATGAAATTGGATAACGGTTACAACATCGGCCTTAATTACGAGGAAGGGATAGTCATCGAGAAGCTCGAGGGGCGGGTGGAGCTCGAGAAGCCCGAGCCCAGGGAGGTCAAGTTCGACGAGAAGAAGCCGGTTGTCGCAATCATCATGACTGGGGGGACAATTGCATCCAGAGTGGATTATAGGACTGGCGGAGTGGTCCCGGCTTTCAGTGCCTCCGACTTGGTCTCAGCTGTTCCGGAACTGGCGCAGATAGCCCAGATAAGGTGCAAGGCGCTTATGAACGTATTCTCGGAAAACATCAGGCCCGAGCACTACAAATACATGGCTGGCGCTGTTGCCGAGGAGATTTCCGGGGGCGCGGACGGAATCGTGATACTCCATGGGACTGATACGATGCATTATACGGCTGCGGCGCTCTCGTTCATTCTCAGGGGCCTCCCAGTCCCGGTTGTCCTGGTGGGCGCCCAGAGAAGCTCGGACAGGGGCTCGAGCGATGCTGCCATGAATCTCCTATGTGGGGTGAGCTTTGCCGCCAATGCCGACTATTCGGGAGTCGCAGTCTGCATGCACGGGACCCTCGATGACAAATTCTGCCACATCCACTCCGGAACCAGGGTAAGAAAGATGCACACGAGCAGGAGGGACGCTTTCAAGAGCATCGATGCAAAGCCGATTGCAACGGTGAGCTATGAGGATTGGAAAATCGAATTCTCAGGCGAGCATGCACCGAGAGGCGACGGGGAGTTGCATCCGGCCAGCGGGCTTGAAACCAAGGTCGGACTCCTGAAGGCGTATCCGGGAATGACTCACGAGCAGATCGCATTCTTCAGGCAGAACGGATACAGGGGGCTGGTGGTCGAGGGAACTGGGCTCGGCCATCTGCCGGCGAAGGGCGATGAAAACAGCCGCGAGAACGACCTCGTTTTCGAGGAGCTTGGCAAACTCATCGAGTCCGGTTGCCTGGTAGTCATGACTTCCCAGTGCATCTATGGGACAGTCAGCATGAATGTCTACAGCACCGGGCGGGATTTGCAGAAGAAGGGGGTGCTCTCCGGAGAGGGAATGCTTCCCGAGGTCGCCTACGTGAAGCTCATGTGGCTCATCGGGAATTATGGGCCCGAGAAGGCCAAGGCGATGGTGGCTGAGAATATCGCAGGCGAGATTCTCGAGCGAAGAGCGGTTAGTGCTGATTTCGAAAAAGGCGAGTGAATGAAGATTGGCATAGAGATTCACCAAAGGCTAGATTCTGGGAAACTTTTCTGCTCCTGCCCATCGATTCAAGCCGAAGGCAACGGAGTTTCTGTTTATAGAAGGCAGCGGGCAGTTGCCGGAGAGCTCGGTGTTGTGGACCCTGCGGCCATGCAGGAGTTCATGAGAAAAAGGCACTTCTCCTACGAAGCTGCGCCGAACTCATCGTGCCTGGTTGAGACCGACGATGAGCCGCCGCACGGGATGGATGAACGGGCACTCGACATAGCGCTCGAGGTCTGCCTGCTCCTGAAGGCGAGGGTAGTCGATGAGGTGCAGGTGATGCGAAAAACCGTCATAGACGGGAGCAACACCGGCGGGTTCCAGAGAACTGCCATAGTCGGAATGGACGGCGTGCTCCAGACCAGCAGGGGGGAGGTTGGCATCCCGGTCATTTGCATCGAGGAGGAGAGCTCGGGGATTCTTGGGACCGAGGGAGGACTCTCCAGGTTCGGGCTTGACAGGCTGGGGATACCGCTCATAGAGATAGCCACTGACCCGACCATAGTTGACGGCGAGCATGCGCAGGAAGTGGCTGAGAAGCTCGGCATGATTCTTAGGGCAACTGGAAAAGTCCAGAGGGGAATCGGAACCATAAGGCAGGACCTAAACGTCTCAATCGAGGGGGGAGCACGGGTCGAGATAAAGGGGGCCCAGGAGCTCAAGCTGATAAGGAGGATGGTTGAAATCGAAGTTGAGAGGCAGGAGGGCCTCATCGAAATAAACGCGGAGATGAAGAAGAGGTTCGGGGGGGAGCCGAAGTTCAAGAGCGAGGTTCTTGACCTGACCGGCCTTTTCTCGTCCACTGAATCAAAGCTTTTGAAAAAAGTCCTGGGGCAAGGAGGCAGAATCCTCGGGCTTAGGATGGAAAACCTGAAGGAGTTGGTTGGAAAACGCGTTTGCGAAGGAAGGAGATTCGGAACCGAACTGAGCGACTATGCAAAGGCCGAGGCAGGGGTCGGGGGAATCATCCATTCGGATGAGGATTTGGCGGGATATGGAATAAGGGATGGCGAAAAAACGGAAATCGAGAAGAAGCTCGAACTCGGCCCCCGGGATGCCTTTGTTATTGTTGCCGATGAAGAGGAGAAGGCCAGGAAAGCCCTGGAGGCCGTGAGAAAGCGGGGAGCGCACTTCAAGGAAGTCCCGAAAGAGACTAGGAGGGCGCTTCCGGAGGGGGCGAGTGCTTACATGAGGCCGCTGCCTGGGAGCGCGAGGCTCTACCCTGAGACCGATGTCCCGCCCGTAAGGGTCAAAAGCGGGAGGATAGACGGGATAAGGGAACGGCTCCCTTTGATGCCTGAGGAAAGGCTGAGGCACCTTGAGGAAAGGCTAGGCAAAGAGCTTGCGAAGAAGATGTTCAACTCTAAAGAGGAACTTGTTTTCGAGCTCATAGTCAACACAAACCAGAAGGTCGAACCCCAGATTGTTGCAGTGACTCTCCAGGACACGATAGTAAACTTGAGAAGGGAAGGAACGAAAGTGGACGGGATTACTGTGAGCCACCTCCAGGACCTGTTTGTGGAATATTCCAAGGAGCTGTTTGTGAAGGCTGCGATCCCTGAGATTTTGAGGTATATGTCGGAAAACGTTGGCTCGAGTTGCGAGGAGGCAGTTGAAAAGCTCGGGCTCAGGAGAGTCAGCGGGGAGGAACTGAAGAAGCTGATTGAAGAAGAGGGGAGGGATTTTGGGGCAATCATGAAGAAGCACAGACTGAGGGTTGAAGCCAAGGAAGTGAAGGGGATTTTGGGGCACTGAGAGAATGGTCGGCACCCTGCAGGCAATGGGAATTTTGACGCTAATTTTCATCCTCATTGGGGCATTCGTGGTCGGGCGGCTCGGGATTGTCCCGGTCTTATCGGATGTTTTGGGGGCAAGAAGTCCGAAAGATTTGGGGGTAAAGTATGCGGAATCAGATTATGCTAGCGGGCTTGCGAAAATTCCCGGGCATAGGATAAAGAGCCCTGAGGGCGCCTGCCTCACGTGCAATTACAATTCTACTGGAACCCTGGCTGTCGACAATACGTTCACACAGGAGGAATTCTCCGCGCAACTTAACAAGCTCAATTCCAAGAACGGCCCTGCAAGGGACATACAGATTAAATTCGGCAAAAACGGGACGATGGAACTCTCGTGTTTTGTGAAAGACCCGCGGGTGAACGCCCCGATTTATGCGAAGGGAAAAATCGATTCGGTTTCTCCGAAGAAAGTTAGAGTACTGGTGGAGTACCTGGAGATTGGGAGAATCAGCCTTCCGTTTGCACTTGCCCAGGAGCCAGCCAACGAGGCGGTTCAGGAATTTTTCAGAAAGAACCCTGGCTTGAGTGCCCAAGGGATTGAGGTTCAAGAGGGGACGATTAGGTTTAAGGGAACGTTCCCGCAGGAAATTTTAGGCGAGCCTTAGTTTTGGAAAGCCATCTTGTTTTTCTGAAGGTTGGTTTGGGTAGGGAACCGCGGACTTCAGCTACTCTTAAATTTTACTTATTTTTTAAGAAAAAAATAAACTAATAGGTTTAAATACTAGAAAAAAGATAAAAAAATAGTCATGATTTCATCGTGATACAATGTCGCTCGACGCACGCGATAGGGCTATTCTTGGCCTTCTCGAGACAGATGCCAGGATGCCCGTTTCGCACATTGCAAAAAAGGTCCGAATTTCCAAGGATGCGGTAGCCTATCGGATGAGGAATATGGAGCGCGAGGGGGTAATCCGGGGCTTCTACACTGTCCTGAACATGCCGAAGCTCGGGCTCGTCTCCCACAAGGTGACGGTAAAGTTCCAGAACCTCGGTCCGGAGAAAGAGTCTGAGATTGTGGATTACCTTAAGAAAACACGGACTGCCGGCTGGATTGCAAGCTGCGATGGAAGGTGGGACTTCTCGTTCATCTGCTGGGTGAAGAGCACGTATGAATTCGGCAGGTTCTTCACGAAATTTCTCGAGAGATACGGCTCGCTGGTCCAGGACAAGGAGCTCAATATAATAACTGAGAGCCATTCGTGCAAGAGGAAATACCTGGTGCCGACTGAACCCGAGGAATCTGTCTGCTCCGGGCCTCCTTCCCGGAAAGAGCTTGATGATGTTGACTTGGAGATTGTGGGCCTGATGGCGGATAACCCGAGAATAAGAGTTTTGGAACTTGCGAAAGAGGTTGGGATGGTGCCGGATTCCGTGAGCAGAAGGATGAATTCACTGGTCGAACGGGGAGTTATGCAAAAATTCAGGCCGGTGCTTGATATAGAGAGGTTCGGGTACAAGTCCTATGATGTGATGGTTAGGCTGAACACGGCGAAGGGGCTTGGGAGAATGTTTGACTACTTAAAAGGACATCCGAATGTGGTCAGCTATTCGAAATACATCGGGACTTTTGATGTTGGGATTGATATTGAGATTGAGGGGCCAGAAAAGCTCAGGGAGATGATGGGCGAGATGAAGGCGCTGTTTTCAAAAGAGATTAGAAATTACGAGCCGCTCCTGGTCTATAAGAAGTACGAGATTAGCCATTACCCGAGTTTAATCAACTCAGTTTAATCAGATTCTTGCGACTCCCGAATCCTTGGCCGCTTTTTTAACAGCAGCAGCCACCCTGGAGTGGACCTCGCGGACCAGCGGGTCTGGGATGATGTAGTCGACCGATAGTTTGCTCCCAACTGATTCTGCGAGCGCGTGCGAGGCTGCGACTTTCATCTCCTCGTTTATCTGGCTGGCGCGGGCATCGAGCGCGCCCCTGAAAATCCCGGGGAAGCCGAGGAGATTGTTCACCTGGTTGGGGTAGTCGCTCCTTCCAGTTGCAATTATTTTCGCACCCGCCTTCTTCGCCTCTTCTGGGGGGATTTCTGGAGTCGGGTTGGCGAGAGCAAAGATTATCGGGTCCTTCGCCATCGCCTTAATCATCTCGGAGGTTATGCCTCCAGGCGAGGAGACCCCTATTATCACGTCCGCGCCCCTGCACGCCTCCAGAGCGCTTCCCTGGAGCTTCCTCTTGTTGGTTATGCTAGCCAGTTCGGCATAGTGGCCGGGGGAGGCATCGCTGAGGATCCCGTGGCGATTGCAGGCTATCACATCCCCGAAGCCGGCGTTCAGGAGGTGTTTTGCTATGGCAGTGCCCGCTGCCCCGGCACCGATGATTACGACCCTTGAATCGGAAATTTTTTTCTTAACAATCTTCATCGCGTTCAGCAAGCCCCCGAGGGCCACTACTGCGGTCCCGTGCTGGTCGTCGTGGAAAACCGGGATGTCGAGAGTCCTCTTGAGCTCTGCCTCGAGCTCGAAGCACTTCGGGCTTGCGATGTCCTCGAGATTTATCCCGCCGAAAGCAGGGGAAATCGCCCGGACTATTTCCGCAAGCTTCTTCCCGTCCTTCTCGGCAACGCAGATGGGGAATGCGTCGATTCCGCCGAACTCCTTGAACAATATTGCCTTTCCCTCCATCACTGGGAGGGCTGCCTCCGGGCCTATGTCGCCGAGGCCGAGAACCCTGGTCCCATCGCTGACAACGGCAACGGTATTCCACTTCGAGGTATAATCATAAACCAAGTTCCTGTCTTTCGCTATTCTCCTGCATGGTTCGGCAACGCCGGGGGTGTAGGCAAGCGAGAGGTCCTTCCTCGTCTTCAGAGGGACCTTGCTTGCGACCGCAATCTTCCCTTTCGCTTCCTTGTGAAAAACTACTGCTTCCTCATCAAGAGACATGTGACCACCTAGTGCTTGAAGTGCCTGACCCCGCTGAAAACAAGCGCCATCCCGTGCAAGTCCGCGGCATGTATTACCTCTACATCGCGAATCGAGCCGCCAGGCTCAAGAAGGGCTGTCGCCCCGACTTTCGCGTATTCATCGAGAGTGTCCCTGAAAGGCAGGAAAGCGTCAGAGGAAACCACCGAGCCCTTAAGATCGAAGCCCGCTTCCTTGGCTTTCGTTATGGAGGTCTTGCACGAGTCGACCCGGCTCATCTGGCCCGCGCCAACCCCGAGGACCTGGAGGTCCTTCGCGATTATGAGTGCATTCGATTTCGTGTGCTTCACGAATTTTGTGGCGAACTCGAGGTCTTCGAGCTCCCTCTTGGTCGGCTTCTTCTTGGAGACGACTTTCAGCTCTTTTTTGTTGAATATGACCGAGTCCTTCTCCTGGGCAAGGAGACCGCCGAAAACGCGCCTGTAGTTATATTTCTCCATGTCGATTAGGACCGAGGTGTCGATTATCCTTCTCCTCTTCTTCTGCCTGAGGAGCCCCATGGCATCTTGGTCGTAACCCGGAGCCAGTATCACTTCTACGAACTTGTCCCCGATGGCTTCTGCTGTTGCCCTGTCGACCCTTTTCCCGAAAGCGATTATTCCCCCGTAAGCCGAAAGCGGGTCGGTCTGGAGCGCCCTCTCGTAGGCCTCCCTCAGCGTTTTCCCGAGAGCGCCTCCGCATGGGTTTGTGTGTTTTATTATTGCACATGCGTTCTCGCCAGTGAATTCTGAGATGAGTCCAAACGCTGCGTCGGCATCCAGGTAATTGTTGTAGGACATCTTCTCATCCGAATAAACCGGGGCGTGGAAGATGCTGCTCCCCCCCAAAAGTGCGTATGCCGTGGCCTTCTGGTGAGGATTTTCCCCGTAGCGCAGGGGGAATGCCTTCTTGAACCGCAGCTCGAACATTTTCGGGAAATCGTCCCCCTTGCTGAAATAGCTGCTGATTGCCCAGTCATATTCCGCAGTTCTCGCAAATGCTTTCTCCATCAGCCTTCTTCTGGTTTCTGAAGAGAAATCCTTTTTGCCCCTAAGCTCCTCAAGCAGCGAGCCGTAGTCGCCCGGGTCCACTACCACTGTCACGCTCTCGAAGTTCTTCGCTGCGGAGCGAATCATCGCCGGGCCGCCGATGTCGATGTTCTCGATGATTTCTTGCTTGGAAGAGCCAGGTTTTGCAATCGTTTTCTCAAATGGATAGAGGTTCACCACAACCATGTCGATGGGCTTTATTCCGTGCTTCGTCGCCTCGGTCGCGTGCTCCTTCCTCCTGTAAAGTATTCCCCCGTGGACCTTGGGATGCAGTGTCTTCACCCTGCCCTCGAAAATCTCCGGGGAACCGGTGAATTCGGAGATTTCAGTGACTGGGATGCCCGCTGACTTCAGCTCCTTCGCAGTCCCTCCGGTCGAGAGTATTTCCACCCCTAGTTTATGGAGTTCCCTGCAAAAGTCGGCGATTCCCGCCTTATCGTAAACGCTTACCAAGGCTCGCTTGACGGCCACAAAAGTCCCCTCCTACTTTGAGTGCGATAAATATAAAAACTGTTGGTGCATTACTCCTAGTCGGCAGTTGCATCGAGGTGAAAGTATGGCTGACATTCCTTTTGTCAACATGGTGATTTTTGGGAATGCGATTTGGCAGTATGTGTTATCGCTCGTGATGATACTGGTTTCGGTGGTCGTAGCGAAGGCCACTTATTACGTGATAAAACATTACATAAAGGCGCTGACTGCAAAAACTGAAACCAAGCTCGACGACATTCTCGTTGAGGTGATGGAGGGGCCGCTGCTCGCCCTCATCATAATACTGGGTGTTTCTTATGCGAGAACCCCGCTTACGCTTCCCCCGGATATAAACGGGACGCTCAACGCCTTCGTAGGGGTGCTTCTTACTCTGGACGTTGCCTGGTTCCTGACGAAGCTGTCGGATGGGGTAATACAAAACTACGTGACGCCGCTTGCTTCGAAGAGCGCTTCCAAGCTGGACGACCAGCTGATTCCAATCATAAAGAACGGGGTCAGAATCATCATATTCGTTCTCGCTGTGCTCAGCATCCTATCGAATTTCGGCTACGATATAACGGCGGTACTCGGGGGGCTGGGCATTGCGGGCATCGCCATCGCAATGGCGGCGAACCACTCCCTCAGCCACGTCATAGGCGGGGCCACGATTTTTGCGGACAGGCCGTTCGAGGTCGGGAATGCAGTGAAAATTGGGACCACCACCGGAAATGTCGAGGAGGTGGGGATTAGGTCAACGCGGATTAGGACCCTGGACGGCACTCTCGTGACAATCCCGAATGCCGACGTCGCAAACGCGGCAGTGGAGAACTACTCGAAAGCAGTGAGGAGGAGGATTGTGCTCAACCTTGGGGTCGAGTACGGAACCTCCCAGAAAAAGATTGAGGAAGCGAAAAAAATCGTAAAAGATATTGTGAAAAAAACTGAGGGACTCGACAAGGAGGACGTGAATGTTTACTTCACCCAGTTCGGGGATTCGTCGCTCAATCTCATGGCAGTTTATTATATCACTGACACGAGCAGGTTCTTCCCTCTCCAGGACATCGTGAACTCAAGAATCAACGAGGAATTCGCGAAAGCGAAAATAGGGTTTGCGTTCCCGAGCAGAACGGTTTACATGAAGAAGGGTTAGCATTTCAGCTTCCACCTGACTCCTTCTTTCTTGTCCTCTAGGATTATGCCTATTAAGTCCAGTTCCTTTCTTATGGCATCCGATTTCGAGTAGTCCTTCCTCTTCCGGGCATTTTCCCGTTCCTGAACCAGGGCGTTCAGTATCTCCTCGGCGTTTCCCTTTGGAGCGATTCCGACTTTCCTCGCAACCTCGATTATTTCCTCGAGCTTCTTTCCAACTCCCATCTCTTTCTTCTCAAACTCGAGCCCGACTGCGCATGCCAGTTCGGTGTAAGTCCCCATTGCTTTCTCAAGGATTTGTTTGTTTGTTTTTCCATTTCCGATGTAGGAGTTGATTGAGCCCGAGATGGCAAACAGCTCCGCCAGCGCAAAGGGAGTATTGAAGTCGTCATCCATGGCCTCGATGAATTTTTGCTTTGAAGCCTCAACTGACTCAAGCAGTTTCTGGTCTGCATCCCTGTCCCATTTGTCCTCCTTTGCGTCACTGGCTAATACAACGGTGTTGCAAAGCCTCTCATAGCTTGCTCTCGCCTGCTTGAGCGCGTCCTCATCGAAGTTCATGGGTCCCCGGTAGTGTCCATTGAGAACGAAAATTCGGACTGCTCCCGAACCGTATTTCTCAAGGATTCCGCGGATTGTTTTGAAGTTCCCAAGGGACTTGCTCATCTTCTCCCCGGAGATGTTGATGAAGCCGTTGTGCATCCAGTAGCGGGCCATCTCTTTCCCGCTCAATGCTTCGCTCTGCGCTATTTCGTTCTCGTGGTGGGGGAATATGAGGTCCCTGCCTCCTCCGTGGATATCAAGTCTCTTCAGGTATTTGGAGCTCATGACTGAGCACTCGATGTGCCAGCCAGGCCTTCCTTTTCCCCAGGGGCTGTCCCAGCTGGGCTCGCCTGGCTTGGCGAATTTCCAGAGGGCGAAATCAAGGGGGCTCCTCTTCTCCTCATCAACACAAACCCGAGCACCGGATTCTAGCTCCCCAAGATTCTGCTTCGAGAGTTTTCCATAGTCCTTGAATTTGGAAACCTCGAAATAGATCCCTGAACTCGTAACATAAGCACTGCCCTTTTCAACCAGGCCTCGGACCAAATCAATCATTTCTTTTATGTGTTCGGTCGCCTTGGGGTAAACTGTCGCCTCCTTAACGCCGAGCGCCGTCATGTCTTTCATGTATTCCTCCGTGAAAAACTTTGCAACCTCGTCTGCAGTCTTGCCCTCCTCATTGGCCTTCTTTATGATTTTGTCGTCGACATCGGTGATGTTGTGAACGTATTTGACGCCATAGCCACGAAATTCTAGGTAACGGCGGATGATGTCGAAAACCAGCTCGCTCCTCGCATGCCCGAGGTGGGCGTAATCATAAACAGTGGGACCGCAGACGTACATTCCGATGCGGTCGTCCGGGGTCGAAAGCTCCTCTTTCTTGCCCGTCATTGTGTTGTAAATTTTCATTGAGTTCACTCCAAGCTCAAGGTGACGGTTCCCTTTTTCGATTCTGCCTTGATTCTGTAAGTTCCGCTCCTGAGGGTTCCAAAACTCGAAATCGAGTTGTGGGTCGTCGCTTTTACTATTTCCGTTGAACCGGATGAGGTCGAAAGCCCGAACACCACTTCCCTTCCATTCGCCTCGACTTTTTCCACATTTTCCGGAATCACCACTTCCTGCACCAGCATGGCATCGCCCTGCGCCCCGACCATTTCAACCATCGAAGCGAGCCTGTTGGCCGAAGCATCGGCTTTCTCGATTGCGAGCCGCCCCCAGAAATTGTTGGAGTAGAGGTAGAAGCCGGCAAACAGCGGTATGAGTATGAGAAGGGCGAACCCGACAACCCCCATTATCTCGATTCCGATTTGGGCCTTCATAAGTAGGTTTCGGCGTGGATAAATATTAAATGTTTGGGCTAGTTCAGGTGAGTCTTGAGGAACTCAATCTCTTCATTCTGAAGTTGACGGGGAACGTGGCCGCCGCCAGGAACTCGCTTTGATTCGACTGTTGGCGCGAAGCCTAGGGTTTCCAGTTCATTTTTTAACACGTCCTTGATGTCTTCCATCTCTCCATTGACAATAAAAACGCTCGATCGTATGTTGGACAGGTTATATTTGCGGCTTTCATAAGAGAGTGCATTGCACGAGTCCATATGTTTTAAGTACATTTCAGAAAAATCACAGAACGTGTAGATGGGCGAAACCGCCACTACTGCCTTGACTCTGTCGTTTAGTGTGGAGTAGGCAATGGAAGAAACTGCTCCGTTGCTCGCGCCCCAGAGGCCTATTTTTTTATTGCAGTATGGCAGATTTTCAAGATAATTGAATGCGGCATCAGTCCTTTGGATTACGACATCGAATTCATAACCTGCAGAGCATTCATGTTCTTGATTTCCATCAATGGCCAGTACGACAAACCCGTTTTTCGCGAAAAGTTGACACGACCCACGAGCCTGTTCAGCCAATCCGCCTAAGCCCGGGGTGAGAACAACGCCCGGATAGCGATGGAAATCGTCATCTGGCCTGCAGAGATATCCGTTTGCTCCACCATAATTCACTTTCTCGACTTTTACTTCGGAGAAATGTGCTTCAGCAGGGTTAGCGCTGGACTTAATGGGTGTGATTTCCCGGGTGCAGCCGAATAGAATGACTAGACAAACGAGGACAAGCAAAATTCCAGCTGATGATTTCATGATAAAATGATGCGCGATGGTGGATTTAAAACTTAACTTTGATAACGAATCATGAAAAAAGAATCGATTTTCGACCTATTGACGGGAGTTTACCTGCTCGCGTGTGGCGTAACGCTCACCAATGCGATCGGATTTGATTTAAACAAATTTTGGCTGTTGTGGAAAGTCGGGTTCGATTTTAGGAAATTCGGGATATTGGAGGACACGATGAAAGCCATGGTCCGAATAGAGGACCCCATCTCTGCGTATGTCTTCATGCCTGTGCTCTCGGAATTCATCCTGATGTTCATATTCGTCTGCGCAGCTTACTTCATGCTGGTTTTCAACAGGAAGATTATAGACGACATTATTCCAAAAAGCCAGTTTGAGGGAGTCCGAAAGGACAATATCGGGATAGTAAGGAGGATGCTGACTGGCCCCGGACTGCTTTTGGTGCTTGGCTACGCATCGATACTGTTTGCTTTTCTCGCGGATATTCCCAGAAACATGATGAACGAGCTCATATCTCCGTATTTCCTGCTTTTCCTTGTAGTCTCAACGGTTAAAATCGTCTATTCTTTTATTGACTCGATACTTTTTCCTTCAAAAAACGACGAGCAAGCTTTGAGGGCGTACCTGGATAAAAACAGAGGATATCTTTTAAGGAGCGCTGCTGTACTCTTGATTTTAATCGGTTCAATATTATTCATTCCAAGCACGCGCGGAATCTACCCGCCAGGCAGCCATGTTTACGTTCCGGCAATTCTTCCGGCAGCCGCGATAGGTTACTATTTCATCGGGGGAATCTTTTTCCTCGGGCTCTTTGCTTATGAAACGATAAGGTCTCTCGCAATTCGCTCCCGCAATTGATGAAAACAAAAAAATAAATCAAAACTCAAACTCGAGTCCTCGCGTCCTCGGGGGCGCCGAATTTTTTTATTTTGATTTGATAGCGCTTTCGCTAGTTCTCTTTAAAAAATAAAATTCGCAGCAAAACCACGTTGTGTATGAGAACAGGCCGTTTTTAACCGGATGTGAGAAAAGACTTTAGTAATGGCGGGCTCACGAATCGCGTGAGCTCTTCGTTTACACCCCCATCCTATCAAAGGGATCTGCTATCCCCGTCGTGAATCGCCTCGTTTTGAGAGTAGCTTCGACCTTAGATGCGTTCAGGTCTTATCCACTGGCGCGTGGCTGCCCGGCAGTGCACTATACAACCGGTAGACTAGAGGCGCCGAATCCCGGTTCCTCTCGTACTCTGGGATCCTTCCTCTCAGGCGATCAACACTCCTAGTAGATACTACCGTACTGTCTCGCGACGTACTGAACCCAGCTCATGTAGGTCTTTAATGGATGAACAACCCAACCATTGGCGGCTCCTGCACCGCCAGGATGACCTAAGCCGA
>JBFYLO010000051.1:0-3631 GCA_041305385.1 Microcaldota archaeon | reverse complement strand
TGGGGAGCCGGCGCCGCGGAGGGAACTTGCGGCTTTTCAGCTGCCTTTTCGGTCTTTTTCTTCATCTGCTCACCCTGTACCCTAGGTTTTTGCAAAGTTCATCGATTGACATGAAACGAGTCCTGAGCTTTGAGGAACCTGTTCCCTCGAGGACCTCGGCCTTAGCCAAATCATCGGGCTGGCCGGCGTAGACTCTGAGCCTCTTGAACGCGGCCCTCCCCCTCGGCATCTTGTAAGGAAGCATTCCCCTTATAATCCTCTTGACAAGGAGGTCTGGCCTCCTGGGCCAGTGGGGCGAGTGCTCCGGGTTCGCCTTGTTCTTGGCGCCCCTTCTCGCCATGTAGGTGGCTATGGTATAGTGCGGATTTCCGGACATCACTGCCTGGCCCGCGTTCACCAAAGCAACTTCCTCCCCTGAGAGGAGCATCTTCGCGACCCGCGAACTGAGTCTCCCCAGCACGCAGTCCTTTGCATCTATGATTCTCATACAATCACTCCGCCAATCATCCGAGTATTATGACTCCGGTTCCTTTCGGATTCTTTTCTGCGAGTTCTCTTATGGCCATGCACGTTCCCTGCGAACTTATTTTCCTCTCGGCATCCATCGAGAACCCGAGCGCTGCCACGTCGACCGAATGGTTCAGGGAACCGCTGCCGATTACCTTGCCTGGCACCAGCACCACATTCCCTTCCTTTGTATGCTTCTCAATCTTTCCGACATTAACTGCAGGCACCCTGCGTCTGGGGCAGGACAGCCTCCTGGCCACATCCGCCCAGATTGGCGCCTTGTTCTTCTTGGAAGCCTTCTCGAGGAAAACTATGAGCTCCCTGACTTCCAGGATTTCTTTCGTTCTCGCCATAACATCAATCTCCTTTTTTGCAAGCGTATGAAACTTTACTGTCTTCCTCATTTTCACGGCTGAAAAATGCGGTTCTATTTGCTGCGGCAAATGTACCGACATTTTTTCGCACAAAAAATGCGGGGGATGGGATTTTTGGGCGGCTTTTTCTTTCCGATGAACGCTAATTTCTCCCCGGATTCAAAAGAGGTTATGCATCTCTCTTTTTCCGAGGTTTTCTCGGAAATGGACGCAGATGCGTCTCTTTCTTTTTCCGGGGTTTTTCTTTCTCCGCAAGGACAAAGTTTCCAACAACTTTGTCCGCATTGGGATTTCCAAATCCCAATCCAAAGAGAAAGAAAAAGCCCGAACCCACGCAGCCACTAAAGGCACAGGAGTTCCGAAGCCATTTTTTCCCCAGGCTTTTGCGAGCCCGGCGAGCAAAAGGCTGCCTCAGTCCTGCGCATTTGACCTGGCTCTGCCACCCCCGCATTAACATAATCTATTGCGGCTTATTTTCGCGTCGTAAGGAGGGGGGTCAGGAGGAACCTGAAACTGGGGGGGAACCAAAAGGTGCCCCCGCGGTTCGGCTGCCACCCCCGCATTAACGCGATTCTTTTAACCCCTCCTCCAGCTCGTCGCACTTTTTCTCGAGAAGCTCGAGAGTCTTAGTCAATATCTGTTTCGGAGTGAGCTGGCCGAATGATTCCATGTGGAAATCGAACTCATCTTTCTTGTCATCCTTGTACGTGTAGACTATCAAGCATGCTTGGTATTTACCGTGGGTCTTCGCTATTCCCATCTTCGCCTTGGCCTCGAGCCTTATCACTTGCCCCTCGCTGAGCTTGAGGAGCGGAATCTTCTCGACTGCCACGTCGATTTTCTTATCGGTGCTCTTCATCGATTCGGAATGGACAGTACATGGGCCCTGGGCCTCAAGCATGAAAGAGACTTCGTCTTTCTCCGTGTACTTCGGGTCAGTCGTCAGTGGGACAAGGGAAAGCCTGTTGGCCAGGTATTCGTCGAAAAATGCCGAGGTGTTCTCGTAGAATGTAACGGAATCGATGGCAAAAATCGGAATCTCCGACATGGCCATTCTTCGTATGGCATTGGCGAACGCAACCGTGGCCTCCGTTAGCTTGAAGTCCATCTCCGTTTCGCTGCATTTTGATATTTCGACTTTCATAGGCTCACACCCTGCGGCCCCTCCTTCCGCCAGGCCTCTTGGTGGTGTCTGTCGGGATTGGGGTTACATCTTCTATCTTGCCTATCCTGAGGCCGGATCTCGCGAGCGCCCTGACTACTGCCTGGGCGCCTGGCCCTGGGGTTTTGGCGCCGTGGCCACCTGGAGCCCGTATCCGAATGTGGATGCAGGTGATTCCTCTGATCTTTGCCTGGTCAGCAGCCTTGAACGCAGCCTGCATGGCGGCGTATGGCGAGCCTTCTTCCCTATCAGCCTTCACTATCATTCCGCCGCTTGCCTTTGCAATCGTTTCAGCGCCGCTCAAATCAGTTATGGTTATTATCGTGTTGTTTTTTGAAGAGAAGACATGGGCTATGCCCCACCTCGTCTCGCCTTTCGGCTTTTTGACCACAACCGCGACTTTCTCGGGAGAGGCCTCCTCTGCCGGGACGGCCTTCGGCTCCTGCGGCGGGGCCGGAGCATTTGCAGTCTGGGGCTCTTCCTTTGGAGCTTCTTCCTTTTCATTCTTCGTCATCTAATCACCGTCAAGATGCTTTGGGCTTGTTCTCTCCGCCCGCTTCTATGTTGATTGCCTTGTGGTAGCTAATGAGCTTCTCCTGGGAAACCGGAACGACATAGCCCGGAACGGAGACCTTCTTGCCCTCGATGGCTATGAAACCGTGGATTACGAGCTGCCTGCTCTGGGCCATGGATTTGGCAAAGCCCTTCTTGTAAACCTGGGTCTGGAGCCTCCTTTCTAGAATATCCCTTAGGGTCAGCGAGAGAAGGTCCTCAAGGGTAGTGGCCGTTGTGCCGAGCCCCAACCTCACGACCTTGTCCATTAGCTGCTTCGCCTGGGCGCGGCCCTGCTCCCCTTTCGAGAGAAGCTTCCTGGCTTCTCTCCGTATCTTGCCGAGCTCGGCCTTCGCCTTCCAGAGCTCGCGCGTGTTCTTGAGGCCGTATTCCTCGATAAGGCCGCTCTCTTCAGCTATTCTGGCGCTGTCCCAGAGCTTTCTCGGAGATTCGTATTTCTTTTTAAGTTTCCTTGGATCGCCCATCTAAACACCTACTTTTTCTCCTTTTTCTCTTCTTCTTTCTTGGCTGCGGGGGCGGCTGCCGCTGCTGCCGGAGCAGCTGCTGCTGGCCCTCCCGCCTTTGCCATGATGGATTTCCTGATGACTCCAACGGACATTCCGGTTCTGCCGGTGCTTCTTGTCCTCTGGCCGCGGACCTTCTGGCCGTAAGCGTGCCTGTAGCCCCTCCACGTGTTCATGAGTTTTTCTTTCTCAACGTCCTGCTTCATCGCAAATGAAAGGTCTGTGCCTGCAAGATGCCTGTCCTGCCCGGTCTCGTTGTCCTTCCTCCTGTTCACGAGGTAAGTTGGCATTCCGTATTTCACGGGATTCGCGATTATCTGCTCGACTCGCTCAATCTGCTCCTCGCTGAGTTCGCCGACGACCGTTGACTCCGGGAGCGAGAGCTCCTTGAACACTGTTTCCCCGATTATTTCAGCCGTCCTTAGGCCGACCCCCTTTATTCTCGAGAGGGCCCTCTTGAGCCTGAGATCTCCTCTGAGATCCTTTCCGATAATCCTTACGATACCCTTAAT
>JBFYLO010000050.1:0-12448 GCA_041305385.1 Microcaldota archaeon | reverse complement strand
ATGATTAAGGCTGTGGAAGATAAGAACATCCAGGAGTACCTTCCAACTGGCGGGCTGACTGACCCTGACCTCATAATAAGGACATCCGGCGAGCAGAGGCTCTCGGGCTTCCTCCCCTGGCACAGCGCCTACAGCGAATTCTACTTCTCGAAAGCCCTCTGGCCCGACTTCACCAAAGAGGAAATGGAGAACGCTGTCGAGGACTACGGGGAGAGGAAAAGAAGGTTCGGAAGATGAAAGTAGTAAACAGGACGAAAAACACAATAATCGCAGAGGACCCGCTAGTCGCAAACTCTTTCTTCACCCGCCTCCGGGGCCTGATGTTCAGGGCCAGGTTCCCGAGGACGATGCTGTTCTATTTCCCCGGGACCTCGATTAAGAGGAACTCGATTCATGCTTTGTTTGTGTTTTTCGAGTTCGATGCCGTTTATTTGGACGAGGAGAGGAGGGTAGTGGATATTTACGAGAGGGTCAGGCCGTTTACTCTATATATAGAACCTAAGAAACCTTCTGCCTACCTGCTCGAGCTCGAGAGGGGGGCAGTAAAGAAGCTCGGGGTTTCCATTGGGGACGAGATGGAGTTCTGACTGAAGCGCGTGCTTTAAATATTCAAAAACGCATAACATTATGCTATTTCTGAGGAGATTGGCTTGAAGCATGGCGATAAAAGGCACCTGCGTGAGCTGCCGCAAACAGAGCGCAGATTCTTCTGGGCTTCCATTACTTCTGAGCAGTACCTCTTAAAGCCCGATTCCGGGAAAGGAATAACCGTCCTTGGTAAGGTGCTGGACCGCGCTTACACAAACGAGACTGGGTGGAAAAGCAAGCTCGCCAATGCGGCCCTTGATGGATACGATGTTTACGGGCTTTGGCCTTTTACGGATAAAACGGCCCCGCTCTTTTACGTCATCGTGGATACAAATGACAAGAACGCGAAGTTTTCTGGAAAAACTTCAGAGCCCTTTCGGTTCGAGAAAATAGCACTTGAGCAGATTAAATCGGGCAGGGCGGGCCCCCTTGCCGAGTCGATTGCAAAGGACTAGATTAGCCCTGAAATTCTCTTCCTGGTTTCCTCGGTTTCCCCTTCCTTGTATTTTTTGGTTTCCCATCTGGAGAACAAGCCGTCACCCTCGAACCGCGGGATTATGTGGAAGTGGGAATGCGGAACTAACTGGTCAGCTGCCTTTCCGTTGTTCTGGGTCACATTGAGGCCCTGCGCCCCTGTGGCCTTCTCGACTGCGATTGCGACTTTCCGGACTGCTTTCGCGAGCTCGACCAGGTCTTTTTCAGGAATATCGGCGATTGTCTCGTAGTGTTTCTTCGGAATCACCAGGGTGTGGCCAGGATTCAGCGGGTTTATGTCCAGGAACGCGAGCGAATGCTTATCTTCATAGACAATGGCCGAGGGAATCTTCTTCTCAACGATTTTGCAAAATATGCAGTCCATAAAAACACCTCATTTGGAGAAAATGCCTTTCCTGCCCTGAAGGTCTTCATAGAGCTTCGAGACCCCGAAGCCCATGTTCGTGGTTGCCGGAATCCCGAAGAGCAGAGTGAAAATGTTCTTCACTGCATGGTCCAGAACCGCTATCAAGACCGCTGCCTCGAAAGGAACCCCGAACAGCGTGAGAACTGCGGCCAGGATGCCCTCGTATATCCCGAGCGAGCCTGGAGTGGCCGGGGCGGTCTTGCCGATGTTTGCAACAGCGACTGCGAACATGACGAGCGGGAACGATATTTGGGCTCCTAGGGAAATCGCCATTGCCTGGCAAGTCAATCCATCAAAGAGCCATATGGCTAGCGAAAAGAGGACCGAAAGAGCAAGGACCTTCCTGTCGCCCACCAACTCGTGGTAGGCGTCGTAGGCATCGCCGAGCTTTTCCAGGAGGAGCTTGAGAAGCTTGTGCCCGGCCCGCGCACCGAACTCCCTCAATTTTTTCGAAACAAACCTGCTCCTGTCGAGAAGCGTGAGCCCCAGGGGGATTGAAAACAGGAGAGCCGAAAGGATTATTGAAGTAGTAACCCAATCAGGGGTTCTGCTTTGCACCAGTATTGTGGCCGGGATGGAAAGCACGACGATTGCGAGAAGGTCGAGTATTCGCGTCTGAACAATGATGGCTGCGGATTTCCCCAGGGGGATGCCCCTCATTTTCAAATAGCCGATTGTGATTATGTCCCCGAGCTTTGCCGGGAGAAGGATGTTCAGGGCGAAGCCGGAGATGTAAAGCTTGAAAAGGTCAGGCAAAGCGAGCCTCTTTCCCGCGTGGTCTGTAAGGGCTTTAAGCCGAAGTGTCCGAAATATCCAGGAGACCGCATAGATGAAAACTGACGCTGCAATCCAGTAGGGCGATGCTTTCAGGAGACTCGCATAAACCCTCTCAGTTCCGGCATATTGAACCAGGAGTAGGACTATTGCAACCCCAACCCCGAGGGCGATTATGTGGTAGGCCGCTCCCCTATTCGCCATGGGCCCACCCGAAAGAACGAGCTGTGTTCATGGCGCTGCTGATGCATGCGTCCATGTTCATGTACTTGAATTCCGAGAATCTCCCGCAGAGTGAGATTCCGAGGCCATCGAAATAGTGTCTTATGGTTCCCATGTTCTTTGTGTAATCAAGGTCATAGATTATATATGCGTATTTGGTTTTTCTTACGCTGGAATAGCACACTTCTCGCTTGTCCAGAAGCTTTAGTGAGTGGAGCTCATCTATGGTCTCTTCTGCTATGCTTGCGTCCTTCTGCTTCCAAACCTGGTCGCTCTCCGAGCAGGTTATTTCGGCGAGAACCGCGGACTTCCCCTTGGGCGCGACATTCGGGCTGAAGTTGGACGGGAAGCTGACGCGGTTCGGGTCCACCTTCGGATCCGGAACATAGAGCCAAGAGATGTCGTTTATCTTTGGGTTGTCGATGCCAACCATCACCGTGACCAGGGAAGTGTATTTTAGCCCCTTTACTGCCGTGACCACGTCTTCGGGAACTTCGGGAAGTGCTTTCACCAAATCAAAGAGCGGAATCGTGGAAACGAGCTTGTCGAAAATCTTGTTCTCCTTCCCATTCAAAACGACCCAGCTCTTTCCTTCCTTCCTCACGGATTTTATCTCAAAGTTCTTGGTAATTTTGGCTTTTCCGTTCGCCTCTATCGAATCGGTAAGTGCCTGCATGCCTCCGTTTTTCGGGTAGTAGAAATAGAGCTGGTGGGTGTAGCCTTCAGTCGGGATTCCGAGAGACGATTTTATGACGTCCTCTACTGGCGGCTGCGGGACCCTGCCCTCTATCCACTCGAGGCCCATCTCCTCTGCCTTCGTATTCCAAATCTTCTCGTTGTAGGGAATCATGTAGTTCTCAGCGATTCCTTTGCCGAACATATAGTATATCCATTCCCTGAAGTTCTTCGGCTTTTGGACCTCGCCCCGTTCCCTCCTCAACAGGTTATCGATGTAAGAGTAGAGGCACTCGAAGTTGTCCTGGGTCGGAAGGTCGGCAAGGCCGTTCTCGAATGGGTATTTCACTAATTTGTCCTTGAACAGGATTTTCGTGTTCCTCCTGTTCCTCACGGTGTTTTTCCCTAGAATAGACAGCATGAAGTCCATTACTTTCGCATCTTTGCTGAATATTATGTGAGACCCGCTGTAATCGAATGTGAACCCTTCTTCGAAAAGGGACCTGCACAGTCCGCCTGTCTCGGGATTCTTTTCCAGAACCTCGGAGTTCTTTCCGAGCAGGTAGCCGAGGGTCAGGCCCGTCAGACCGCCCCCCAAAATCCCGAGTTTCAATTGCTTCACCAGCTTGCTTCAGAAGAAGCGGCATTTTATTAACGATTTGAATATCCCGGCACCGCCCGTGAACGGATTGAGCTTGGTCTCTCCGAGCCTGGGCTTGTATTTTATCGGTATCTCAGTGATTTTGTACCTGTGCCTGGCAGGGCGGACAAGCAGCTCAACTGAGAGGCCGACATTCTCGGTCCACTCGATTTTGTGGAGCATCTCCCGCCTGTAGGCGCGCATCCCAGTAGTAACATCAGTGACCTTGACCCCGTATAGTATTGAGCCAATAAGCGCGAACATCTTGTTTCCAAAGCTGTTGAGCGAAGTCATGTTCTCGTTCTTCTCCCGCAGCCTCGACCCGCTCACCACATCGTAGCCTTTTCTTATGAGCTCGACGAATTCAGGAATCTGCTCTGCAGGATAGGTGTCATCGCAATCAACTGTAATGACAATGTTCTTGCTCGCCGCAAGCACTGCTGCCTTAACAGCCACCCCATAGCCCTGGGGCTTCTGCCTTATGACCTTCGCCCCCAGCTTCTCGGCTATCTCAGGAGTCTTGTCCTTGGAGCCATCAACCACCACTATCTCGGCCTGTCCGTTGGTAACCTTCTGGATGTCGGTTATGACCTTCGCTATCGCCTCCTCCTCGTTGCGGGAGCCCATGACAACTGAAACATCTGAGAAATTCAGGGAAGATTTCGGCATTCGCTCACCGCTTGTCTCTTAGTGTGGTAATATTATAAATGCGTGCTGGTCTCCTCACGGATAAGGTTAAATTAGGTTATTGCGCATATTTTTTTATGAGAAAATTCGTCTGGCCGCTTCTTTTGGCTGCTATGTTAGTCCACTTCTATTTCATATTCGCCTTTCCGCTCAATGGCGATGATGTGGAGCACCTCCATGCCACCTACCTCATAGCGCACGGAAAAACGCCCTATGTGGACTTCTTCGAGCACCACCAGCCCCTTTGGTGGTATGGCCTGGCCCCGCTGTTTTCAGCTGGAATGCCTGTTGAAGCCATAATCTATTTGGTTCGCTTCGCCCAGCTCGCCTTCCTTGCGCTCATAGGCATTCTTACATACAGGTTCTTCCTGCTTGAGGGGAATAAGGAGAGCGACCTTTCTTTTCTTTACATAATGCTCCTGAGCTTAACCTACTACCCGATTTACAACTCCTCCCTTTCGGCAAAGCCTGATTTCCTCTATTTCCTGATTGGTTTTCTGGGGGTTTACCTGATGCTCCTGCACTTGAAAAAGGAGAGCCGCAAATTCTTCATCATCGGCTCGCTGCTGATCGGGGTCTCTGTGCTCCTGCATGCGAAGGCCCTGATACTGCTTGTGCTGGTAGGCATGATTTCGCTGTTTTTGCTCTGGAAAGATTTGGTTAAGCTGTTGAAATTCAGCATTCCCTTCGCTGTCCTTGCCGCAGCCCCGAATCTCCTGTTCATCGCCTGGTTTTATTCTGGCCACGGGCAAGGCGAGACAGTAAGCTACCTGAACCTGGTATTCTTCTCAGTCGGGGAGATGATGAGTGCCCCCTACCCGCACATTCTGGATTTGGCTGCTGGAGTGTTCGCGTATATCCCGGTGTTTGGTTTAATCATCCTCAATCGCAACCGGGGGCCGGTGTTCAGGGGCTACCTGGTAACGATTCTCTTCTACATGGTGCTCATCTCCTATTCTGAGAAGGCGATTGTGCCGTTCCCGACTTTCATCTATGTGCTCCCTCTGCTGCCGTTCATGGCAGCCTATTCCGCAGCTGGGCTTGCTGAAATCGGGGAGCGATGGAGAGCAGGCGTTATTCTCTGGGTCGCGCTGATGTTCCTCGCAGGGAGCGCCTACCTGCAGTTCAAGGAGAGGCCCACTACAATCCCCATCAGCGAGATTTCCTATTTCTGCAATCACTACGAAGGGAAGACGAGTTTCGAGAGCTACCTCTGCAACGAGGATGTGAGCTATTTCTGGTTCTCGCGGCAGTATAATTTCAGGCCGTTGCTCGTGCGCATCGGGAAAGTGTCACCTGAGGAGCCTGCTGATGTGAACGAGTTCGTGAGATATGCGAAGCCTTTTGTGCTGGATGGGTATGTAGGGCGCAATTACAACGGCACGGAGTATGTTTACGAGCCGAACATTGACGGGTATATCAGGAGGGAATGAAGTGCTGAAGAAAATCCTCATATTCGTTGCCGATGGCTTCACTGGGGAGAATGAACTGGCTCGGGAGCTTGGAATGGACGAGCTGGAGCTTTGGAAGGAACTCGAGGAGCTTTGCAGAACTGGATATTTGAAAGTGAATGAAAAAAACTCCAAGGGGATGTGCGCTGCCGGGGAGAATCTTCGGGACGATGCGGGGATGGGGAGGACGTTCTCTCTCACTGAGAAGGGGAAAAAGCTTATTTACAGAGATGTGTAACGGGTGCATTGCATTGGATAACCAACGCGGCGAAAGGTTTGAATTGTTGTTTAAGAAAATAGACTCGTGTTCAAAAAATTGAATTTATTTTCAAAAACTAAGATGAAAATCCTCTTTCTCAACTCCTTTGGCAAGGTTTCTAGGAACTCGATTGCCTTGCGGTCAAAAATCAGCTCGTAATTCACAATCCTAGCCTCTTTCTCGCCGCATTCTCGTTTAGATAGTCGCCTGCCTTAATCCTCTGGCGCGCCTTCTCTATCCGTTCAATGGTATCTCTCGCGAGTTTTGGCTCCTTCTTGCATTCATCGGCTATGCCCACTATCTTCATTACAACTTCATCGTAGCTTTCATTCCTATATTCCCTATACTTATCGAGGTGGGATTTCGTTTCTTTGTGCAGCCTTATCGAGCATATATCCATATACATCACGCATACACTAGTATATTCTTGTATATTTAAACCTTCGCGCCTGTTTCCCGCTTTGGAAGTTCGGATGAATCGGCCTTATTTTCACTGTAATGCACAAAATTATAAACTTTTGTGTATTATAAATAAAGTGTGAAATCATGCTCCGAGACATAATTATTTTGCAGAAGCGCGAATTCGAGAAGCGCCTTTCAGAGAGATACGTCCCGCGCCAGGTTAAGCTCAGGCAGGAAAAAAGCGACCTGGTGAAAGTCATAATGGGACCGAGAAGGGTCGGCAAATCGTTTTACGCCCTCCACCGCCTGTCAGACATGGGAAAGGTGGGCTACGTCAATTTCGATGACGAAAGGTTGGCGGATCTCGCAGATTATGATTCTCTGCTGGCTGCTGTCGATTCGGTTTACAACAGCCCGAAAATCCTGCTTCTTGACGAGATACAGAACATGCCGAAGTGGGAGCTGTTCGCCAACAGGCTGGCAAGGCAGGGCTACAATCTCTTTATCACTGGCAGCAATGCGCATCTGTTCAGTCTTGAGCTTGCCACCCATTTAACAGGCAGGCACACTTCGATTGTCCTATTTCCGTTCTCGTTTTCGGAATACCTCCAAGCGGTTTCCCTGGGCGAGCTTACTGCGAGCGAGAAGCGCCAGAAGGTTGAGGAGTACGTTGAACGGGGCGGATACCCCGAGCCCCTGGTCAAGGACCTGGACTGGAAGGAATACTTATCCACACTGTTCGATTCCATAATATACAAAGACATTCTGCATAGGCACAAGATCCGCAATATGCAGGGACTGACCGACCTCGCACAATACCTGATTTCCAACACCGCACGCGAGTTTTCCTACAATTCGCTTGCGCGGGTTGGCAAGTGCAAAAGCGTGCTCACCGCCCAGAGGTATGTTGGGTACCTTCAGGAGGCATACTTGTTCTTCACGCTCAGTCGCTTCTCCTACAAGGTGCGCGAGCATTCAGGAGAAAACAAGAAGATTTATTGCATCGACAACGGGCTGATTTCGGCAAAAGCCTTCCAGAGCGCTCCTGACCTGGGGCGCAGTTATGAAAACGCAGTCGCTGTGCATCTGAAGCGGCAGGAAGCGGAAGGCAGCTTCAAGGTTTATTACTGGAAAAACGCGCAGGGCGAGGAGGTCGATTTCGTCGTTTACAAAGATAGGAAAGTCAGCCAGCTCATCCAGGTGTGCGCCGATTTGCGCGAGCCGAAGGTGCGGGAGCGCGAGGTTCGCGCCCTGCTAAAGGCTTCCAAGGAGCTGAAGTGCAAGGAGCTCTTAGTCATCACCGCGGATTACGAGACGGAAGAGGAGGCTGAATGGTTCGGGGCAAAAGGGAAAGTAAGATTCGTGCTGTTGTGGAAGTGGCTGGATTAGGTTTATATCGATGTCCTTCGCACTGTTAATCATGCGAAAGCCTCTCCTCGGGATTGTTCTGCTTGCTTTTGTGGGGCTTGCCTTCGCAGACATGATAAGTTCGCTTGCAAGCGTTCCCGGAAGTTTTCACAATAGTGTAGTGTTGATTGCCCCTGTGATGGCTATTCTCGCTTTATTCGCGGCGCTCTATTTGCGAAACAGGACTCTTACAATCAGGTTCCTTGCGGCTTCGGTCATACTTCTCGTTCTTTTGTCCACTTCGTGCATTTGGTTGTCCTACCTGGCGCAGATATTTGTGCAAGCTGGTATTGGTATGTGGGGCTGCAGATCAGTAAATTGCCAACAAATTTGCCAGGCTATTGCACTTGAGAAAGCTAATGCGGACAAAACCGACCCTATAATCTGGCTCGAATGGATTTCGCTTGTTTTCATAGGACTTGGTTTCGTGGGGTATTTGTATAAAAAAGGAAAAAATTTAGGGCGGAGTATTTTAGAGGCAGTTGTGCAACTGCTTTTTGTTGGAGTGTTGCTGATTCTCGTGTTCTTTCTCGGGATAATTGGGAGTTATGGGTTCTCGCAGATATTGGCCCCGTTTTTCCTGTTGGTAATAACCCTGATGGTTATAGGAGCAATTTTTATTACTAATGACGCAAAGAAGCCTGAACTCCAAAGGGACAAGTACACTGTTGCTTCTGCAGCTGCAGTTCTGATTGGGCTTGCCATTTTGGTTTATGTGATTTACCTCATGAACTCCCCTGGCTTCGCGTTCCAGTGCCAAGAACTCGTCGGGTATGCTGAGGGGTACGGGTATTATTGTTGCCAGTGCTAACCCGTTCATCTTATAATATTTCTTTTCGTAATTCAATCCCGGGAGGTCCATTATATGCTAAGTTCAAGCGACCCTGAGATTTCAAAGCTAATCAAGAGCGAGCTCGAGAGGCAGAGGAAGACCCTTGGGATGATTGCCAGCGAGAACTACTGCTCCCAGGCTGTGCTCGAGGCCCAGGGCTCGGTCCTGTCCAATAAATACTCCGAAGGATACCCCAAGAAAAGGTACTACGCTGGCAACCAGTTCGCCGATGAGGTTGAAGCAGTTGCCATTGAGAGGGCGAAGAAGCTCTTCGGGGCAGACCACGCGAATGTACAGCCCCATGCAGGCGCAATCGCGAACCTCGCCGCATACTTCTCGCTTCTGGAGCTCGGGGACAAAATCATGACTTTGAGCCTCGCCCAAGGGGGGCACCTGACGCACGGGTCGCCGGTCAATTTCTCAGGGAAGTGGTACAAGGTGACCCACTATGAGCTGGACCCGGAAACGAGTCTGCTGAATTACGACTCAATTGAGAAGCTCGCCCGGGAAACCAAGCCGAAATTAATCCTATGCGGTTATACTGCTTACCCGAGGACCATAGACTTCAAGAGGTTTCGGGAAATCTGCGACTCCGTTGGCGCTCACATGATGGCAGACATGGCGCACATCGCAGGGCTGGTTGCAGGGGGAGCCCATCCAAGTCCTATTCCTTATGCCGATATAGTCACGAGCACCACCCACAAGACGCTTAGGGGGCCGAGAGGGGCGTTCATACTATCGAAAGAGAGGCACGCGAAAGCCCTGGACAAGGCCCTGTTCCCAGGAATCCAGGGAGGGCCGTTCGAGCACTCGATTGCTGCAAAGGCAGTGTGCTTCGGGGAGGCGATGAAGCCCGAATTCAAGGAATATGCCCATCAGGTCGTGAAGAACGCCAAGGCACTCTCAAATGAGCTGCTGGGCCTAGGCTATGACTTGGTCTCCGGGGGCACGGACAACCATCTGATGCTGCTGGACCTCACCAGGAAGAACGTTTCAGGCAAGGAAGCGCAGGATGCGCTTGAGAAAGCAGGGATAATCGTCAACAAGAACATGGTGCCAAAGGACATGCGCTCTCCGTTCATCACAAGCGGGCTCAGGATAGGGACGCCGATGATGACCACCCGGGGAATGAAAGAAGGGGAGATGAAGGATGTCGCAAGGCTGATTGACAAGGTGCTCGGGAACATCAGCGACCATGGGGCAGCAGCAAAGGTTAAGGCCGAAGTTGAGGAGTTGTGCGATAGGTTCCAGATTTACAAAGACCTGTGAGGTTATGGCAAAAATAATGGATGGAAAGAAGGTTTCCGAGGAAGTGCTCAATGAGGTAGCTAGGGAGATAGCTGAAAAAAAGCTCAGGCCGAGGCTCGCCATCGTGAGAGTGGGCGAGGACGAGGCATCTAAAGTCTATGTAGGACTGAAGGAGAAGGCCTGCGCCCGGGTCGGGATAGAGTCTAAGAACTACATCCTGCCAGAGAAGACGACCCAGGGCCAGTTGCTGAAGCTAATTCGCAAACTAAACCGAGGGCCTGACCATGGGGTCCTCGTCCAGCTCCCGCTCCCGAAGGGAATAGACGAAAAAATAATCATTGATGAGCTGGACCCAAAGAAGGATGTTGACGGGATACATCCTGAGAACATGGGGAAGTTGGTTTCAGGAATCAGTCCCTTTCCTCCTTGCACTCCTGCCGGGGTGATGAAGCTGCTCGGCTATTATAAAATTGGAATTGAAGGCAAGGAGGCGGTTGTGGTCGGGAGGAGCGAGATTGTCGGCAAACCGATTGCCATGATGCTCACCCAGAGGGATGCCACTGTCACTGTTTGCCATTCGAAAACCAGAAACCTGTACTCGCACACCGGGAGGGCGGATATCCTGGTTGTTGCTGTGGGGAAGCCAAAGATGATTTCAGGGGAGATGGTGAAGGAGGGCTCCGCTGTGATTGATGTTGGAGTGAACAGGGTGGACGGAAAATTAATTGGGGATGTCGATTTCGTGGGGGCTGAAAAAAGGGTTGCTTACATCACGCCTGTTCCAGGGGGGGTCGGGCCCATGACTGTTGCCATGCTTATGAGGAACACGCTTGAGGCTTGTAAAAGGAAAATGCTCTGATTCTAGTGATGGGATGGGCTGCTCTTACCAAGAAGCTGTTGAAGCTCTCTATTCTCTCGCCAGTCAGATGCCTCCGAGGCAGTATCTCGGGGGGATGGGCGGGCTGCTCGGAAGGCTCGGGGAGCCGCAGAACGATTTCGAATCGATAATTGTCGCGGGGACCAACGGAAAAGGCTCGGTAACTGCCATGGCTGCGAGCGCCCTGGAGAGGGCCAGGCTGAAAACCGGGAGGTATCTCTCACCGCACATCGATGATTTGAGGGAAAGGATTTGCATTGATGGGAAGATGATTTCCAAAAGGAAGTTCGCCAGCCTCTATTCCGAAATCTGGGGGGAATCCAGGCGATGCGAGCCTGTCACTTTCTTCGAATTCCTCACTGCCCTGGCGCTCCTTCATTTCTCCGATGAGAGAGCTGACTGCAGTGTTCTCGAGGTCGGGCTGGGGGGGAGATTGGACGCGACCAACCTGGCGCGCTCGAGGCTCGGGGCGATAACTGAAATCGGACTCGAGCACACCGATGTTCTTGGGAAGACACTTTCGAGAATAGCTTGGGAGAAGGCCGGGATAATCAGGGAGGGCGGGGCCCTAGTCACTGCTGAGGGAAAAAAAGAGCCTCTTGGGGAAATTGAAAAAACCTGCAGGAAAAAGAATGCGAAATTGGTTCGAGTAGGTCAAGAGATTGCGCTCGAGACTGTTGAATGCACTGATTCGAAAAATGTTTACGAAGTTCGGGGATTGGAGGGCACATATGCTCTGTCCCTATCGATGCTCGGGGCGCACCAGGGGAGGAATGCCGCAGTGGCTGTCGGGCTATGCGAGGGGATGGGAGTTGGAACCCGGGCAATCGAGGAGGGAATCTCAAACACGAAGCTCCCCTGCAGGCTCGAGGTAATTGGGAGGAAACCGCTGATGGCCATGGATTGCGCGCACAATCCGCATGCAGCGAGGGAGCTGGCGAAATCGCTCCGTTTATTCGATTATGAGAAACTCATTCTGGTTTCAGGGATGATGAAGGACAAGGACCACGAGGGATTTTTCAGGGAAATGGGAGCCAATGCAGACTGGATAATCGTGAACGAGCCGAGTTATGGGCGGGCTGCGAAGCTCAGCCATTTATTTGGGATTGCGGGTGGGTTCTGCGACCGAGTTATTGGAGTTAAGGATGTAAGGGCCTCAGTTGAGCTGGCGAAATCAATTGCAGGGCCCAAGGATTTAATATGCATCGCAGGCTCAATCTATATGCTGTCCGAGGCAAGGGGACACGGGGCGGGTGTAACCCAATGAACAAGGCCGAATTGAGAAAAGAGATGACGAGGCTTCTCAAGAGGCAGACTGAACAGGAGGGGGGTAGGAAGAGTGGGTTGATAACTGGAGAGCTGGTGAGGCTCAAGGAATATTCGGAAGCGAAAACGATTCTTGCCTATGTCTCGATGCAGGAGGAAGTCTCCACAGCTGGTTTCATAACAAAGGCGAATGGAGATGGAAAATGCGTAGTCGTGCCG